>NZ_KI911560.1:2114017-2416020 GCF_000515275.1 Methylophilus sp. 5
TTCCTTTGTTTATGTTGTCGCGCGCTTGATAGCTTCGAGTACTGCTTCGCCCAAACCGGCAGGCGAGGCTGCGACCACGCAGCCAGCCGCTTCCAGTGCGGCAATTTTGTCTTCTGCTTTGCCAGATCCACCCGAAATAATCGCACCGGCATGGCCCATGCGTTTGCCTTTGGGCGCCGTGAGCCCTGCAATATAAGCCGCGACTGGCTTGGTCACGTGATGCTTGATAAAGTCAGCCGCGGCTTCTTCGTCGCTGCCACCAATTTCGCCGACCATGATAATCGCTTCTGTTTCCGGGTCTTGTTGGAACAGCGCCAGACACTCGATAAAGTTCAGGCCTTTGATCGGGTCGCCGCCAATCCCGACGCAGGTGGTTTGACCCAGGCCGAGTGCGGTGGTTTGATGCACGGCTTCATAGGTGAGCGTGCCTGAGCGTGATACCACGCCGACTTTGCCACGTTGGTGTATGCTGCCGGGCATGATGCCGATTTTGCATTCGCCCGGTGTAATCACACCCGGGCAGTTAGGGCCAATCAATTTGGTGCCATTGGCGAGCAATGCCGCTTTGACATTGAGCATATCCAGCACCGGGATCCCTTCGGTGATGCAAACAATCAGTTCAATGCCCGCATCAGCCGCTTCCAAAATCGAGTCCGCCGCAAAGGGCGGTGGCACATAAATAACGCTGGCATTGGCCTGTGTTTCTTTCACCGCTTCGCGCATGGTATTAAACACGGGCAGCGCCAGATGCTGCTGGCCGCCTTTGCCTGGCGTCACGCCCCCCACCATTTTTGTACCGTAAGCCAGCGCTTGCTCAGAGTGAAAGGTGCCTTGTTTACCAGTGAACCCCTGGCACAATACTTTGGTATTTTTATCCACTAAAATTGCCATGACTACACACCTTTGCTCACTGCTTTGACTGCTTGCTGGGCTGCGTCGGTCAAACCTTCGGCAGAAATAATGTTTAAACCACTGTCGCGCAGCATTTGCTTGCCCAGTTCTACGTTGGTGCCTTCGAGGCGCACCACGACCGGAATTGTCATGCCGACTTCACGCACTGCAGAGATAATGCCGGTCGCAATAATGTCACAACGCATGATGCCGCCAAAAATGTTTACCAAAATCGCTTTAACATTGCTGTCTGCCAAAATAATCTTAAACGCTTTGGTCACGGTTTCTGCCGTCGCGCCACCGCCCACATCTAAAAAGTTGGCTGGCATGCCACCATGCAGTTTGATCAAGTCCATGGTTGCCATGGCCAGGCCTGCGCCATTGACCATACAACCGATATTGCCATTCAGGGCAATGTAGTTAAGGCCGCTATGGTGCGCTTCGGCTTCTTTGGCATCATCTTGTGACCAGTCGCGGATTTCGGCAAACGGTTTTTGGCGGTACAAGGCATTGTCATCCACCGTCATTTTGCAATCCAGCGCAACCAGCTTGCCATCTGTGGTTACGATCAGCGGATTGATTTCGAGCAGTGCTAAGTCATTATCTTTAAATAATTTGTATAAGCCTTTGGCCAGTTTGGTAAACGCCCCAATCTGGTCGCCGCTCAAACCCAGGCTAAATGCCAGGTTACGTGCCTGATAGTCGACCAGGCCATTGAGCGGGTCGCAGATTTCCTGCAGGATTTTTTCTGGCTGGGTAGCGGCAATTTCTTCAATGTCCATGCCGCCAGCACTAGAGGCCACCATCACCACGCGCTCCAGCGTGCGGTCTACCAGCATAGATAAATATAACTCGCGCGCAATCGGCAAGGTTTGCTCGACCAACACCTGGTGCACCGGCTGGCCATCTGGCGCATTCTGGTAAGTTACTAAATGTTTACCGAGCAAGCCGCCTGCGACTGTTTGTGCTTCAAGGGCAGATTTCACCACCTTGACACCACCGGCTTTGCCGCGGCCGCCCGCGTGCACTTGCGCCTTGACGACCCAGGCTTCTCCGCCCAGTTCTTTGGTGGCAGCCGCAGCAGCTTCTTCAGATTGGACGACCAGACCGGTCGGGGTTGCCAAACCGTACTTTTGCAGTAACTGTTTGGCCTGGTATTCGTGCAGATTCATGAAAATAGGGGCTTTTTATGGTTAAGTGGCTATTTTCGCGCAAATACCCCGGCAAGGCTAGACTGCAATTAAAAAAACCGCACACAAGTGCGGTTTTTATCTCTGCTGAGGCGTGTGTTTTTAAAGGTCTTGCGCCCAGGCGTTGCCGTAAACCTTGCCCTTGCGGGAGAGAATCAGCATCTGGTACATGCTCACTACCCACATATAGCTAGAGGCCAGGCTGTAACCGACGCCACCGATAATAGTCAGCCAGGCAAAGTGGGGTGACAATTTGGTCAACCACCACGACATGACGTCAATAATCAGAAACGCAAACGGGAAGGCAATCGCCACGATTTTAGCGGTTTTAGGCACGTTGACGGCAAAGCTGAAAATCAGGCCAATAAAAAAGAAAATAAAACTAATGCCAAACAAGTGAATATGCGAAACACGCGTCAGGCCGCTGATGGTGGCGCCTTCGTTGACTTCCGCACGCGACTTCACTTCTTCGTACTTGGTAAAGTTAGGGATGCCCGGAATATTGCTGTGGCAAACGATACAGTGTTGCGCAAACACCTGTTTGTAATGCGGCTCCCACTGGTCTTCTGGTGCGCCTTGTTGCGCCCATTTGATAATGTCCTGACGTACCTCTATTGGCGCTTTGTCAGACATGGAGCCATTGAGTTTGCTGGCGAGCTTGGTGCCGCTGCGATCGCCATAATAGCTGTAAACAATGTCGTTGACGGATAAGCCAAACTTACCATCGGCCATGCCGTGTGTGAGCATGATTTGCAAACCGGCCATACACAAGCCGACGCCGATCACCAGCAAGTAGCCGATAAACAGCGCTTTAAGCGGCAATGGCAGATTGGGTAAGTTCAGCCATGGCAGTGTTTGTGAGTCTTGTTTCATACGTTTCCCAAGGGTTTTTAATTTGCTTGCAAGCATACCATCGCTTGCAGCATTCCAAAAACAGAAATACTCCTTAAAAACGGCCTGTTCTCAGCGTTTGAGTAGGCAACTGGTATAATCGCGCTTTTGTTCAATAAGCGATTTTTATCATGCGTTTAGTGGTTCAGGGCCCTGCGATCAGCATGGCACATTTGTCTCATATTCATGGTTTGGTTGGCGGGCATACGCAGTTTATGCAAGTGGCGCAACATGCTTATTATCTGCCGGTTACTGAGGGCGATTATGTGGATGTACAAGCATTTTGTGCCAGCCAGCAGATTGATTGCGCCCTGGTGCAGGATGCGCACCGTTTGCAGAAAATAGGCCTGTGCGTGATGGATATGGACTCTACCTTGATCGCGATTGAATGCATTGACGAAATTGCCGACATGATGCACCTTAAGCCGCAAGTGGCTGAGATTACCGAGGCGGCCATGCGTGGCGAGCTTGATTTTGCAGCCAGTTTGCGCAAACGCGTTGCCTTGCTTAAAGGCCTGCCCGCCACTGCGCTGCAGCGCGTGATTGATGAGCGCTTAAGCTTTAATCCTGGCGCACAAGCGTGGATTGACACCTGCAAACAACATGGGATTAAAACCATGGTGGTGTCTGGCGGTTTTACCTTTTTTGCCGACTATGTCAAAGAGACGCTGGGGCTGGATTATGCGGTGTCTAATACACTGGAAATCGTCGACGGCAAACTCACGGGCAATGTCGTGGGCGATATTGTAGATGCCCAGCGTAAAGCCGACGAGCTACTCAAACTACGTGACGCGCTTGGCTTGGATGTCACACAAACCATTGCTATTGGTGACGGCGCCAATGACCTGACCATGATGGCGGTGGCTGCTGTTGGTGTTGCTTATCACGCCAAGCCAGTGGTGCAGCAACAGGCCATGTATGCCTTAAATGTGGCGGGGTTGGATGGTGTGGCAAATTTGCTCACTATATAAGTGAAGCCGCTGCCAGAAGGGCGCGCGGCACAGTTTTGCGCTTGATGGCGGTATTAAATCATTGAGTCATTGATATTTTTATAAAGAAAATGGTTGCTATTGTGGTAATTAAAGTGCATAGTGCACTTTGCGAAGTTCAAGCATTGTTGTTTTTCTGGTGTTATCTTTCGGTTCTATCGTTAATCCCACTACCTTGACCCTCGCCCTAAATAGGGGAAACCCTTTCATTTTTTAAGGAAATTAATATGGCAACAGGTACTGTAAAATGGTTTAACGATGCAAAAGGCTTTGGTTTTATTACGCCTGATCAAGGTGGTGACGATTTGTTCGCACACTTCTCAGCAATTCAATCTGCTGGCTTCAAAAGCTTGGCAGACAATCAGCGCGTTTCTTATGAAGAAACGACAGGCCCTAAGGGTAAACAAGCGTCTGCAATTCAAATCATTGCTTAGTTACGCGCGTTTGGGTGAGATTCACCCGCTAAAAAGCCCGTTTGCACGGGCTTTTTTTGTTTTTATTTTAAGGAGTGAGCATGGCTAAAGAAGAATTGATTGAGATGCAGGGTGCAGTGACTGAAATATTGCCAGATGCGCGTTATCGCGTGACGCTGGATAACGGTCATAAGCTGATTGCGTATACCGGTGGCAAAATGCGCAAGCATAAAATACGTATTTTGGCGGGTGACAAAATTACCATTGAAATGTCGCCCTATGATATGGGTAAAGGCCGTATCACTTTCCGTCACCTTGCCCCTAGAAAGCCTGTTTAAACGTCTTCAGCGTTTAAATATGCCAGTTCAATTTCACTAAAGCCTGCCAGTTTACGCGCCTCCATATTAAATGGTGGCCGTAGTTTGGGTGCATGGTATTGCTGGCGCAAGGTTTCAAATATAGACACAATATCTAAGCCGCGCTGGTCGCATAAATATTGAAACCAGCGGTTACCAATGGCGACGTGGCCAATTTCGTCGCGCAGAATAATATCCAGAATGTCTGCTGCGGCATGGTCGCCTGCCTGGGCGAGCTTTTGTTTAAGTGGCGGGGCGGCATCCAGCCCGCGGGCTTCCATGGTGCGAGGAACTAGCGCCATCCGTGCCAGCACGTCAGATTGCGTTTTTTCTACCATCTCCCACAAGCTGTTATGCGCGTCAAAGTCCCCGTAATCAAAGCCCAATGTTTGCAGGTGCGCACGTAATAAAGAGAAGTGGTAGGCCTCCTCTTTGGCGACTTGCAACCAGTCACGGTAATAGTTTTCAGGCATTTCGGCAAAACGCCAGACGGCATCTAACGCCAGATTAATTGCATTAAACTCAATATGTGCCAGCGCATGAATGAGCGCTGCACGGCCTTCGGCTGTATTCATGGCGCGACGCTGTACTTGCCTGGGCGGCACCAGATTGGGCTGTTGAGGCTGGCCAGGGATGGACTGGTCGGCTGCCACCAGCATTAGGTGCGGCAGGCAGTTTAGTTTTTGCGCTTCTGTTGCGGCCCAAATAGAGGCCACTTGCTGACATTTTTGGTGTGGGTCACAGCACGTCAGTGCTTGCAGGGCGAGGGTTCTCAGGCAGGATGTCATAGCGTTGGAATTTTACCGTGAATTGGCTGCCAGTGTGCTGTGTGATTGGATGTTGCAACCCGGATGCAACGGTGATCGTAGCATTATGGTGTTCTGCGATCTCGGCGACAATGGCCAGGCCCAAGCCGCAACCATTACCCTGGTTAGGGTCTAGCCGGTGAAACCGCTCAAAAATCAAGGCAGTCTGGTCGGGTGGAATGCCTAGGCCACTGTCAGACACTTGTAGCATTAAATACTGCTCGCTTTGCCAGAGACGGATCTCCAGCAGGCCTTGTTCTGGCGTGTACTGGATGGCATTTTCGAGCAGGTTGTTGAGCATCTCTGACAGCATTAAAGCATCGCCCACTACCTTGTCTTGCCGGGTTTCAATCAGTACTTCCAGTTCCAGTTGCTTGTCAGAGGCCGGGCCTACCCAGCGCGCGCATTCGTCGTAAATAATATCGGTCAGCGACACCGGCTGGAACTCAAGCTGGCTGCTGGCAGCATCGGTTCTGGCCATGCTCAGCAGGCGTTGAATCAGGTGCGATAAGCGCGTTGTGCTGCGCAGCATATAATTGAGCGGCTCTTGCACAGCTGCTGGTGGGTGGCTTCTTAATGCCAGTTCTGCTTGTGTTTGCAAGCCGGCAATCGGGGTGCGCAACTGGTGCGATGCATCGGCAATAAATTGCTGCTGTTGCTGCAAGCCCGCCTTCACACGGGACAGCAGCGCATTCATGGCTTGCACCAAGGGCTGCAACTCAAGCGGAGAAGAGTCAGTGTGCAGCGGGCTTAAGTCACGGTGAGAGCGCTGGTGTAAAGACTCTCTGAGGTCTTGCATCGGTTTGAGCGCAAAGTGTATGCCTAATTCAATCACAATCGCCGCCAGAATCATCATCAGTACTTGTGGCAGTAGCATTTCTTCGACCATTTCTGCCACCATGGCATCGCGCTTACCGGTGGTTTCTGCCATGGTGATCAGGATATTGCGCGCATCCGCGGCTTTGCTTTCAGGCAGGCCAAATGTCACCGCACGAATTGCCTCGCCTTTATAAGCGCTGTTGTAATAGATTTGCTGGTTGCCCGCGGGCGGTTTGGCTGGCAGCGGTAGCTTTGCCTCACCAAATACCAGCTTGCCTTGCGGCCCGTTAATCCGAATGTAGATGCGGTCGCCTTCGTTGTAACTCAGTAAATGGCTAGCCACTTCCGGGATCTCAATTTTGGCTTCGTTATTGGCATCTATGATGACTTCGTCTGCCAGAGCGAGCACGGTGCGCAATAAGGACTGGTCATAGGCCTGGGTTGCGTAGAGCAAGGCGCGCGAGTAGGAGAGGGCGGCAGAAACGCCGAGCACCAGCAACATGGGCAACAATAGCCACAGCCGTAACTGGTTTTTGAGTGAGCGTGGACCCATGATGTTTAGCGTGTGATTAGAGGCTCAGGTGTTCAGCTTCGAGCATGTAGCCCAAGCCGCGGACGGTACGGATATGGGCGCCACTGGGTTCAATTTTTTTGCGCAAGCGGTGGATATATACCTCAATGGCGTTGTCGCCCAAGGTTTCATCCCAGTTGCACAAAGACTCCATGATTTGTTCTTTGGCGATAATTTTACCCATACGCATCATGAGTGTTTCCAGCAGGTTAAGTTCACGTGCAGAGAGCGTAATCAGTTGGTCATTAATGCTAGCCAGTTTGTTGGCGACATCGAGTTTTAAATTACCGCATTGTAACGGCAGGTTGTTGCCCAGTTTGCTGCGCCTGATCAGTGCACGCACGCGTGCTTCCAGTTCTTCGAGATGAAACGGTTTGGTGAGAAAATCATCCGCGCCAAGGTCTAGCGCTTGCACGCGGGTGGCCACATCTTCACGCGCCGTTAAAATCAACACGGCAATCGCATTGGCCTGCTGGCGCAAGTGCGATAACAGTTGCATGCCGTCCATGGTGGGTAAGCCGAGGTCAAGAATGACCATGTCGTAAACGTCATCCTGAATAGCGCGCAAGGCCTGCTTGCCATCGGTGACGTGGTCGACCGCGTATTGTGACTGGGTTAATGCGCGTACCAGTCCATTGGCAATCACTAAATCATCTTCCACAATTAATAAACGCATTGTTGGTATCCGCTTGCTTGAATATGCCCAGTGTACCTCAATGCTGACGGGTTTTTCGTTTGTAAGTTTGCTGCAAGCCAAGCGTAAGTTAGCTGTAAGCAGAGCGGCGTATTGTGCAGGGGTGGACAACGAACAGCTTGCCACAATGCTAACAAAATACAGAATATTAAATGAGCAGCAGCGATTAAGGAGCGATCATGAACAAGACCCTGTTATTCATGTCGGGATTCATTTTTTCAGCCTATGCCCTGGCCGGGACTAACCCCTCGCCACACGATCAGGTTGAAATGCAGAAACATTTGAAAGTAGCCAGACACGCTGTTGCGCAGCCAGCGGTCAGCTCCCAAAAGGAGGCTGACAAAAAAACTGCGCAAACCAAGTAATCGTGAAGTTGCCTAGGCGTACTGAATTCCCTGCAGTGCGTTGAAGCAATCAACGGTTTCGTGTGTATCCTCTCACTTTAACCACGCGCAAGCGTGGTTTTTTTTGTCTGCAATATTTAGTACAGCCCTAAGATTCCAGTACAAGCTTAGGGTTAGCACCAGTATTAACGCAAGTCTATGATGTCCAGTTTGCCTGCTTTCATGTCTGGCACCAGCAGGTGATGGTCGTCCTGGCTTAATGCGATATCCGCTGCAGACTGATAGCCCTCTTTCACCAGCGTGACTTTATGTTGCGAGTCAACCCGGAATACTTTGCCTGACTTCCAGTCGCTGACATAAATGGTGCCATTGGCCTGTTTGACAATACCATCACCGCCACCAAACCCACTGGCGACTTCTTCCAGTTTTTTTGTCAGCAGATTGAAGTTGTAAAGCACGCCTGATGTGAAGTCGACCAATAGCAGGTGCTCGCCTTTGGCATCTGCCAGCAAGCCGTTAGGGGCTAAAATGCGTGCATCAATGGTGCCGTCCAGTAGCAGGCTCAGTGTGCGTTGCGGCGTCACTTTATAAATAATGCCGCCTTTGCCGCTGCCCAAAATGTCGCCACTGTCGCTGATATACAAATTACCATTGGCATCTGCACTCAAGTCATTTAAAAATTGTGGTGGTTTTGGAAAGTCAGCAGCGGCTAAAAATACTTCGGCGCTGGCAGTTGCCTGGTTAAGCGCCACGCGCAACACACGTGTTTTGTCGGCAATATATAAATCATTGCCAATCAGCACCAGGCCTTTGGGGTCATCCAGGCCTTGCACCAGCACTGAGGTTTTGCCATGGTCGATAACGCGAATCTGGCCGTCGCCATCCTGGCCAAATCCGTTAATTTCAGATACATAAATCTTGCCATCTGCAGCTTGCACCACAGATTCCGGTGTCAGCAAGCCACTCACTGGCTCTAAGCCGTGCGCATGGCTATGGCTCGTAATCGTCAGCAATAAGGTGGCCAGTAAACTGGAGATTAATGCACGCTGAGACTGAAAAAACAACATAAACACTCCTAGAAAAATGCTTTAGGTTGGGACAAGGTATTAATGCTATTGCACAAGGCCTGGTAAGTTTGTAGCGGTGTTTGCGCCAGTGACTGCTGGAAAGCCGGGTTTTGCTGCAATTGCTGAATCACCTGGTCAAATGCCTGCTGGTAAGACTGATGGGTCGAGTGCTCTACATTATAGGTGAGCCAGCCACGCGACTGGCCTTGGCCCTTGACGGTCATCAGTGGTTTGCCAAGTGCGCTGTCGGCGCCGGGTTGGTTATACACCTTGGCGGTGATTTCGCTATAAAAAATGCCGCTTTGCGGGTTGTAAAACATATTAGGTTCAATCACTACCAGCGCCTGGCCTTTGGCTTCTGCCTCGCAGCTGGAGGTCGCATAATTTTGCGCCTGAAAACTGCTTAAGCCCACGGCTTCAGCTGCTTCAGCGCGGTTATGCCAATAATTCAAGTATGGATTCAACAAGCGCACCGGGTGCTGATAAAAAGCCTCTGGTACTTGAATCACCAGCGCGGGTTGCGTGCCCGCCTGACTGAGACTGGCCCAGCCCAGGCAAACCACGCTACTGATAGACAATAAAATGCGTTTCATCATTTACTCCTGAAAAAGTCTTTGGCAGTTTGCCACGCTATGGTGCTTGCGTGCTGCGAATTCGGTAAATCCAGCCGGTCAGATCATCTGACACATATAGCCAGCCATCGGCACCGACGATGACATCTACTGGCCGCCCCCAGGCTTGCTTGCCTTGCAGCCAACCATGTATGAATGGGACGACAGTTACTGGTTTTTGGTTCCTGAATTGTACACGCAGCAAGGCATAGCCGCTGGGTTGTTTGCGGTTCCAGGAACCGTGTAACGCCACAATGGCATCCTGTTTGATGCTGGCAGGTAAGCGGCTTTGATGCAAAAAGGTGATGCCTATGGGGGTGCTGTGCGCAGGCAAGGTGATGGCCGGGGCTTGTGCCTGCTGGCAAACACCAGTTTCACCGCTAAAATTGGGGTCTTGCATCAGTTGCGCCGGCTGCTCGGGGTTGCTCCAGCAATATGGCCAGCCATAGTGCTGGCCTGCCTCAATCCGGTTCAGGTGCTCAGGCGGCAAGTCATCATCCACCTTGCCATTTTTCTGGCCGCTGCGATTATCAGCGCCATTGTTGGTGGCAAACATTTCCCCCGTGTCTGGATGCCAGGTAAAGCCCTGGCTATTGCGCAGGCCGCTCGCCCAGGTGGCACTTTGTGCATGGCGGCCAACCGTCACCATCGCCCCTGCCGGGCGGCCCTCGGTGGTGTATCTGAGTAGCGTGGCCCGCGTGGGGTTGTCTTCTACGCAGACATTACAACTCGAGCCGACATTGATGAAAATATAGCCATCAGGTGAAATGTTGATGGTTTTCAAGCTGTGGCCGCCACTGGGCAGGTTGCGGATAAACGGTTGCGGTGCGCCCCAGCCATTGCCTTGTTTGGGTAATTTGACCACGCCAGTTTGCTCTGCCACCAGCAGGTCATCCCCCAGCAAGGTGAGACCATGTGGCGCATTGAGGCCTTGCGCAATCACCTCTGCTTCACCTTGTGCATTTAAGCGCAACACACGGCCAGTATCTGACAGACTGACCAGCAGTTGCCCTTGTTTATCTAACGCCAGCATGCGCGGCGCACCCCATGCGCTGACATCGCTAAAGCGCTCAACCTTGAGCCCGGTTGGCACTTCAAGGGTTGATAGCGCCGCTTCCACCTCAGGTGTTTGTGCCATGGCATAATGCAAGCCAATCGCGCTAGACAAGCCTGCAAGCGCGATCAGCAGCAAGCGAGAAACTTTATTGGCTTGAGAGGTTTGGGCCTGTGCCGTTGTCATGTCAAGGTATCTGCCCAGATATTTTCTGCCCAGGCTTGTGCGTATTCACCTTCTTGAGCCGTTGCTTTTAATGACACGCCACCGCCTTCGGCTGACACCATAGCCTTTTTGGCCGGGTCATAACGGTAAACATTGGCCACATGCATGGCTTGCTGGTTGTCGACAAAGCTGTAGCAGGTGTTAGCAAACACCGGTAGCGGATTAGGCGCATTGCCTGTTTGCAAGTCGATAATCGCGGCGGCACAGATTTTGGCCTGAGAGGTCGCCATATGGGCAGATTTCGGCAAGCCGGCCGAAATACTGTCGCCAATAATATGCACATCGGCTTGTACGCTTGAGGCATAGGTCACAAAGTCTACCTCGCACCAGCGTTGGTCCACATTATTCAGGCCAGCCACTTGCGCCACTTTGCCTGCCAGTTGTGGCGGAATTACATTGAGTACGTCTGCCTTGACTGTTTCAAAGTCGGTTCTCACGGTTTTGTTCACTGGGTCCAGTTGCAAAATTTCGCTATTGTTATGGTATTCGATGATGCCCTGGTAGGTGCCATTAAAGCTTTGCAAAAATAACCCTTTTTTAGAGGTGATGTCGGCATTGGCATCTAGAATAATCACTTTGCTGCGTGGTTTGTGCTGCTTGAAATAATGCGCGACCTGGCAGGCGCGCTCATAAGGGCCGGGCGGGCAACGATAAGCGCCTGCTGGAATCGTCATCACAAAGCTGCCACCATCTGGCATGCTCTCAAGTTGCTGCCGTAATTGCAGCGTTTGTTTACCCGCTTTCCAGGCATGTGGAATATCAGCCACCGGTGCGGGCATGCCCGGAATTTTGCTGTAATTAAAGTCAACGCCCGGCGCCAGCACCAGGCGGTCATAACTGACATTGCCCCGCGTGAGGCTCACTTGTTTGTTGGCTAAATCTACCCCCACCACGCTGTCTTGTATCCAGTGCAGGCCATGCTGTTTGCGTGATAAGTCATACCCAAAACTTAACTGATCCAGCGTGCGGCTGCCGCCCAGCACCAGATTACTTTGCGGGCAGGAGATAAATTGCGGGTTGGGCTCAATGATGGTGACTTTGAGGTTGCCCATGCTCCAGGCGCGTAAATATTTGGCTGCGGTGAGCCCGGCAAAGCCTGCGCCCACAATCACCACATGCCCCAGTGGCGGTTTGCTGGCGCGGGCAAAGGCTGGCAGGCCATAAAAAGCGAGTCCGCCATAAATTACCGAGCGGACAAACTGCCTGCGTGCCGGTATATGCGGGTGGCTGGTCAATATTGAGTCGCGTGTCATTATTGTGCCCCCAGAAATGATTGATGTGGCAGGGCGTACGGCGTCTGTCTTGGCTGTTGCGCAAAGTAAGTGGCTAGCGCAGAAATTTCTGCCGTCGTTAAGCCTTTGGCGTGATGGTGCATTACCGTGGCACTCACTGAGCCGTCCTTAAAGCCTTGCATGCGCTGTACAAAGTAGTCTTGATTAAGTGCGGCCAGGGTTGGCGTGCCGCCCAGGCTGTTGCCGTTTGGACCATGGCAAGCGGCGCAAGAGGCCGCCAGGGTGTGAATGGCAGAGTTATCTTCTGCCTGTGCTGCATATGGCCATGCCACGACCCATATCCATAAGACACTAGCGTATACATGTTTCATGCTTCCCCCCGAAACTTGTTGTGAGTATTGGTCGTCTATTATTCTCAATGCTTGACCATCCTGTGAGTGACTATGGTTACACAGGGTCAGAAACGCTGGGCCCAAAACAAAAACGGCCATGAGATTCATGACCGTTTTTGATTAACATCGTTGCGAATAGCCAACGATTAGAAGCATTTTTCTTCCTGACAGCCATCATTTTTGGTGCCAAGCTCAGTCAGCAAGTTCACCATCTTTTGGTCGTTCTCTTCTTTAAAGTAACGCACCAGTGATACATCACCTTTGAGCTTGATGTTCACATCGGCGCCAGCAGAAGCCAGATATTTCATGGTTGCAGTGTCACCGATAAAGGCAGACATATGAAAAGCCGTGTTATGGCTGGCCGGGTGCACATAGTTGAGGTCAGCCCCTTTTGAGACCAGGTATTTCACAACGTCGAGTTTGCCTTTTGACGCGGCCATTTGCAGTGGCTCCCAGGCAAAGAATTTTTGTTTGACCAGTGTTGGGTCAGCCTCAACAAACTTTTTAACCACTTTGACATTGCCACCTGTCAGCGCCTCGGTAAACTCCATATAATCCTCATCTGACAAGGCAAATGCCTGCAACGCAAATGACAGTGAGAACAAGGCCACTAAAAACTTAACTGATTTCATAATCTCTCCAAACACCTGATTTTCATTTTTAAAAATAACAACGTTGTTTTGCTGCGAAACTCATTGGTCTTGCGCTTGGTTTCGCTTACGCCACAAACTTGCGTGCGTTACGGAACATGCGCATCCACGGACCGTCTTCTTGCCACTCGTCAGGGTGCCAGGAGTGCTGAACCGTTCTAAACACACGTTCCGGGTGCGGCATCATGATGCTGAAACGGCCGTCTTGCGTGGTGAAACCAGTCAAACCCTGTGGTGAGCCATTCGGGTTAAACGGGTAGACCTCGGTCGCTTGCGCAGCATGATTCACATAGCGCACAGTTGCCAGTTGCTGTTGTAGCACACTTGTGACAGCGCTGGCATCAGTAAATTCCGTAAAACCTTCACCATGTGCCACTGCAATCGGCATCCGGCTACCAGCCATGCCGTCAAAAAAGATAGATGGCGAGGACAGAATCTCAACCAGCGCCACACGCGCTTCAAACTGCTCAGACTTGTTGCGCACAAAATGTGGCCAGTGCTCAGCGCCCGGAATAATGCTATGCAGGTTGCTCATCATCTGGCAACCATTGCACACGCCTAGCGCAAACGTATCTGCGCGGTTAAAGAACGCACTGAATTCGTCACGGGCACGGCTGTTAAATAAAATTGACTTGGCCCAGCCTTCGCCTGCACCCAGTACGTCGCCGTAAGAGAATCCACCACAAGCCACCAGGCCTGCAAAGTCTTTGAGCGACACACGGCCGCTGATGACATCACTCATATGCACGTCGACGCTGTTAAAGCCTGCGCGGTCAAATGCGGCGGCCATTTCTGTCTGGCCGTTGACGCCTTGCTCACGCAAAATAGCCATGTTCGGGCGTTTGCCGGTGTTGATATACGGCGCAGCAATATTGTCGTTCAAATCAAATGTGAGCGCAGCATGCAAACCTGCATCGTCAGCATTGAGGATGCGGTCGTATTCTTGTTGCGCACAGGCCGGGTTATCACGCAGGCTTTGCATACGGTAGGTGGTTTCAGACCACATACGGTGCAAGTCAATGCGAGACGCTTGGTAGCGTGAGTTGCCTTGTGCAATGGTAATGTCATGGCCTGCATTGACCTGGCCGATACGGTGTACACAGGTGCCCAGCGCTTGTTGCAACTGGTTAGCGATGGCAGCAGCATCAGCGGCACGCACTTGTACCACCGCACCCAACTCTTCGTTAAACAGGGTGCTGAGGTTGTCGCCAGTCAGGCCAGACAAGTCAACAGTGAGGCCACAATGGCCAGCAAACGCCATTTCAACCAATGTGACATAGAGGCCGCCGTCTGAGCGGTCATGGTAGGCCAATAATTTGCCATCGGTATTCAGTTGCTGGATCGCCTCAAAAAACGCTTTCAATTGCGCCGGCTGGTCGACATCGGGCACCGTATTACCAAGCTGTTTATAAACTTGCGCCAGCGCCGAGCCACCCATGCGGTTGTGGCCATTGCCGAGGTCGATCAAAATTAATTCGCTGTCGCCTAAGTCGGTGCGCAATTGCGGCGTCAGTGTTTTGCGTACATCTTGTGTGTTGGCAAACGCTGAAATTACCAGTGAAATCGGCGCTGTGACGGCTTTGTTTTCGCCGTTATCTTGCCACACGGTTTTCATGCTCATCGAGTCTTTGCCGACCGGGATGCTGATACCCAGCGCCGGGCACAGCTCCATGCCCACAGTTTTAACAGTGGCATACAAAGCTGCATCTTCACCAGCATGGCCAGCAGGGGCCATCCAGTTGGCAGACAACTTGAGGTTGCCTATGTTGCTGATTGAGGCGGCGGCAATATTGGTAATGGCTTCGCCAATCGCCATGCGGCCAGAGGCGGGCGCATCGATCAGCGCCAATGGGGCTTTTTCACCAATGGCAAAGGCTTCACCAACGTTGGTTTCAAAACCAGCACAAGTCACCGCCACATTGCTGACAGGCACTTGCCATGGGCCGACCATCTGGTCACGCGCAATGAGGCCGGTGACGCTGCGGTCACCAATGGTGATCAGGAAGGTTTTATCCGCTACACCCGGCAAACGCAGTACGCGTGCCACGGCATCGTTCAGGTCTATCTTGCTGGTATCAAACGCAGGCAATGATTTTGCTACGGATTTGACGTCGCGGAGCATTTTAGGTGGCTTGCCCAGCAATACGGAGAGTTCCATATCGACTGGTTTGTTGGCAAAGTGTGTGTCTTCAACCGTTAAGTGGCGTTCTTCAGTGGTCACACCAACCACGGCAAACGGGCAGCGCTCGCGCTCACAAATCGCTTCAAATAATGGCAACTGGTCTTGCGTGACGGCGAGTACGTAACGCTCTTGCGCTTCGTTGCTCCACAATTCGCGCGGGCTCATGCCAGGTTCTTCGTTGTGTACATCACGCAGCTGGAACACAGCGCCAACTTTGGCGTCGTTGACCAGCTCAGGGAACGCATTGGAAATACCACCGGCACCGACGTCATGGATGCTTAAAATCGGGTTTTTGTCAGCCATTTGCCAGCAACGGTCAATCACTTCTTGTGCACGGCGTTGCAGCTCAGGGTTGCCACGTTGCACAGAGTCAAAATCCAGGTTTTCAGTGTTAGCGCCAGTATCCATGCTGGAGGCCGCACCGCCGCCAAGGCCAATCAGCATGGCCGGGCCACCGAGTTGAATCAGGGCTGAGCCGGCAGGAATACTGTTTTTAAAGCTATGACTGTCAGAAATGTTACCAACACCCCCTGCTAGCATAATCGGCTTGTGATAGCCGCGAACCTCGGATTGGCCGTCGGTGGTAGTCGTTGCCAGCTCAAAGGTACGGAAATAACCGGCAATGTTAGGGCGGCCAAATTCATTGTTATAGGCGGCGCCACCGAGTGGGCCATCGATCATGATTTGCAAGGCGCTGGCGATGCGGCCAGGCTTGCCGTAGTGTTCTTCCCAGGGTTGGGTGAAATCTGGCAGGTTGAGGTTGGAGACTGAGAAACCGGCCAACCCTGCTTTCGGCTTGGAGCCGATACCGGTGGCACCTTCATCACGAATCTCGCCACCAGCCCCGGTGGCAGCTCCGGCAAAGGGTGAAATGGCCGTTGGGTGGTTGTGCGTTTCTACCTTCATCAGGTAGTGCATATTGTCTTCGACAAACTGGTAGCTTTGGTCAGCAGCTGGGTAAAAGCGCTTGGTTTTCTGGCCTTGCACAATCGAAGAGTTGTCCGAATAAGCCACTACTGTGTGACCAGGGTTCAACTTGTGCGTATTGCGGATCATGTTAAACAGCGACAGCTCTTGCTGCACGCCGTCGATCACCCAGTCGGCGTTGAAAATCTTGTGGCGGCAGTGCTCGGAGTTGGCCTGGGCAAACATCATCAACTCAACGTCCGTCGGGTTGCGGCCCATTTTGTTGTAGTTTTCCAGCAGGTAGTCGACTTCGTCAGGCGACAGTGCAAGGCCCATGTCGCTGTTGGCGGCTTCCAGCGCGGCTTTGCCACCGGCCAGAATATCGACGCTGGACAGGGGTTTCGGGTCAGCATGGTGATACAGTTTTTCAGCGGCGGCCAGGCTGCCAATCACGGTTTCTGTCATGCGGTCTTGAATGACGGCACGCAAGGCCTGCTTTTCACTGTCTGACAGTGGCTGACCGTTGTGTGTGGTCACATAGTAAGCAATGCCGCGTTCCAGCCGCAACAAGCTGCTCAGGCCACAGTTGTGTGTAATGTCGGTGGCGCGTGAGGCCCAGGGCGAAATGGTGCCTATGCGTGGCGTCACCAGCAGCAGCTCACCACTTGGTGATTCAATCTCGGTTTTCGGGCCGTAGGTCAAAATCTGGCGCAAGGTCTCTTGCTCGGCACTACTCAGGGCGGTTTCGCTAAAAGCGAAATGCACAAATTCGGCATAAATGTGGGCGATATTCGGTGCGCTGACCTTGAGGGCGCTATACAGCTTATCGAGACGGAATTGCGAGAGGGCGGCGCTGCCGCGCAGACTAAAAAAATGCGCTTGACTGGACATGTGACGGTTGGATTTTTCAATGAAAATTCAAACCGTTATTTTAACAGAAAGCGCGTGCTCTGGCAGGGCTAATCGAATCCCTGATGAAAAAACGGCCACACGCAGGTGGCCGTTTAATGTGTGTGGTTAATGCCCTAGTATCCCAGCGCGCGGGCGCTCTGGTAAAACATAAAGCTCACCAGCCAGGCCAGTGCCAATGACCAGCCAAGTGACAGCCACATAAAGCCGCTGCTTTTACTTTCAGATTTGAGCGTCGCGATAGTGGACAGGCAGGGCGTATAAATCAGCGTAAACAGCATAAAACTCATGCCTTGCACCCAGTCGATATTGGCCGCAATCTGGTGGCTGAGCGCATCGCCTTGTAAACCGTAAATCACGGCCAGTGAGCCGACGACGATTTCTTTGGCGACAAAACCAAAAATCAAGGCAATCGCCAGTTGGGTATCAATACCAATCGGGTCCAGCACGGGGGCAAAAAAGCGGCCTATGCTGCCTGCCCAGGTCTCTGCGCTGGCAGGTACTGCCGTGGTGGGCAAGTGGGTAAGCAGCCACACCATGACCACGCCAATCACAATAAACTTGGTGGCCCGTGCTAAAAAATGTTTGACCTCTTGCCAGCCGCGCATCCAGATTTGTTGCGGCGTGGGAAAGCGGTAGGGCGGTAATTCCAGCACAAACGGCTCACGGCTGGCAAATTTGCCTTTAAACAAAATGGCCGTGATAAAAATGGTGGCGAAGCTGACCAGGTAAAGCGAAAACAGCACCAGCGCTGCTTGCGAGGGTGGGAACAAAATAGCAATGATAAATAGAAACACCTGTAATCTGGCTGAGCAGAGCGAGAGCGGGATGGTGAGCATGGTGAGTAAGCGCATGGGGCGGCTACGCATCACGCGCGTGCCCATCAAGGCCGGTACATTACAGCCAAAGCCCATCAGCATCATGACAAAGCCACGGCCATCCAGGCCCATTTTCGCCATCAGGGTGTCCATGAGAAAGGCGGCGCGCGACAAGTAGCCACTGTCTTCGACCATACTCATGACCAAAAAGAACAACACAATAATCGGCACAAACGCCGCTACGGTGCTAAAGCCGGTATAGAGGCCGTCGAGTAGCAAGCCATTTAACCAGCCTGGCAAGCTTGCCAATGCTGGTTCTAGTAATGTGCTGCGCATGCTGTCAAACAGCCAGGCCATGCCTTCTTGTAGTGGGGCGCCTACGGTAAAAATAAACTGAAACAGCAAAAAGACCGAGAGCAAGAACAAGGGCAGTCCCAACCATGGGTGCAATAGCACGCGGTCCAGGCGGTCGGTTAACGTGTGATTCAGCTGAAGGGGAAAATGCACCGTTTTATCAATAATCTGATGCATTTCCTGTTCGATGACATTATCCATTTCCAACTTGCCAGCAATCGTTGCTGGCGTGACCAGGTTGGGTTGCTGCAAAATGGTTTGTGCCGCCAGCTGCAACGCATCAGGGCAGCCTTGGCCATATTTGGCGCTAATGGTGCGCACTGGCAAGCCTAGCTGTTTGCTCATGGCTTGCGCGTCTATCGTGATGCCTGCACGTTTGGCCTCATCTTCCATGTTAAGCAACAACACAGCAGGTAAGCCCAGCGCGCGAATTTGCAAGGCGAGCGATAACTGGCGATCAATCTGGGCGCTGTTTAAGATAATCAGTACCAGGTCAACTGGATGATGGCTTAAAAAATGGCGGACAACATGCTCGTCATCAGAAAAACCATGCAAATCATACAAGCCAGGCAAATCGACCAACTCGGCAATATGGCCACCGAGCAGGATTTTTGCGCTCATTAAGTCTACCGTGATGCCTGGCCAATTACCCACGCGGGCGGAGGCGCCGCTTAAACGATTGAACAGAGTGGATTTGCCCGTGTTGGGCATTCCGAGTAAGGCAACACGTTTCATGCGGTGAGGGATTCTGTCTGGTTGGAGAGTAAGCGGACTTGGATGGCTTTGGCATCCTGCAGGCGGATGATGACGTCTGTCGAGCCAATGCGTACATGCAATGGGCCGTTAAATGCAGCTTGGCGGATGATCTCCAGCTGTTTGCCAGACCGGAACCCCAGCGCGCCCAATCGTTGTGATAGGGCTTGCTCAGCATGGATGCTATCAATGATGGCAGTCTGGCCGGGTTTTAGGGCGTCAAGATGCATGGACATGGTATAAATGAGAATAATTCTTGATTTTATCTAAGGCTTAATTTTAGCTTAGATTGCCAGTCAAAGAAATGATTCTCTGTACTTGGCATGTGCGATGAGGCAATGCTGGCATGATGCCTAAATAATAAAAAAGCCAGTCTGAACTGGCTTTTTTATTAGGGCGCAGCTGGTTAGCTGTCATTGGGCGTTTGATTACTTCTTCTCGACGCCGCTAACATCAATTTTAGCTTTGTCTTTCAGGCCCAGCATGTATTTTTCAAGTTTGCGTTGCTGCAGTGTGCGCTCAATGCCTTCTTGTACTTTTTCATAAGGCGGGGCTTGCAATGCACGAGTATCAACCAGTTTGATCACATGCCAGCCGAATTGTGACTGTACAGGCTCAGGCGTTGTTTCGCCTTTTTTCAAACCAACCAGCGCATCAGCAAATGGTCTTACCATGCCAGCCGGAGAGAACCAGCCCAAGTCGCCACCTTTGTCTTTAGAGCCTGGATCTTGTGATTTTTCTTTGGCAATTTTAGCAAAGTCAGTGCCTTTTTTCAGGTCGGCAATAATCGTTTTGGCTTCTGCTTCAGTTTTAACCAAAATGTGGCGAGCGTTGTACTCTTTGTCGCCCAGCTCTTTTTTATACTGCTCGTAGCCTTCTTTTTTCTCGGCGTCGGTCACAGGATTTTTCTTGATGAAATCAGCCAAAAACGCATTAACCAGTAATTTGCGACGGGCCAGCTCTTCGCTTGCAATAAAGTCTGGCAATTTGTCGATGCCTGCTTTTTGGGCTTCTTGATAAGCCAGCTCAGAGCCAATCAATTCGTTGACCACGGCTGCTTTCATGCCATCGTTGGCTTTCTGGCCAGTACGTGCTTCGGCATCACGTAAGATAAAGTCTACCCAGGTTTTTTTAATCGGCTTGCCATTGACTGTGGCAATAGCATCGGCATCAGCCGCGTATACATGTGGCAGTGCGCTTAAGCAAGCAATCGCCAACATTACTTTCAAAAATTTCATGCAATATCCTTATATAACGATTTGAATTAGTGCGATATTAAAAAACAGAATTGTTTCAAATAAATGACTCATCAGTCGAAAAGGCCTGAATACTGAGCGCGTGTATGCGATGAGGCATTAAATCTTGCAAGCATTGATAGACCATGCGATGGCGCATTATCTGTGATTTTCCTGAAAATAGCGAGCTTTTTACCGTGATGGTGAAATGCCCGCCGCCCGTGTTTCCTGCATGTCCGCGATGCAGTTCGCTATCATCTTGTATTTCGAGCAGTGCGGGCGCCAGCGCCTGTAAACGTTGCTCGATTTCTGCTTTTAACATGTTATGGCAAGGTCTTTCTAAATGGTTTAACTTCTACTTTGCCATAGACGCCCGCATGCACGAAAGGGTCATCGTTGGCCCAGTCGGTCGCTGCCTGTAAAGAATCGAATTCAGCCACAATCAGGCTGCCGCTAAAACCAGCCTCTCCCGGGTCTACACTGTCAATGGCGGGCAATGGGCCAGCCAGTAACAAACGTCCTTCGTTTTGTAATTGTTGCAGACGCGCCAGATGCGGTGGACGATGGGCTTGCCTTAGTGGCAAGCTGTTGGCAGTGTCTTGTGCGTAGATCATATAAAGCATGATGGTTTTCTCTTAGTCAGGCAGAAGGCGTGTTTTGTTCAATCCAATGTTCTTTTAAAGCAAACACTTGCACAATAATAAAGATAAACATCAGACTGGTCGCGCCAAACAGTTTGAAGTTGACCCAGTCATCTTCATTAAAGTGAAAAGCAACATAAAGATTAAGGATGCCCATGCCGACCAAAAAGGCAATCCAGCACAGGTTTAAGGTATCCCAGATGGCCGCAGGTGGCGCCATCATTTTGCCCAGCATGTTTTCGATCAGGTTGCGTTTGAGTGCATAGCGACTAAATAACAGTACTAGCGCACCTATCCAGTAGATCGCTGTCGGCTTCCACATGATATAGGTTTTGTCGTGCAGTAATAACGTGATGCCGCCCAGCACCGTAATCACCGCACCGTTGATCATGAGCATTTTGTCTATCTTGCCGCGTTTGATCCAGAGTATCAGCATCAACACCAGGGTGCTGATCATGGCGACTGCAGTTGCGGTAAAAATACCCGCTTTTTTATAGGCAATAAAAAAGAGGATGACGGGGAGTAAATCGGTAATGACTTGCATGCGTGGTCTCAGGTGACTGAGTTCCTGCTATCTGTGAGGGCACTATTTTGCTATGATTTCTGTCAAAATGTAAAGTTAGTCGCTTAGACATTCATCTTTTTATTCAAACGGCGCCCCCATATTCATCATGTCTGTCCCTATTGATTTACATTGCCACTCCACCATGTCCGATGGATTACTCACGCCTGAAGACCTGGTTGCGCATGCTGCGAGCAAGGGTGTAAGGGTGTTGGCACTGACCGATCATGATGAAGTATGCGGGTTGGCACGTGCGCGTGCGGCGGCCGAGCAGCAGGGTTTGTCTTTTATTGATGGCGTTGAAATTTCGGTGACCTGGCGAAAGCGTACCCTGCATATTGTGGGCTTGCGTGTGGACCCGCAAAATCCGGCTTTGTTGGCCGCGTTTGCCAAAGTGCGCGAGGGGCGTGATGCTCGCGCCAGACAAATTGCCGAAGGCCTGGCGAAAGCGGGTATCGCAAATGCCTACGAGGGCGCGCGTGAGCTTTCAGGTAACAGCGTGATGACGCGCAGCCATTTTGCCCAGTTTATGGTGAAGCACGGGCATGCAAAAAACGTCAAGTCTGTGTTTAAAAAATATATGGTTAAAGGCAAACCCGGCTATGTCAATCATGAGTGGATGAGCCTGGAAGAGGCATTGATGCTGATTCGTGACAGTGGTGGTGTGGCAGTATTGGCGCATCCTGGCCGCTATGACCTGGGTTTTGTGAATATGCATCTACTATTAAATGAATTCAGAAACCTGGGCGGGGCCGCGATTGAAGTGGTGACTGGTAGTCATCAACCGCCGCAGTATGAGCAGTTTGCCAAACTGGCGCATCGTTTTGATTTAAAAGCATCGCAAGGCTCTGATTACCACGGCCCTGGCATGTCTTATATGGATATGGGCCGCTTGCCAGCGTTGCCAGCCGGTTGTGTGCCAGTTTGGCAAGACTGGCCGGAGGCCAGCCAGTTGACATCACTGGCGAATTAGAGAGTCTTTGAGTTATGGCACAGTATTTTGTGATTCATGCAGAAAATCCGCAAGCCAGATTAATCCAGCAGGCGGCGCAGCTATTAAAGCAGGGTGGCGTGCTGGCATGCCCCACTGACTCAAGTTATGCACTGGTGTGCCTGATGGAATTTAAAGACGCGCAAACACGTATCCGCCGCTTGCGTGGCGTCGATGATGAGCATCCGTTTACCCTGATTTGTCGTGATCTGGCCGAGATTGGCACCTATGCCAAAGTCAATAACAGCCAGTTTCGCTTGCTTAAAGCCATGACGCCGGGGGCGTACACCTTTTTGCTCGAGGCCAGTCGCGAAGTGCCGCGTCGCTTGCAGCACCCCAAGCGCAGCACCATCGGCTTGCGGGTGCCCAAACACGTGGTCACGCAAGCCTTGCTAGAATCGCTGGACTCGCCCTTACTCAGCATGACCCTGCAGCTGCCGGGTGACGAAGCCCCGATGTCAGTCGGTTGGGAGATCCGTGAAGCACTGGAGCATCAGATTGATGCGGTGATCGACAGTGATATTGTGCATGTGGGTGCCACGACGGTGCTCGATTTAACGCAGGACCCGCCGGAGCTGGTGCGGGCGGGCGTTGCGCCATGGCCTTAATGTGTTGAAACGTAAATGAGTGCGCCCTTTTACCGCGGTGACACTTTAAGATTGAAGTATTGAATGCGCTGGAAGTATTAAATGGAACTCACTGTCGTACAAAAAATAGCGGCTTATGCCTTGCCAATTTTATTTGCAATCACAGTGCACGAAGCCGCACATGGCTATGCCGCCAAGTTTTTTGGGGACCTGACTGCTGAGCGCATGGGTAGAATCACTTTAAATCCGTTTAAGCATATTGACCCGATCGGCACTATTTTGCTGCCTGCTCTCAGCATTATGTTAGGCGGCGTGCTTTTTGGCTGGGCCAAACCGGTGCCCGTTAATTTTGGCCAACTGCGTCGTCCTAAACAAGATATGTTGTGGGTCGCATTGGCCGGTCCGGCATCCAATTTTGTCATGGCGATTTTTTGGGGGCTGCTGCTGGCGCGGGTGGCGGTATTTCCTGAGTCAGCACAAGCTTTTCTGGCGCAAATGAGCCTGGCGGGTGTTCAGATTAACCTGGTGTTGCTGGTGTTAAATTTGTTCCCGTTACCACCATTGGATGGCGGCCGTATTGCCGTTAGCCTGTTGCCCATGAAAGCAGCGATTAAATTTGCGCAGATAGAGCGTTATGGCATGCTGGTTTTGATTGCCTTGCTGTTTACTGGCGTTTTGGGCGTGTTATTGACGCCGGTGCTGCGCTTTTTTCAGCAGTTATTAACGGTGCTGGTCATGTAGTTTGCCATCCAGGCACTCGTTGAGTGGCTGGATGGTTGTTTACATACGCCTAGTGTTTAATGGCATCCAGCGTGAGCTTGGTTGGCACCTGTGCTCGGTCAGCTTTCATCGTGGCAGGGTTGGTGATCGTGACTCTTTCTGCGCTCACCCCTGCATCTAGCAGCACTTTTTGAATCGCGGCTGCGCGTGCTTTGGCTAAGGTTTGCAACTCAGCATCGGTGACTTGAATGCTGGTTGTTAATGCTTCTTGTGCCTGCAGGTAAAAACCTTCCGGCGCTTTTTCAAGCTTGGCCGCCAACCGTTTGAGCAGGCCTTTATTGGTTAAGCGGTCATGCAGGGTTTGTATTGCCGACTGCACCTTGGGGTTGTTCAGGTCAATCGGCCCCGGCGCTTGGCCTGCCTCTAGGCGCACACCGGTTTCTTCGGCCACTTGTTTGCGTAAAGTGGTTTCCTGAATCGCACGCGTATCCGCAGCCACATCGTAGCCAGGCACGATTCCCAGTGCCAGTTGCTGGCGCTTGCCGAGTGCGGTGCTCACGGCATGCAGCTTCTCCAGTTCCGGTGGCAAAATTGCAGTGTTGCCCGGGTCAAATACAATCGCCTCCAGTTTGTCACTGCCGCCAAACAGCTTGCCCAGTGCGCTGAAGGGGGCGGTCACAATTTTGGTTAATACATTGGTAAAGGCTTTCCACAAAATGCCACCCACGCTAAATTTGGGGTCATCCAGGCTGCCGCTGACGGGTAAATCAAGGTCGATTACGCCATCACTGTCTTCCAGAATCGCAATCGCCAAGTCTAACGGCAGGTTGGGGGCGTCTTTGCTGTCGACTTTTTCGCCCAGTGTCAGCTTGTGAATCACAAACTTGTTTTCACCAGCCAGTTTGCGCTGTTTGATTTTATATTCCAGGTCAACAGACAGCTTGCCAGATTCGATTTTTCGGCCGGCAAATTTGCCTGAGTAAGGTGTCAGGCGATTCATTTCCAGATTAGTGAATGCCAGTTTAATATCGGTAAATTCTGTGGTTTTAAAAGGTTGCAGCGCACCGCGGATGCGCGCTGCGCCATAATCATCAACCTTGCCGTCCAGCTCGACTTGCGCGGTGGATGACGGGTTGCTGGAAATACCGTTGATGACGCCGCCCAAGCTGTGAATATTGGTGCCAAACGGTTGTGGCAAGGACAAGTCGGCAAACTCCAGCTCGGCATTGTTGATGCGTACTGTGTCAATGCCTACTGGAAAGTCTGCGGCCGCTACATTGGACGCTGTCGCATCTTTGCTCGCGGCAGACGACGTAGCAGTAGGTGCCGTGGTCGCAGATGTCGTAGGAGCCGGCGTAGCACTGGCAGCGGGCGGGCGCATCACCTTGGTCAGATTGAGGCTGCGGTCAGGGTAAATAATAAATTTAGTTTGCGGCTTGCTTAAAGTCAGTGTGCTTAATTGCAACTTGTTGGGTGCCAGCGACAGCGCTAAACCGTCGCCTTGTAGTTTCTCCCAGCGTAAAAACGGTTGCCGGCTCGCCTCTTCAATGATTGAGAGTTGGTTCACACTAAAGCCGCCGTCAAATTTGCTTGCGCCACTGGCAGTTTGCTGTAGCTTGCCCTGCACACTGGCTGTGCCGTTTTCCAGCTGCAATAGCGCGGCTTGCTGAATATAAGGCGCAAACGGTTTGAGTGATAAATCAGTGAGCGCGCATTGCAGCTCGGTTTTAAACGGGGCCGCTGCCAGCTTGCCATGCAGGTTGAATTGCCCGCCTTGCTTGACCTTGAAGCCAGTCTTGACTGGCAGTAAGCGCGCCATGTTTTGGCTGAGGTCGGTGGCTTCTATGTTGGCATCTACGACATCCAGCACCACTGGCGTTGGTGTAGATTGATCCTCAATATGAATGTCAGCCTGTTGTAGCGCCAGTTTTTTGAGGGCAAACGCCCATGGCGTTTTTTGCGCTGATGCAGTCGTGGCTGGCGGTGTCGTTGGCGTATGTTTGTTAGCCGCGGGTGACAATATACTCTGCCAGTTCAAGCGTTGGTCTACTTGCCGGATCACCGTCGTTTTTAGGCCGCTTAATTGAATCGCGGCAATATCCACTTTTTGCTGCTCCAGCGCCAATTGGGCATTATTCACTGCCAGTTTGGCCAACTGCGCAGCTGGTTTTTTATCTGTTTGCAGCTGTAGTTGCGTAGCCTCCAGTTGCATATTTTTCAAGCTCAGGCCCGCTTGGTTATCCACGGCCAATTGCACATTGAAATCAGCCACAGTGGCTTGCAATGGCTTGGCAAACTGCTGGTCAGTGTACGACAACTGCCAGTGTGTCAGGGCCACTTCGCCTATCGTAAAGTGAAAAGGGTCGCTTGCTTTTTCATCTGCTGCTGTCACTGCTTCTGGGCTAGGCGCGGTGGTAGCCGGTTCGGCAAAGGCCTGCTGCCAATCAAGGCCGGTTGCTGTTTGCGTGGCAGACAGCTGCCCTTTGGCGAGCAGAATGTGCTCAATATTGGCCTGACGTTCAGCCAGATTGAGGCTGACATTGTCAACAACCAGTTCAGGTAACTCAAATAATGTTTTCTGCGCCTGTTGCAACTTTGCCTGCTGCATTTTCAGCTGCAGTTGGTCAAACTTGAGTTGCGCCTGTTTATCCTGCTCAAACACCAGTTTGGGTAAGGTGAGGCTGCTGGTTGCAAGCGACAGGTCAGCGTGCGGTTTCTGTAACTTGAGTTGATCCAGTTGAATGCCGATGTCTTCTGTGGTCACCGATAAATGCGGTTGCTGATTCAGTGCCAGATGCTTTGCGGTAACCTCCAACTGCGCTAAGGCGAGTTTGTCGCCTTGTGCCAGCGTTGCCGCCAAGCTGTTCACGCGCAGTTTGGCCTGCGAGACTAACAGTTTTGGCTGTTGATTCGGCAATGAAAAATCATAATTGAACTGGCTGGCAAATGTCCCGGCTTGCACTTGCAACGGCAGGCTGGCCTGATTTACCCATTGCATGATTTTGGCGATCTGCAGGCCTTCAATCGCCAGTGAGCCTTGCGACGCCACTGGGTTCACGCCAACATTGCCCTTCCATTTAACGGTGCCGCCTTGGTCAGGCAGTTTGGCCGCAATCAGGTAGTCGCCGCGATCTTTGGGTAGGGTAGAAAAGCCTTCCAGTTCAAAGTCCAGCGGTTTAATCGAGGCTTGCAGCGGCGTTGCGTGCTGCGCGTCTTTGTAATCGACATTGCCCTGATGAATCACAATGCTTTCGATGATGACGCGCGGCAAGTCCGGGCTTGGTGGCGAAGGGTCTTCGTTTAGTTTTGCGATCAGGTCGGCCCAGTTAAGGCGACCTTGCTTGGAAATATGCACATTGACGCGCGGCGCTGTCAGTGCAATCTGTTTGAGTTTCCAGGCCCAATGAAACAGGCCGCTGGCTTCAAGGTCGACCACCAAGCGGTCAAATGATGCTAGTGGCGCGCCATTTTTTTCGGTCAGTACTAATTTATCAATGGTGGTGGTGAGGCGTAGCGGGTCAAAGGTGACTTTTTCTACGCTGGCTTGACTGGCCAGTTTGCTTTCTGCCACCCACGGCAGCAGCCATTTTGCCAGTGGGTTGACGGCGAGCCAGGCAAATAAAAAATAGAAAACAATGAGCCCGGCAAGCACCTTGAATATGCGTGATTGGGCCAGTGGGCGTAAGGTGGGGGGCAAGCGATTTAACATAGGTGTTAATTTAGCAGAATTTAAATCTTTTATATCGTTTGTTGGTGTCGGCGGCTAACAAATCTTTGCTCACCCAGGCAGCGATGCACCATGTCTTTAATAAGTCAGGCGGGTAGCGGCTTGAAGGTGACATTGCCTGCCATTTTCATGTATGCTTAAGTTAACGCGTTACACAGGATGCTGTTTTCAGCAGTATATATGGCTTCAGAGCCGGATAAGTTGTCTCACAAACCCTCACTTTTAGAACGATTAAGCCATTTTCTTCTGCGCGAGCCAGAAGATAGAGAGCAACTGGTGGAGTTGCTGCATGGGGCTTATGAAAATCACCTGATGGATAGCGATTCGCTCGCTATGATTGAAGGTGTGCTGCAAGTCAGTCAAATGCAGGTACGGGATATTATGATCCCGCGCTCGCAAATGGATGTCATTGATATTGCGCAGCCGCCAGAAAGCTTTTTGCCGTTTGTGATTGAGACGGCGCACTCCCGTTTTCCCGTCATTGAAGATAATAAAAACGATGTGATCGGCATTTTGCTGGCCAAAGATTTATTACGTTATTACGCCAGCGAGTCGTTTGAGTTGCGCGACATGCTGCGTCCGGCAGTGTTTATTCCAGAGTCCAAGCGATTAAATGTATTGTTAAAAGAATTTCGCAGCAACCGTAACCATATCGCCATTGTGGTCGATGAATACGGCGGCGTGGCAGGCATGGTGACGATTGAAGATGTGCTTGAGCAAATTGTCGGAGACATCGAAGATGAATACGATGATGACGAAGGCGAAGGTAATATTATTCAGCAGGAGCCAGGCAAGTATCGCGTCAAGGCCTTGACTGAAATCCCCGAGTTTAATGAAGCCATCGGCACTGAGTTTAGCGACGAAGAGTTTTCGACGGTGGGTGGCCTGGTAGTCAATCATTTTGGCCATTTACCCAAGCGCGGCGAGTATATTCGGATTGATAATTTAAGCGTGACTGTGGTGCATGCAGACAGCCGTCGTGTGCATGTGTTACTGGTAGAACAATTGCCGGAAGAGGCATACCCGATCGAGTCAGTGTAGGCGGGATGCCGGTTTGAACCTATTGTTGTTTTGATTGCCTGAATTGCTGAATAAAGGAGAGTCATGATGCGCGCCAAAACTTGGTTAAATGGGGTCTTAGCGGTGGTGTGTTTGTCTTTAAGCGGTGCTGCGTTGGCGGGGGCGACGCCTGCCAAATTGCCAGAAGATGAACAAGGCTTTGTGAATGCAGTAGGCAAGCTTAATCGGGCACAGCTCATTGCGCTGCTGGGCGAACCGGCGCGGGCAGAAGATGTGAAATTAAAAGATAGCGGGCGCGTGGTTGCTTCTATCTGGCATTATCACAATATCAACAAAGATGCAGGCGGCGCATATTACCCGACCACCGAGTTGGATATTATTGATGACCAAGTGAGTGTGGTGGTGTTTTTAAATAATGATGGCTCTGACGCCAGTGCTGGCCAGAGTTATGAAGTGCAACCTGATCCGTCAGGCCTTTGAGTTGGTGTGATTAAAAGCTTGTATGCTTAAAACACAAGGGCGCTTAAAGCGCCCTTGTGTTTTTTAACCGTGGTCTAAAAAATTACTTTTTCAGGCTGTCGCGGATTTCGCGTAACAACACAACGTCTTCTGGTGTGACTACTGGCGCGGCGGGTTCTGCCTGTTTCAGGCTGTTCATGAACTTAACCATTTGAAAAATGATAAAGGCCAAAATAACGAAATTAAGCACAATGGTGATGAAGTTGCCGTAGGCCAATACTGCGCCGAGTTTTTTGGCTTCGGCCAGGGCTAAGTCAGCCGATTGGCCGTTGAGTGGCAGGTAGAGGTTGCTGAAGTCAAAGCCGCCAAATATTCTGCCGATGACTGGCATGATGATGTCGTTGACCATGGAATCAACGATTTTGCCAAAGGCACCACCGATGATGACACCCACCGCCAAATCCATGACATTGCCCTTTAACGCAAACTGCTTAAACTCGGTCATCACACTCATACACTTACTCCTGATGTTAATTATTGTAGATTGTTGCAAATGGTGACTATAGGCGCGGAGTTACGTGCTTGTCAATTGTCGGGCTGACGATCTTTTGCGCGCCAGGCCTGAACATTGCGCCGTGTGATATATTGACCATTCTGGTTTTTGACGAATAAATTCAAAGAGTCTGCATGCAGTTGTTTCATACCTTGCGCGAGCTGCGCACATTTTTGGCAAGCCTTGGTCATCAGCGCGTTGGTTTTGTGCCAACCATGGGCAATTTACATGCAGGGCATTGCCAGTTGGTGACACTGGCCAAGCAGCATGCCGACCTGGTGGTGGTGAGTATCTTTGTGAATCCGCTACAGTTTGGCGCCAGTGAAGACTTTGGCAGTTATCCGCGTACGCTGGCATCTGATTGCGACAAGCTGCAAGCGGTGGGGGCTGATGTGGTGTTTGCGCCAGCCGTTGAGGAGATGTACCCCGACTTTGATGGCCAGTCTTTGCATCAGCAGATGGTGATTCAGCCACCGCCTTTGGCCGATGACTTATGTGGCGCCAGTCGCCCTGGGCATTTTGCCGGGGTGGCAACCGTGGTTGCCAAGCTGTTTCATATGGTGCAACCGCAGGTAGCGGTGTTTGGCAAAAAGGACTACCAGCAACTGATGGTGATCCGCGCTTTGGTGCGACAGCTTAATTTTGGGATTGATATCATTGCCGGGGAGACTGCGCGTGAGCCATCCGGGCTGGCCATGAGCTCCAGAAATGGCTATTTGAGCGATGCAGAAAAAATACAGGCTGCACAGTTGCAGCAGCAACTGCAAGCACTTAAACAAGCTTTGCTGTCTGGGCGGCGCGACTATGTGGCTTTATGTGACGAATCTCGTTTGGCCTTGAAACAGCAGGGTTGGCAGGTAGATTATGTAGAGATTCGGCGCCAACAGGTGTTGACCTTGCCAGACGACCAAACGCGTGACTGGGTGATTCTGGCTGCGGCCAAGTTGGGCAATACCCGGCTGATAGATAACTGTGAAGTTAACGTCTGCAGTGATTGAATGCGTTTTTTGATAAATTTATTTTGCGCTAAGCCATTGATAACTCTATAATTACGACCTTTTCCGCGCAAGCGGAAGTTCGAGCTAAGGGACGCAATGCAAAGAACCATGTTGAAATCAAAGCTGCATCGAGTGCGCGTGACGCATAGTGAGCTGCACTATGAGGGCAGCTGTGCGATTGATGAAGCCTTGCTGGAAGCCGCCAATATTCATGAATATGAGCAAATCCAGATTTACAACATCAACAATGGTGAGCGTTTCACAACTTATGCCATTCGTGCCGAGCGCCACTCTGGCGTGATTTCGGTCAATGGTGCTGCAGCACACAAAGCGAATCCTGATGATTTGATTATTATTGCCAGTTACTCGCAATATACTGAAGCCGAATTGTCCAATTACCATCCACAACTGGTTTACGTCGATGCGCAAAATCGCATTGTCGAGCAAAAAAACCATATTCCTGCGCAAGCCGCCTGATATTTTGAATACACCTATGCAAACTAACATCAATGCCATGTCGCTGGACGACATGAAACTGGCCGTCGTTGACGCGCTGGAAGATATTAAAGCCTTTGACATCACTGTGATGGACGTACGCCGGATGACGGCGGTCACCAGTTACATGATCGTCGCCAGTGGTAACTCCACGCGTCAATGCAAGGCGATTGCCGATAACGTGCGTGCCAAGTTGAAAGAAAAAGGCATTGATGCGCGCGGTGTTGAGGGCGAGAAAGAGGGGGAGTGGGTGCTGGTCGATTTAGGCGATATTGTCGTCCATGTCATGGTGCCTACCACGCGTGCCTATTACAATATTGAACAACTGTGGACAGAGTCACAGACTCGCCGTACTGCATCCGCCGCTTAAATTTTCTACCCACACCATGCTGCTATTTTTTCGCATCGCCAGTGTGGTTTTTCAATGAAGCTTAATATTATCTCGGTCGGCCATAAAATGCCCGACTGGGTAGAGTCTGCCTGCGCAGAATATTTAAAGCGTATGCCGCGCGAGCTAGAGACGCGCATCATTGAAATCAAGCCCGACAAACGGGCCGCCGGTAAGAATAGTGAGGTCGTGCAGGAGGCAGAGGCCAAGCGCATTCTTGAGGTGGTCGGTAAAGACTACCTGGTGGCACTCGATGAGCGTGGACAAGCGGTAACGACTCTGCAGTTGGCAGAAAAACTGAAAGCCTGGCAGGAGATGGGGCGCGATGTGTCTTTGGTGGTTGGTGGCGCTGACGGCTTGCATGCGCAACTTAAAACCCAGGCGCAATGGCTGTTCAGCCTGTCTAAATTAACCATGCCGCATGGCATGGTACGTGTGATGCTGGCCGAGCAACTTTATCGCGCGCACACGGTTCTAAGCGGTCATCCTTATCACAGAGAGTAATTATGTCTAATGCCCTGGTCTGGTTGCGTCGTGACTTGCGCGATGATGATCATGCCGCGCTTTATCACGCCTTAAAGCGGCATACGCAGGTGTTTGTCGCTTTTGTGTTTGATACCGATATTCTGGATGCCTTAAGCGACAAGCAGGATAGGCGGCTTGAGTTTATCTGGGAAAGCGTGCATGCACTCAAGCAGACATTGCAAGCGCAGGGCGGTGATCTCATAGTGCGCCATGGCCGCGCGCAAGAACAAATCCCTGCTTTGGCACAAACGCTGAATGTGGCCGCCGTTTATGCCAACAAAGATTACGAGCCAGTCGCCATTGCCCGCGATGACGTAGTTGCGCAGGCGTTGCTTAAAACGGGTCAAACCCTGCATCTATTTAAGGATCAGGTGCTGTTTGAGCAAGATGAGGTGTTGACGCAAACCGGCAAGCCCTATGGCGTGTTCACCCCTTATAAAAATGCACATTTAGCTAAATTGAATGCCTTTTATTTAAAGGCTTACCCGGTTAAAAAGTATCTCAAGCATCTTGCGCCAGTTGCGCCCGAGCCTATGCCAGCACTAGAGTTGCTAGGCTTTGCGCGTACCAACCTGGCTGCTCTGCGTGTGCCAACCGGCATGGCAGGCGCGCAGCAGTTGTTTGATGATTTTTTGCAGCGTATCGACCACTATCATGACGCCCGTAATTACCCGGCGGTTAAAGGTGTTTCTTATCTCTCTGTGCATTTGCGCTTCGGTACGATTTCCATTCGCCAACTGGCACATGCAGCCTGGCAGCTTTCACTTGCTGGCAACGCGGGCGCGGCTACCTGGTTGAGTGAACTCATCTGGCGTGACTTTTATTTTCAGATTCTGTTTCACCGGCAAGACCTGCAACAAGGCCGTTCATACAAGCCTGAATATGAGGCGCTGCCTTTTTCTAATGACGCAGACTGGTTTGCTGCCTGGTGCGAAGGGCGCACCGGTTTTCCGATTGTGGATGCGGCCATGCGGCAATTAAACCAAACCGGTTATATGCATAATCGTTTGCGTATGGTGGTGGCCAGTTTTCTGGTCAAGGATTTATTGGTCGATTGGCGTTGGGGCGAGCGTTATTTTGCCGAAAAATTAATTGATTTTGACTTTGCGGCCAATAATGGTGGCTGGCAATGGGCGGCCTCGACCGGTTGTGATGCACAACCTTATTTCAGGATTTTTAACCCGCAAGCGCAGTCAGAAAAATTTGATCCGCAAGGTAGGTTTATCCGTAAATATGTGCCAGAACTCAGTGGCCTCGATGACCAGCAAATCCATGCGCCGTGGGCCGAGAAATTTCGCAAAAAAGGCTTGTTTGACAAAGGCTTAGTGCTGGACTACCCGGTGGCCGTGGTCGATCATGCACAACAGCGCGAATTAGCGTTGTGGTTATACAAAAATAATGTGAAGCAAAGATGACATTTGATGTAGAATAAGACCGTTTCACTTCGTGCTAAGGTGAGGTTTTAATAGCGCCAGCTGGTGAATTTAACCGACTTTTTAACAATGATCCCTTCAGCTTTTAGAAGAGATTTCCGTTAACAGGGATGACACATTTGCGAAGAACACACTGCAAGCTGTGTTGGGGATACAACATTTAAATGCGCTTGAATAGCTTCTAAACATAATGAAAAATATGAAAACATTGAGAGCGATCGTATTGACTGCCGTTTTGGTGAGTGTCTCAGGTTGTGCTACAACCAACAAAGACCCACTCGAAGGCATCAACCGGGGAATTTATAAATTTAATGACGTGGCGGACCGTTATGCCATGCAACCTGTTGCCAAGGCCTACAAAGCCGTTGCACCTACACCAGTACGGACTGGTATCAGTAATTTCTTCAGTAACCTGGGTACGCTGACAACTGTCGTCAATGACTTGTTGCAGCTTAAATTTGCGCAAGCATTTACAGATGCTGGCCGTTTTGTGATTAACTCAACTTTTGGTATTGCTGGTTTTATTGATGTAGCTGGTATGGACAAAATTGAAAAACACCAAGAAGACTTTGGTCAAACCCTGGGGTTCTGGGGCATGGGTTCAGGCCCGTATTTGGTATTGCCGATTATTGGGCCAAGTACCGTGCGTGATGCCAGTGGCCTGTTTATTGATACGGTGACTTCAGACCCGATCACCTATTTGCACAATACTGGCCAGATCCGTGCGCACAATCAGGTGCGTGCTGTGCAATTGCTGGATAAACGTACGCAATTGCTTGATGCGACCGATTTGGTAGACAATGCGTCGATTGACCCTTATGCCTTTATGCGTGATGCATATCTGCAACGTCGGGCTAGCCTGATTCAGGATGGTCTGGTGCCGAAAGATCTGCTGCAAGACGAGTTTGAGCCAGCAGATGAAGATGTGCCTAACCACTCAGAGCAGACCCCGGCCACCAGTGATGCGACGTTATTGCAATCTGCAGCGCCGATTGAGTCTGCCCCTGTTACAGCAACAGATCTCGCACCTGTAACAACTGAACTGCAATCGCAAGTGCTTGAAGAGGTTGCTGAACCTGCGGTCGCGCTGGATGCATCTGCAGAGCTTGCACCAGAGGCGCTGCCACCGATGCTGGAGCAGGCTGATCAATCAGCGCTCGAAGAGGTGCCTGTGGTAGAAAATGAAACCGCAGCCATCGTTGCTGGCGTTGATGAAACATTGTTGACCCTGGACACAGCACTGCCAGCGCAATAGTCGCCAACATCTTAAGTGAACAAAAAAAGGCTTTGCATGATGCAAAGCCTTTTTTGTTTGGCGCAAGCCTAGTCTACTTGTGTTTACTCTGCTGATGCGATGGTCATACGTTCTATCAGTATCGAGCCAGTCAATTTGGAGCTATGCGGAATCGTATCATTGCCGATCGCAGCGATGCTTTTCAACATATCTTTCATATTGCCAGCAATGGTGACTTCTTCCACCGGATGAATGATCTCACCGTTTTCTACCCAATAACCTGCCGCGCCTCTGGAATAGTCACCGGTGACCATGTTCATGCCATGCCCAAGCAACTCGGTGACCAACAGGCCAGTGCCCATGGTTTGTAATAGCTGCGTGAGCGAATGGCCAGTCGAGCGCACTACAATGTTATGCGCGCCACCCGCATTGCCAGTAGATTGCATGCCCAGTTTGCGGGCAGAATAGCTGCCCAGCACATAACCTTGCAACACCCCGTTTTCAACCAGTGTGCGAGGGTGGCAAGCCACGCCTTCGCTATCAAAAGCACTGCTGGCGGCGCCTTTAAGCACAAACGGGTTTTCGTCAATTTGTAATAGTGGGCTGGCGATTGGCTGCCCCAGGCTATCTAGCAAGAAAGACGATTTTCGGTACAGGTTGCCGCCAGAAATGGCGCTGATCAACGTGCCGATCAGGCCACTCGCCAACGGTGCCTCAAATAAGACTGGATATTGCCCGGTCTTGATCGGGCGCGCGCCCAGGCGCTTGACGGTACGTGTGCCTGCCGTTTGGCCCACTTGCTCTGGCGTTGCCAGGTCTAGCGCATCGCGTGCACTGCTATACCAGTAGTCGCGTTGCATCAGGCCATCGGTTTCGGCAATCACCGAGCAACTGATGCTATGGCGTGAGCTTGGGTAGCCGCCAATAAAGCCATGGCTGTTGGCATAAGCAAAGCTGCCGCTCTGGCTATAAATGCTGGCGCCTTCACTATTGCTGATGCGCGTATCGACGGCGAGCGCCGCCGCCTCACAGCGCTTGGCCAGTGCCAGTGCTTCATCAACATCAATCTGCCAGGGGTGATTTAAGGATAAATCCGGGAACTCAGTCGCCATCAAGGTGGCATCTGCCAGCCCGCAAAAGGGGTCCTGCGCCGTATATTTTGCGATATTACAAGCGGCTTCAACCGTGTCTTGCAAGGCTTGCGGGCTCAGGTCTGAGGTGCTGGCATAGCCTTTTCGCTGGCCAAAGTAAACGGTGACCGAACACCCTTTGTCGCGATTGTATTCAATGTTTTCAGTCTCGCCTTGCCTGACCGACACGTTCTGGCCGGTGCCAAAGCTGACCTCGGCTTCGGCGCTGCTGGCGCCTGCTTTGCGTGTCAGTTGAATAATATCTTGAGCGATTTGTTGAAGTTGATCCGATTGCATGCTGTACGCGCTTGTTTTTTGCTTGGCAGTTAAAACTGTTATCATACCGTGATTTGGCAGAGATTGCTTTTACCATGACATCTGAAACCCTTGATGATTCCCAACCCAGTAAAACCCGATTGAAAGCAGAGGCAGATGCTGCGCAGGAGATAGGCCGCCAATTAGTGGCACTACCTAAAGAAAAACTGAAAAAACTGCAGCTGGAAGAAGCGTTGATGGATGCCATTGCTGAAGCCAAACGAATTACCGCCAATGGTGCTATTCGTCGCCAGATGCAATATATAGGCCGCTTGATGCGCGAAACAGACCTGGCGCCGATTGTTGAGCAGTTGCAAAAGTGGGATGGTAAGCACCAGGAAGAAAATGCCCGCTTTCATCATATGGAGCGCTGGCGTATGCGCATGCTGGACGATGTTAAAGCGATTGAATTGTTTATCGTCGAGTTTCCGCGCACTAATGTGCAGCAAATGCGCACCTTGATTCGTAATGCGCAAAAAGAGCATGCAGCCGGTAAACCGCCAAAAAGTAGTCGCGAATTATTTAAAATGATCCGCGATATTATGGAAGGTAACGGCGTAGCTGAGGAGCCTGCGGTGGAGATTGATCTGCCAGAAGGTGATGACGCTGCAGATTGAGCGAATAAGTGAAATTAAAAATAAAACTTAATGAATGGGCAGGCGTGAAACATGCACGCGACCATGGCACATTCACCATAAAAGGGAGGCAACATGCATAGCCACATTGATTTGGAACTTGATTTAACCGGCTTGGAGAGCCCGCTGCCGATGTTGCGAACCAAGGATGCATTGGACAGCCTGTTGCCTGGGCAGGTGGTGTTGGTAAAAACCACCGCCGCAGGCAGCGAGCAAAATATTCGCAACCTGATCAATAATCATCCGGTTAAATTATTATCTTTAAATAAGGATAATGGCGTGTTGCACTTTTTAATCGAAAAAGCAGCCGTGCTGGCAAATTAGCAAGCGCTTAATGGCTTATGTCTGAGGCAGGCTGTTTACACAGCCTGTTTTTTTTATGGCTATGATTTTTTTGGCGGCAGTAAAAACTTGCCAGGCTGGCGATACAACGCAGTGAACAGCTCCAGCCAAAATGCTTTCCAGTGACGATAGCGTACTTTTCTCGATTTCATGGCCACATAAATGGCTAAGCCGAAGCTGGTGACCAGGTTGGTGGTGCCGACCAGCGCAATGCCAAGCACGCTGGTGGCAATGATGTAATGGCTCACCTGAAAATCTAGCGCTGGCAACGCATAGCCCGAAAACGCGGCAACAAAAGTCACGTGGCGAATATCCAGCGGTAAGCCCAGCATGACACCTAGCCCCGAAGCAAAGCCTAACAGGCAGCCAAAGTAAAAGTTACCGGCCAGCGCCCCCAGGTTGTGGCGGATATATTCGGTGATGCGCCATAAACGCGCTTTACCCAATAGCCTTTGTAACCATGGCAAATGCCCGAGTCGCTCTGGAATACGGTTATATGCGGCTAAATTGTCATGATAGCCAGCGATCAGCCCCGACAGAAACAGGCAAACCCCCGCCACCGCTGCATACAACACCGTCAAGCTAATCAGCGGGTTATTGCTATCGAGCAAGCTATGCGCTTTTTCTGCGCTAATAAAATGATGGCCGGTGGCTTGCATCATCAGCCAGTCAATCAGAATTGCCATTGGAATCACCACCACCACGTTGCCCAAAATCGCGATGGTCTGGCTGCTGGTGGTTTGCGCGACGATGTTCACCAGGTTATGGATGTTTTTGCTGTCATGGCCATGGTCATCTATGGTCGCCGCGATGGTCGCCGCCGTCATGGCTGGTTGTTTGGTCGCCACCGTAAAATGCAACAAGTGAATAATGACAAAGCCCAGGCCGTAATTGAGGCTAAACAAAATGGCTTCAGTTAATGGCGCCAGGTGGTAGCTGGCGATGATGATTTTAATCATGCCCATCACCGCAATGATAATGCCAGCGCCCATTGCGGAGCCCATCAGCTTGAAATACTCATTGCGATGTTGAGCAATGTAATGCTCACCGGTGTGGCTGGCGTTTTCGGTCACGCGCAGCGCCAGGAGCTCAGTATTTTGGCGCCAGTATTCAGCCAGATTGTTTTTCTTGCATTCGGCATCTACCAGCTGTTTGAGCAAGCGGGTGATGGCCTGGCTGACATCGTGCTTGAGAATTAAGCCATGCAGAATATCCAGCAGTAACTGCATGCGTTGAATCTGCTGCAATATGCGTTGCATGAGGGCCGTGAGCGAAATGCTGGTACCGGTTTTAGCGTTCGATTTACGAATTTCGTACGTCAATTGCTCGCAACGCTTGAGCACGCTATAAAGATGCTGGATGTCTTCTGCCTGAATCGCACTCAGTGCCAAAAACTTTTGAATCTCGATATTTTGTGTAATAAACGGCGAGCCATTTGACTCCAGGTCTTCATGTTGCAAAATCAGCTCAGGATCCAGTCCAGAGGCGGACAAGCGGTACGAGAGCACTTGTAGTGCATCTTTCACCTCTTGAATACAGTTTTGCTGCTGCTGGGCATCGCCCTGGCTGATGTCCAGCGTTTGCATAAAGTCGCGCCAAACCGAGTCTGGCATGCCGATGACCCAGTCTACGTCGCTGTTTTGATGAAACACCTGCCCAAACACATCTTTCAAGTATTTGGGGTCTGGCACATCTGGTAGCAGCTTGTGCGAGAGACGACGGTAGATTTCTGTAAAAAAGCCGAGATCGGACTGGATGCCATGGTCGGAATAGAGTGAGATGACACTTTTTTCAGTTAACAGCCTTAACAGGCTGTTGCGCAACGACAGGGCATATTGCGGATGCTGCTGCAGTAAGAAACACAGTGCCTGCAATGCCTTGCTGGCACTTTCAACATCTGTCGACACTTTAGGGCGGACGTCGTCGAACAAGGCCCGCAAGAATTGGATATCATCCAGATCATCAGCTGCTTCGCGAGCGGCCTGGTGATCGAAGGTTGGTTGAAACATGAACAAAAGCTTTCTGTGATTTTTTAATAAGGGTGGTGCGTGTTGTACAACGCGCGTTTGCACGGCTTACAGTTGTGCATCAAGCGCCAGCGGTTCACCCTGGCGTTCTAATTGCAATGTGACGGCTTTGCCGCGATATTTTCTCACCACGCTTGAGAGTTGGGCCGCATCATCTACCTTTTCGTGGTTGATGCTGAGTAGTTGATCACCACGCAGCACGCCGCTTTTTTCAGCGGCAGAGCCATGAATCACCGCAATCACGCGCACACCGTCGCTGTTAGCGGTGTGTGGGGTGTCATCGTCTTGCGCGGATTTTTTTGGCACCAGTTTAATCACATGGATGCCCAGCAGTGGTGGCGGCAGTTTTGCCCAATAACTCGCGTAGTAGCGGTAGTTTCCGGGCGTGGTGGCCATGTCTTTTTCAGTCAGCGTCTGGCCTTTTTTAACCGCTTCTTTAATCACTTCCATTTTAGACGCGGGTGACGCGCCGCCGCCTTTTTTCATGTAAACCAGAATATTGTCTGCCTGAATATTGCGACCATGGTCGAGTGCCTGTGCCGCGTCGACCTCACCTGCCTCAAAGCTGCTAAAGCCCATCAGGTCATAGCCGTTTTCCAGCATCCTGATGTTGTCTTCGGCGCGGTGTGTGCCGCTAAACATCTGTGGTTCTGGATTCGCTTGCAGGGAGTGCAGATGATTGCCCTCGTTTTGTGCCTGGTAGTGGCTACTATAAGGGTTGTCTTCTGCTTTGGCATGAGGGCTGACGGCGAGTGCGGCCAACAACAATGCATGGGTTAACCATAAAAACCACTGGTTTGATCGGGAAGAGGGGGCCATCATAGGCTGCCCAGGCTGACACAGAGGGTGCATTGAATTCTCCATAATCGAATCACAGGTTGTAATGTTATGATGTATCGGTACATTAACACAGACACAATTGACGTAGACCAAGTTATGCAAGAACAATTCACGCGCATTGGGTTAGTTTCTATCAGCGATCGTGCTTCACAAGGCGTGTATGAAGACAAAGGCCTCCCGGCGCTCACTGCCTGGTTAGCACAGGCACTGGTTTCCCCTTATACGGTATCTACCCGCTTGATTGCCGATGATCAGGCAACCATTTCTCAAACCCTCAAACAGCTGGTGGATGACGAGGCTTGTCACTTGATATTAACCACGGGCGGCACCGGGCCTGCGCTCAGGGATGTAACGCCAGAGGCCACGTTAGCGATTGCCGACCGCGAGATGCCTGGCTTTGGTGAACAAATGCGGCAACTCAGCCTGCGCTTTGTGCCAACGGCGATCTTATCGCGTCAGGTGGCGGTGATCCGCAAGCAATGCCTGATTATTAATCTGCCAGGCCAGCCTAAGTCTATACAGGAAACGCTGGAGGGCCTTAAAGATAGCGAAGGCAAGGTGTTGGTGCCGGGCATCTTTGCAGCAGTGCCATATTGCCTCGATTTGCTGGCCACCAGCGATCTACCGATGCCATATCTTGAAACAGACGAAACCATTGTGCAATCGTTTCGTCCTAAATCAGCCATTCGCAAATAAATGAAGACTTAACATGCATTACAAAACCATCTCGCAGCTGATTTTTATACTTTGTTTTAGTTTGCTCACCTATTTGTTACTGATGGAGATGGCGCCAGCCACCGATGGCTCACTCTATAAAGACAAAATACAACATGTGATTGCGTTTGGTGGCGTTGCTTTCTGGGGCTTGCTGGCGATCCCAGGTTACCCTAAAGCTACTTTGTTCGGTCTGACCGTCTTTGGCGCGGTGATGGAGGTATTGCAAGGCATACTGACCACCACCAGACAACCCAGCGTATACGACTGGCTGGCCGATGTGGTTGGTATATTGCTGGCCTGGGGTGTGGCCGTGTTGTGGCAGCGCTGGTGGAACACACGTCGTGGCAGAGTTTGAACTGATTGCAAAGTATTTTACGCGGCCGGTGCAGGCCGACTTAGGCGTGGGCGATGATGCCGCGCTGATTCGCGTGCGGCCCGGTTATCAATTGGCAGTTTCGGCAGATATGTCAGTGGCCGGCACCCATTTTTTTGCCGAGATTGATCCGTTTGCGATTGGCTGGAAGGTATTGGCAGTAAATGTCAGTGATATGGCTGCCATGGGGGCCGAGCCAAGATGGGCGACGCTGTCGATTGCTTTGCCCGAGATTAACGAGCCATGGTTGCAGGGGTTTAGTGCAGGGTTGTTTGCCTGTGCTGATGCATTTGGCGTGTCACTCGTTGGCGGGGACACCACGCGCGGGCCGTTGAACATTGCCATCAATATCATGGGTGAGGTGCCGCAAGGCGAGGCACTGCAACGTAACGGCGCCCAAGCGGGCGATGATGTCTGGGTCAGTGGCACGCTAGGGCAGGCCGCGTTGTGGCTGCAGCATCGTTTAAACACACTAAATTTACACGCAGAAGATGTCGCTATGCTGGCCACTGCCATGCATCACCCACAACCACGGGTGGCGTTAGGGCTGGCCTTGCGCGGCATTGCCACGGCGGCGCTGGATATTTCGGATGGTCTGCTTGCTGATTTGACGCATATTCTGCAGGCATCCGCCACCGGCGCTGAGTTAGATTGGCTTGCCATGCCCAAACCTGTGTTGCAACATTCTCCAGTGAGCGAGTCTTTGCTACAGCAGGCCGTGTTGGCGGGGGGCGATGACTATGAGTTATGTTTTACAGCAGCGCCGCAGCATAGAGACAGTTTGTATGCACTGTCTACTCAGCTTGATTTGCCATTAAGCCGGATTGGACACATCACCGCGAGTACTGGTTTGCAGGTGTTTAATGGTCAGGTGCACATCGACTTATCGCAGAAAGGCTATCAGCATTTTGGCTAATCAACCCTGGCAATCACAGCCACCCAGTTGGCGCTTGCTGTTGTCGCATCCTTTGCATTGCCTGAGTTTTGGTCTGGGCACGGGCTTGTCGCCCAAAGCGCCGGGCACTGTTGGCACGCTATTGGGTTTTCCGCTGTATTGGCTATTAATGCATTTGCCGTTGGCACAACAGTGGCTTAGCCTGGGCGTGTTATTTTTACTCGGCATCTGGTGTTGTGAAGTCACCGGGCGTGCGCTGGGGGTGAGTGATCACGGCGCCATCGTCTGGGATGAAGTCGTTGCCATGGCGGCGGTGCTAATCACGGTGCCATTAACGCTGGCATGGGGCTTGGCAGCCTTTGCCAGCTTTCGCCTGTTTGATATCTGGAAACCTTTTCCAATCGGCTGGGTAGACCGTCGGGTGAAAGGCGGGCTGGGTGTGATGCTGGATGATGTGCTGGCTGCCGTGATGGCCGTGCTGGTATTGCAGCTCGCGCAAAGGCTATTGTGATGGCCTCTTTGCTTGAATTGAGTGCTGCCTTGGGTCAGGCGCTACAGGCAAAAGGCTGGCAACTGGCGCTGGCAGAATCTTGCACCGGTGGCATGGCTGCGCAAACGGTCACGGCGATTGCTGGTAGCTCCGCCTGGTTTGATCGCGGCTTTGTCACCTACAGCAATGCTGCAAAAACCGATATGTTGGGCGTGCCAGATAGTTTGATTGCCAAATATGGCGCGGTGAGCGAGCCAGTTGCGAGGGCGATGGCAATAGGGGCGCTACTACATAGTCAGGCGCAGATGAGTGGTGCGGTGACAGGCATTGCCGGGCCGGGTGGTGGCTCGCCGCACAAACCAGTCGGCACCGTGTGTTTTGCCTGGGCTTTACGTGAGGCCGATCATCTGGTGATAGAAACGTGTCATTTTGAAGGTGACAGAACGCAGATTCGCGAGCAGGCCGCCAGTTACTTGCTGGCAGGCGTGCTGCGATTAACAGGCTAATAGCGATTAAGCACTAGCGGTGGTGATGGCCGTGACCATGGCCGTGGTGGCCGCCGCCGTTCCAACCTCCACCATTCCAGCCGCCGCCATTGAAATTGCGTGGGCCGTAGTTGTAACCACCATAGCCACCGTTGCCATACGAAAACTGGATGAATCCAGGCGCCGGCTGCGGGTAAGCCACTGCGGGTACTCCATAAAAGTTACTTTGTGGGTGGCGATAAACAACCACTGGCGGTGGCGCATAATAGACCGGCGGCGGTGCGTAGTAAGCGGGTGGATAAGGGTTGCCAACAACCACGCCGACAGACCAGTTATCTTGTGCTTGTGCGCTGAATGCGGCCAGGCCGCTCAGTGCTAATCCAAAAACGTATTTGACGATTTTCATAAATTCTCCTCATGCGGAAAACAAATCACTGCTCCCTGACTCGTTTAACGCGCATCTCATATCACGGTTGACACGCCCCAAGCTGAATGCAACAACGTGCAATCAGCGGCTCGAATTCATGGCTTCGCCATTTCACTGATGGTCGATTTATGAAATAATTAGAAGTTATTGTTTGAATTATATAGCGATTGTGAAAACAACGCATTTTTATTGGTCAAGGAAAGCAAACAGCATGGATGACAACAAAAGCAAAGCGCTTGCCGCCGCACTCTCTCAAATTGAAAAACAGTTCGGCAAAGGTTCCATCATGCGCATGGGCGATGGCGATATTGGCGAAGACTTGCAAGTGGTTTCCACTGGCTCGCTGGGCCTAGATATTGCGCTTGGCGTAGGCGGTTTGCCACGTGGCCGGATTGTTGAAATTTACGGCCCAGAATCCTCCGGTAAAACCACACTGACACTGTCCGCAATTGCCGAAATGCAAAAATTAGGCGGGGTTGCCGCGTTTATTGACGCCGAGCATGCCTTGGATCCGCAATATGCCGCCAAGCTGGGCGTGAATGTGCCGGAGTTGCTGATTTCTCAGCCGGATACCGGTGAGCAGGCGTTAGAAATTGCCGACATGCTGGTGCGCTCAGGTTCAGTAGATATTGTAGTCGTTGACTCGGTGGCGGCGTTAACACCGCGTGCTGAAATTGAAGGCGAAATGGGTGACAGTCACATGGGTTTACAAGCCCGTTTGATGTCGCAAGCATTGCGTAAATTGACCGGTAATATCAAGCGTACCAATACGCTGGTGATCTTTATTAACCAGATTCGGATGAAAATTGGTGTCATGTTTGGCAACCCGGAAACCACCACTGGTGGTAACGCACTCAAGTTTTACTCTTCTGTGCGTTTGGATATCCGTCGTACTGGTGCGATTAAAAAAGGCGATGAAGTGATTGGCGCCGAGACCAAAGTCAAAGTGATCAAAAACAAAGTGGCGCCGCCGTTTAAACAAGCTGAGTTTGACATCATGTATGGCGAAGGCATTTCTCGCCTGGGCGAAGTGATCGAGTTGGGCACCAACCTCAAACTGGTTGAAAAAGCGGGCGCCTGGTATAGCTATAACGGTGAAAAAATCGGCCAGGGTAAAGAAAACGCCAAAGAATTCTTGCGTGAGAACCCAGCCATTGCGGCCGAGATTGAAGCTAAAATTCGCGATAACACGAAGGCCTTGGCTGATAGCATGCCAGCAGCCAGAGGCGAGGACGATTAATTACATTGCGGCAAGCGCCAGAAAAATCGCTGCGGCAGCGTGCGCTTGAACTATTAAGCAAGCGGGAGTACGCAGCGGCTGAGTTGGCGCAAAAGCTCAAGGGCTACGCCAGTGAGGCCGATGATGTTCCAGCCTTGATAGCCGACTTTCAGGCGCGGGGCTGGTTAAGCGATGCACGATATGCCGAGCAAATGGTGCATGCGCGACAGTCCAAGTTTGGTGCGGCGCGGGTGGCACACGAATTACGCGAAAAAGGCGTAGATGACACCTTGATTGCCGAAGCCGTTGCCAGTTTGCAAGGCAATGAAGTAGAGCGCGCCAGAGAAGTCTGGCGCAAAAAGTTTAAAGCGGCCGCGACTACACGTGAAGAATGGGCAAAACAAGCCCGTTTTTTACAAAGTCGGGGGTTTACGTTTGAAGTCATTAAACATATTTTGAATAGACACGCAGAAGATGACAGTCCAAAAGACGACAGTTAGTTACGGCAGCAACCCTTCCAGCAAGCAAATCCGCCAGGCTTTTCTGGATTTCTTTGCTTCCAAAGGCCATCAGGTAGTGACTTCCAGCTCGCTGGTGCCGCACGGAGACCCGACCTTGCTGTTCACCAATGCGGGCATGAACCAGTTCAAAGACGTGTTTCTCGGCTTTGACAAACGCGCTTATACGCGCGCGGCTTCAGCACAAAAATGTGTGCGCGCAGGCGGTAAACACAATGACCTCGAAAACGTCGGTTACACTGCGCGCCACCATACGTTTTTTGAGATGCTGGGCAACTTTAGCTTTGGCGACTACTTTAAGCGCGATGCGATTCAATTTGCCTGGGAGTTGCTGACTGGCGTCTATGCCTTGCCAAAAGAGCGCCTGATGGTGACGGTGTATGCTGAAGACGACGAAGCATATGACATCTGGCACAAAGAAATTGGCGTGCCTGCAGACAAAATTGTACGCATAGGCGACAACAAAGGCGCGCGCTATGCCTCAGACAATTTTTGGATGATGGGCGATACTGGCCCTTGCGGCCCGTGTACAGAGATTTTTTACGACCACGGTGCCCATATTCCTGGCGGCCCGCCAGGTAGCCCCGATGAAGACGGTGACCGTTTCATTGAAATCTGGAACAACGTGTTCATGCAGTTTAACCGCGACGAAGCGGGTGTGATGCATCCATTGCCAAAGCCCTCAGTCGATACTGGCATGGGTCTGGAGCGTATTTCTGCTGTGCTGCAAGGCGTGCATGCCAACTACGAAATTGATTTGTTTCAGGCGCTGATTAAAGCAGCTGCGCGCGAAACCAAGACCGCTGATGTCAATAGCCCCTCACTCAAAGTGCTGGCTGACCATATTCGTGCCTGTTCTTTTTTAATTGCCGATGGCGTGATTGCAGGCAATGAAGGCCGTGGTTATGTGCTGCGCCGTATTATTCGCCGTGCGATTCGCCACGGTTACAAACTGGGCTGTCGTGCCGCGTTTTTCCATAAACTGGTGCCGGATCTGGTGAGTGAAATGGGCGAAGCTTATCCTGAGCTTGTGAGCAATCAGGCGCGTATTACCGAGATTCTCAAGCAGGAAGAAGACCGCTTTTTTGAAACGATTGAAAACGGTATGCAGATTCTTGAAACAGAATTAGCGACCAAGCCAGCCATCTTCAATGGCGACCTCGCCTTTAAACTGCATGATACGTTTGGCTTTCCATTAGATTTAACGGCCGATATTTGCCGTGAACGTGGCATTGTCGTCGATACTGCCGGGTTTGACGCCGCCATGGCGCGCCAAAAAGAGCAGGCACGTGCAGCCGGTAAATTTAAAATGGCGCTCAATCTCGAATACGATGGTCAGGCGACCACGTTTCATGGCTATGACCAATTAGAAACGCCAGCCAAGGTGCTGGCATTGTATAAAGATGGCAGCGCCGTGAGCAGCTTGAACGAAGGTGACCTAGCTGTAGTGGTGTTAGACAATACCCCGTTCTATGCCGAGTCTGGTGGCCAGATTGGTGATAGCGGCGAGCTCAAGTCTGCTAACGGTATTTTTGCTGTCGAAGACACACAAAAAATCCAGGCAGCGGTGTTTGGTCACCACGGTGTGCTCAAAACCGGTAGTTTGTCGGTTGGCGACACGCTGGCGGCCAAAGTGAATCTGCAGTCACGCGCCAGCACCATGCGCAACCACTCGGCGACGCATCTCATGCACAAAGCTTTGCGTGAAGTGCTGGGCGAGCATGTGCAGCAAAAAGGCAGCCTGGTTGATACCGAAAAAACCCGTTTTGACTTTGTGCATAATGCGCCAATGACGGATGAGGAGGTTGCCAGGGTTGAAGCCTTGGTTAATGCCGAGGTATTGGCAAACCAAGCGACACAAGCGCGTGTGATGGATATTGAGTCGGCGCAAAAAACCGGCGCCATGATGCTGTTTGGCGAAAAGTATGGTGACGAAGTGCGCGTGCTCGATATTGGTTCGTCGCGCGAGCTATGTGGTGGTACGCATGTGAGTCGTACCGGTGATATTGGCTTGTTTAAAATCACGGCTGAAAGTGGTGTTGCTGCAGGCGTTCGCCGTGTCGAAGCGACAACAGGCGTAGGTGCATTAAAGCTGGTGCAGGCACAGCAGGCGTTAATTAACCAGGCCGCCAGTGAGTTAAAAGCGCCTGCCCATGAGTTGCCCGCTAAAGTGGCGCAAGTGATGGATCACGTGAAGTCGCTAGAAAAAGAACTGGCGCGTTTAAAGTCTAAATTGGCGTCGTCGCAAGGGGATGACCTGGCGACGCAGGCCATGGATATTGACGGCGTGAAGGTGTTGGCGGCAGCGCTCGAAGGCGCGGATGCGAATGCCTTGCGTGAGACCATGGATAAACTTAAAGATAAACTTAAGTCTGCCGTCATTGTGTTAGCGAGTGTGGTTGACGGTAAAGTCAGCCTGGCGGCGGGCGTCACCAGTGACTTAACGGGCAAAATGAAAGCCGGTGAGTTGGTGAACCACGTTGCAGGCCAGGTGGGCGGCAAGGGCGGCGGCAAGCCTGATATGGCCATGGCAGGCGGCACTGAACCCGCCAACTTGCCGCAGGCACTGGCAAGCGTTACAGATTGGGTAAAAAATAAATTGAATTAGCCGCTGATAAACGTAGATGAACGCAGATAACATCAACATTGTTAATGTCTGCGCTCCTCCGCGTGGATCTGCGGCCAAAAGAAATGATTTAAGGAAACAGCATGGCATTAATCGTACAAAAATATGGTGGTACCTCGGTAGCTAATCCTGAGCGTATCCGTAATGTGGCACGTCGTGTTGCACGCTATAAGGCAATGGGTCATCAAGTGGTCGTCGTGGTGTCGGCGATGTCTGGTGAGACCAACCGTTTGATTTCATTGGCGAAAGAAATCATGCCAGACCCCGATCCGCGCGAGCTGGATGTGATGGTGTCTACCGGTGAGCAGGTGACCATAGGCATGACTGCCCTGGCGCTGATGGAATTAGGCATTAAGGCCAAGAGCTATACCGGCACCCAAGTTAAAATTTTGACCGATGACGCTTTTAACAAGGCGCGTATTCTGGATATTGATCAGCACAACCTGAAAAAAGACCTCGATGATGGCTACGTTTGTGTGGTGGCTGGTTTTCAGGGCGCAGATGCCAATGGCAATATCACCACCCTGGGCCGTGGTGGCTCTGATACCACGGGTGTAGCCCTGGCAGCCGCGTTGGGGGCTGATGAGTGCCAGATTTATACCGATGTGGATGGCGTGTATACCACTGACCCGCGCGTGGTGCCTGAGGCGCGTCGCCTGGAGAAAATCACCTTTGAAGAAATGCTGGAACTGGCTTCTCAAGGCTCCAAAGTATTGCAAATTCGCTCGGTTGAGTTTGCGGGTAAATATAAAGTTAAATTACGTGTGCTCTCAAGCTTTGAAGAAGAAGGCGACGGCACACTGATCACATTCGAAGAAAATGAGGAAAACATGGAAGAGCCAATTATCTCCGGCATCGCCTTTAATCGCGATGAGGCGAAAATTACTGTGACCGGCGTGCCCGACAAGCCAGGCATTGCCTATCAAATTCTCGGCCCGGTGGCCGATGCTAATATTGATGTCGATATGATTATCCAGAACGTCGGTGCAGATGGGTCCACTGACTTCACCTTCACCGTGCACAAAAACGAGATGGGCAAAGCGCTGAGCATTCTGCGCGATAAGGTACAAGGCCATATCCAGGCGCGTGAAATCAGCGGCGACGATAAGATTGCCAAAGTGTCAGTGGTTGGTGTCGGTATGCGTTCACATGTTGGCATTGCCAGCCAGATGTTCCGCACCTTGGCAGAAGAGGGCATTAATATTCAAATGATTTCAACCAGCGAAATTAAAATCGCGGTGGTGATCGAAGAGAAATACATGGAACTGGCTGTGCGCGTGTTGCACAAGGCGTTCGGTCTCGAGAATGCCTGATAGAAACGTGGAGTAAGTGGCTACGCGAGTGAGTTGCGGTGTTACTCGCGACGCAAAATGCGCATGTAGGCGATGTACATTGCAGTGTCTGTGTTTGGTATGCCGCAGTGCAAGTTTGTCTCACTCACTTATTTCATGTTTCCTTAGTAAATAAAGAAATAAAACATTCTTCTTTTTTGCGTTGATTTCTGAAGGGTTTTCACGTAGTATGGCGCCCTTCGATGCAGTAGCAATACTGCAAAGAGGGCAGCGTAAGCTGTGTTGGTTTTATTAGAACTTGATTGTTTTAATAAGGTGAGCTGGCCGAGTGGTCGAAGGCACTTCCCTGCTAAGGAAGCATATGGGCTTAAACCTGTATCGAGGGTTCGAATCCCTCGCTCACCGCCAAAAACCTTGTTCCGCGAGGAGTTCGTTTTTGGTTATTTAGGCGGTTGGATGTGAATCCGCACCGCCACAAAGCAAGAAATCGTGTTATAATGTTTTTTTGTTGCAAAGCAACAAACCTTGGCGCCCGTAGCTCAGTTGGATAGAGTATTTGGCTACGAACCAAAGGGTCGGGCGTTCGAATCGCTCCGGGCGCGCCAAAAATAAAAAGCCTTGTTTCTTCGGAAGCAAGGCTTTTTTCTTTTCTGCTTCCACTGAATATTTGCTGCTTATTCGCAGGACTTGCTGCATGATCAATGCCGACTGTATGTATATTCTGCCGCGCTCAGCATAGCGAGAGGCATGGCAGGTATGGTATGCTTTAACTTTGTTTTTTCATTGGTGTTTCAGTGTCTCTTAATGCTTGTTTGGCGCGGATTGCAGACGATATGCAGCAGGTGGATGCCGTTATTCGCCAGTCTTTGTCATCCCAAGTTCCGCTGATTAATCAAATTTCGGAATACATCATTCATAGTGGTGGCAAGCGCTTGCGTCCGGCATTGGTCTTGATGTCTGGCGATTTGGCTGGTTCGGTTTCTCCGGCACATCATTCTTTGGCCGCTATTATTGAGTTTATTCACACGGCTACCTTGCTGCATGATGACGTGGTGGATGCGTCTGAGCTACGTCGCGGTAAATCGACTGCCAATCATGTCTACGGTAACCCAGCCAGTGTGCTGGTGGGTGATTTCTTATATTCGCGCGCGTTTCAGATGATGGTGAAGCTGCAAAATATGCGTGTGATGGAAATTTTGGCCGACGCGACCAATGTGATTTCTGAGGGCGAAGTGCTGCAATTGCTCAATGTGCGCAATATTGGCGTCAGTGAGCAGGATTATTTGCAGGTGATTCACTTTAAAACCGCCAAACTGTTTGAAGCAGCGACGCGTTTGGGCGCCGTGCAGTGTCAGGTCAATGCTGAGCAAGAAGCAGGCTTGGCGACATACGGTATGCATTTGGGCACGGCGTTTCAGCTGATAGATGATGTGCTGGATTTAACTGGCGACAGCGAAAAAATCGGCAAAACGCTGGGTAATGATCTGGCCGAAGGTAAAGTCACGTTGCCGATGTTGTACGCGATACAACAAGCACCGACTGCGCAAGCCGACCTGGTGAAGCAAGCGTTGCTGGAAGGGCAGGTATCCAAGCTGGATGCTGTGCTAGAGATTTTGCATGCCGTGAAGGCATTTGATTATGTGCGCGCCGTCGCACAAAAAGAAGCACAGCTGGCCTGTGAGGCTTTGTCTGTATTTGCGCCAGCACCAGCCAAACAGGCCTTGCTGGATTTAGCAAACTTTTCTGTTAGCCGTCAGCAATAACTAACTGCCAGCCTGCGACCAGGCTGGCGTTGGCATGTTTAGTTTAAGGCGATGGGTTCACCACTGACGTGGTAATAACTAAGACGAGCACAATCGTTGGTGGCATTGGTGAGTGCGCCGTCAAACAGTGACTGACCATTTACATCTACCACGGCATAACCGTTGTGATACAGCGTGACTTCGGCCTGCATGTCTTTTTCAAGCAGTTTGGCTTTGGGTAACCCATGTGCTTGTAGTGAGCGCATGGCAAAGCTGATGCAGTTTTCCTCTTCCTCTTCACTGTAGACTTCCCAGTGTGATTGTCCGGTCAGTTTTGTCAGCCATCCTGGCAAGTCAACTTCTACCCGGCAAATCACGGGCTGATCCCAGGCGGGATGCTCGGCTTGATTCAACTCAACCTGATTGAGACCTGCTTCGGTCGGTGGCGTAAATTTGATTTGATCAGACATAGGCAACTTCCTTCACTTGATAACGGATGTCACTTAAACACAGATGCGCGCTAGATTAGCTGCACTGTAATGTTCATCTTACACATAAATGGTGCCAGGCAAGTGATTTTCAAGGCAGGTAAAGCAGCTTTTAAACAGGTTTTGCCGTCTTTTAGCCTTGCTTACTTGCATTAACGATGCGATCATGCAGCAACCTTAACATTGTTATCGGTATCATGTCAGAAATCCTTGAACCTGTTTTAAGTTTATTGCAAACACAGCCACATTTTTTACAAGCGGCGTGCTTATTGATTGGCTTGCTGGTGGGGAGTTTCCTCAATGTGGTGATTCACCGGCTACCAAAAATGATGGAGCGCGAGTGGCATGCCAGTTGCCTGGATTTACAGGGGCAAACTGCGCCAGAGCAACCCAAATATAACCTCGTCGTACCGCGTTCTGCTTGCCCGCAATGCGGACATCAAATTAGTGCCCTGGAAAATATCCCTGTGGTCAGCTACCTGTTTTTACGCGGGCGTTGCCGTGGCTGTCAGGCGCAGATTTCCGTACGTTATCCCTTGGTAGAGTTGCTGACTGGCTTGCTGTCGCTAGCCGTGGCCGTGCAATATGGTTACAGCATGCTCACCTTGTTTGCTTTGGTGTTTGTGTTTGCCTTGGTGGCCTTGACCTTTATCGACTTTGATACCCAATTACTCCCCGACGATATTACGCTGCCTTTGTTATGGCTGGGCTTGTTGCTCAATATCAAATATGGCTTTACCGACCTTACCTCGGCGGTAGTTGGCGCCATGGCAGGCTACCTGGTGTTATGGTCAGTGTATTGGTTGTTTAAACTGGTCACGGGTAAAGAGGGCATGGGCTATGGCGACTTTAAACTGTTAGCGGCGATTGGTGCCTGGTTTGGCTGGCAATTACTACCGGCGGTGATTTTACTGAGCTCTGTGGTTGGCAGTGTGATCGGCATTGGCTTGATTCTGCTTAAAGGTAAAACACGCCAAACAGCGATTCCGTTTGGCCCATTTTTAGCGTTGGGCGGCATTGCTGCCTTGTTTTACGGGCAGACATTGGCTGCTTATTATTTAGTGCCATAGCGGAGTATTCATGAGCAAAGTGGTGGCAGTGACCGGTGGCATTGGCAGCGGTAAAACAGAAGTCTGTAATTGTTTCACGGCGCTGGGTGTGCCTGTGGTCGATTTAGACCATATTGCGCATGACATGAGTGCGCCGAACAGCTCCGCCATGCAAGGAGTGCGTGCGCATTTTGGCGACAGTATGTTTGATGCTAACGGACAACTTAACCGCGCCAAATTACGCGAGCTAGTGTTTGCTGAACCAGATGCGCTTGATCAGCTCAACCAGATTATGCACCCGGCAATCCGGCAAGAGGCGATGCAACAGATCGCGCAACATGCAGATGCTTATGTGGTGCTGGCGATTCCGCTACTGGTTGAAAGCCGCGAAGATTGGCAGATGATAGATCACGTGCTGGTGGTGGATTGCGATGAGCAGATGCAACTTACGCGCGTAGTACAACGCAGCCAGTTATCAGAAGGCATGGCACAGGCCATGATTGCCGCCCAAAGCAGCCGCGAGGCACGTTTAGCCATTGCGGACACTGTGATTGAAAATGACCAAACATTGGATAATTTGCAGGAAAAAGTGCTAGAGTTTCATAAAAATTTCTCTAAGACTTGCCAGTGAATGAAAAGGGTTTCATAATCAGGCTTTTATTGCATACTTTTCAAGTATCAGCTGACAGAAAAGGCTGCCGTGTCGAGCTACGAGTTTCCATTTAACGAGCGCATCAGAACTTATCTCCGCCTAGAGGATTTGTTCGTCAAGATGTTGCACCACATTGAGATTGGGCATGAAATCAGTCACCATGTGGCATTGATTTCCATGCTGCAAATCCTCGATTTAATTGATCGCGGCGACTTGAAAGTCGATTTGCTGCAAGAGCTGGACCGTCACAAAGTCCAGTTGTCTTTCCTGCAAACCAATCCTAATATTGACCAGCACGCGCTGGCGAGCACTTTGTCCAGCCTGGATCGTTGCGCCACGGCTTTGCGCGCAGATCATCAAAAACTGGGTCAGTCATTGCGTGAAAACGACTGGCTAATGAGCGTCAAGCAACGCACTGGCATTCCTGGCGGTGTCTGTGAGTTTGACTTGCCTTCTTATCGTCATTGGCTATACCTGGGCGTAGAGCGCCGTAAGAGCGATTTTAATAACTGGCTTGCCCGGTTGATGCCCATGTATGAATCCATCCGCCTGATTCTGCAGTTGTTGCGCGGTAGCGGCCAGGTACTGTCACTGGTAGCGCATCATGGGGCTTACCAGCAGCAATTGTCCGGCCACAAACCAGCGCAATTGTTGCGTATTGAAATCGACCACGATGAATGCTTCCCCGAAGTCAGCGCCAATAAATACGCCATCAACATCCGCTTTCAAAAGCTTGATTTTGTGCAACGGCCCAAAGGCTGTGAGCAAGATATTCCGTTTAAGATGATCGTCTGTAACTTTACCGGAACGGCACACAATTGACGCAGCCCGCCGTAAAAGCCCGCAAGGTCGCTTGCCCTGCCTGTGGCGAAACCTCAGAATACTCAACCGCCAACCCTTATAGGCCGTTTTGCAGCGAGCGCTGCAAACTGGTCGACTTAGGTGATTGGGCCACTGAGAAATTTCGCATTCCAGATAACACGCCCCCAGATATGTTTGAGCCGGAATAATCGGCGCCTAGGATATAAGATATGCACGCCCCTCATTTTTTATTACGCATGATTGTGAGCATTTGCCTGCTGGGGGTCGCTGTATTAGCACAAGCTGACGTGAAAATGACCGATGCCTGGGTGCGCGCCTCTAACCCAGGCCAATCTGTAGCTGCTGCATATATCACCCTCTCGAGCCCGCAAGACGTCACGCTGGTGTATGCTGAAACTGAGCGCGCTGGCACGGTAGAAATGCACAGTATGACCATGCAAAATGGCGTCATGAAAATGCGGAGTATGGAAGAACTACCCGTGCCTGCAGGCAAACCAGTCAAACTCGCCCCCGGTGGTTTACACCTGATGCTGTTTGAGTTCCCAACACCGTTTAAAGCAGGCGAACAAGTCAAATTCAGATTATGTTTTAAAGACAAACAGGGCAAAATTACGGATCAGTTTGTCACCATGCCAGTGAAAGCCGCACCCTAATCATCACTTTCCTGATATAAAACTAGGTTTGTAGTCGGTGTTATTTGTGGTCTTTGGCAAACGTCGCCATATACAAACCTTCAACCTCAGCTCTCGCCCACGGCGTCCTGCGTAAAAACTTCAGACTGGACTTCACTGAAGGGTCACTCTTAAAGCAGTTGATATTCACCCGTTGCGCAAGCTTATCCCAGCCGTAATGGTCGACCAGTCGTTCGATAACGTGCTCAAGCGTCAGGCCGTGTAAGGGGTTGTTTGGTTGTTGTGTGTTCATGTATTCAGTCAATAGAAGTTCAATCGGTCGCTTACTCGGTGCTCAAGCAAGCTTTCGCTTGCGCTGGAATGGTTAGGCGGCATAGTGGTTCTTTATGAGCGCCGACTGGAGAAAATACGGGTTTGGTTTCCATGGATGCTGTGAATTCAGGCGTAGAGTATATATATCGAAACTCGTCGCCCTGTTTTTGGAACAATAGTAGAGTTCCTTCAGTACTAGCAATCACGTTGGCGTTGCCAATGAACTCCTTTGTGATGATCATATGTGGTTCGTCATTCCGCAATAAACTTGCGCGCATACTACCCATGAAAAATGCCGTGACAATAAGAGCCGCTGTCGCTGTTACAAATGCGGCAGATGCAGCACGCCCCGACCGAGCTGAGCGTCTTTTAATTTTTTTGATGAAAATAATTGGACTTGGTTGAAGAAAAAATCCGGCTCTAACAAGTCCCGACAGGACAACAAATATAATGGATGTGAAGAGTCCAACGCCGGAAAGCCAGGTCATCGTGAATTTCACATATATGGCCAACATCACTAAAAGGAATAAAGATGCTTGAAGGATGATCCAAATATATCCTTCCCATTTGATAGTTGCGGTATGTGATTTGACGAAACGGCGCTGATGTGACCAGTTCATTTTTCTGAGGAGTCCGCATTCCAGTCTATCGGCAGCAGCTAAAAGTGGAAGCGCAAAAAGTTGGAATATAGATGCCAACACCCGCGCAAAAACTGCACAAAAAAACACATAAAACAGAAATGTAGCGGTCACGCCTGTAACTAGAGGCAATCCGGCAACGGCAACGATTTGTAATGGGACTTTCATCAAAAAGCCAGCATAGTGGGCTAGCGATAAAGATAGCATCGCTAGGATGCCTGAGAGCAGAGATGCTTTTCGATCCCACGCCTCATGAAGCCAGTCCTGTTTAATGGATAGCTTGGGCTTATGTGCCACGATTGATACGCCTTTCAGTGTGGGCTAAATCATGTAGTGAACAGCTTCTCATTGTTTGGCTATGGCGTTGAATAAATAAATCGTATTGTGCTTCAGGATCGTGATTTTCTTCGCCGCAATCAATGACTAAATCACATTTTATGTTTTTTATCTTTTACCTCTGACGTTTGCAATAAGGGACCACTCAACGGTCTATCACTGTTTCAACGTTAATTCGCAGTATTGATCTCTCGCGACATAAAGTCATACTGACGTCGATTCACGTCCCTGATTTTATAAATAATAGACTGAATTCTAATAACATCATCGCAACTCTCAGGCATATTTGATGTTCTGCCTTTGTTAAAAGTCTTCACGATGCTGATGATCTCAGCTAATAGAGGTTGTTTTTCAACCTCAAATGTTGAGAACTCTGGAGACGAGAGTATTTTTCTAAAAAAGCTGGACTGATCTTCTCTGGACCAGTGCAATCGTTGTGCAGTGGCTTGGACTTCCTTGTCAATTTCAATCTCGCGCGAATGCTGGTCTTCCTTGATTGATTTCAAAAATGACTCAACGTGTATGTGTGCATTTGCCAAGTCATCAGTGTTATTACAGATATCTGATTGAGCAAAAGCAGTGTTACCAATGATGAGAATAATTAACCAGAGAAATTTCTTCATGATGATATTTAAGCTTTAATGGTTACCATAGTGCGCGTTGCATCGAGATACCGCGCGCACCACAGGCTTGTGCTTGTGAAAGATGCGCTGGCCGCATACCGCCTAAGCCATATACTGGAGTTTCCAGGCCATTCAGCATTTCACCAAATTTCTCCCACCCTAATCCAGCGGCTTCCGGGTGGCTTTTTGTCGGTAGCACAGGCGAGAGCAGGGCAAAGTCTAGTTGCAGGGCTTGTGTCTGTTGTAACTGAGCGATGTCGTGGCAAGAGCCGCCAACTAATAAATTTTCCGGTTTTTGTGTGAGTGCCATCAGGCGTTGGCTATTTAAATGCACACCCTGGTAGCCGAGTTGTTGCGCTTGTTCTGGGCTGCCATTGAGCAGGCAACGGCAGTTGTAAGCGGCGCACAACTTTAGTACTTGTTCACTTAATTGGGCCAGCGCTTCGCTATCAAGTTGAGGTTCGCGGATTTGCAGCAGTTGCAGGCCTTGGTCGAGTTGCTGTTTTAGCGCGTGCAAGAAGGCGGCTTCGCCCATTTCTTGCAGATTGCTGATGGCGTAAATAGGGGGCAGGCTCAGTGCTTGCATAATCGGCGCGTTGGCGGGCAATACGGGGCTGACATTAAGGTTGCGTGGATGTTGCCATGCAAATTGCTGGCCTTCGCGCGCGGTGAGATCACCTTGCCAGGCATGCACAAAGAAAAAGTGCAGCAGTACGGTTTTGGCTTCGGCGTCATGCGTGGCCGGATAGTCGTAGCGGCGTTTAATCCAGGGTTGTATTTGGGTGGGCGTGACGCCGAGTTCTTCTTGCGATTCACGAATCAATGCGTGTTCTGGTGTTTCGCCAGATTCAATTTTGCCGCCAGGAAACTCCCACCAGCCAGCCCAGCCTTTGCCGTTTGGGCGGCTGGCGAGCAGGTATTCGCCATTGGGTTTGGTTAAAATGGCAACGGCGACTTGAACGAGTTTGGTCATATTTTTAGCTGCAGATTCATGCGGGTGCCCGCAGGTGGTTGGTGAGTGTGTTTATGGCGCGAGTTGCAGTTTGCCAGCGTAGTCTTTGGCAAACTGGTAGGCGACACGGCCACTGCGCGCACCACGGGTATGGTAAAACTGCAGGGCAGCATGGCGTGCTGCATCATCCATGCTAATGCCAAAGGTGTCTAGCCAATGTTCGGCAATGCTCAGGTACTCGTCCTGGTCAAAACTGTAAAACGATAGCCATAACCCAAAACGCTCGGCCAGCGAGGTTTTTTCGTCTATGGTGTCGTTTTGGCGGATTTCACCTTTATCGACGATCGGCTGGTTGTCTGCCATGTATTCCGGCATCAGGTTTTTGCGGTTAGAGGTGGCGTACACCAGCACGTTGGCGGAGCCATGTTCAATCGAGCCGTCAAGAATCACTTTGAGCGCTTTGTAGCCGATGTCGTTGGCTTCAAAGGTGAGGTCATCACAAAAGATAATAAATTTTTCTGGCCGTTGGCGGAGTAATTGCGTGATTTGCGGCAGGTCGGTTAAATCCTGTTTTTCAACCTCGATCAGCCGCAGGCCATCTGCGGCATAGGCATTGAGCACTGCTTTGACCAATGACGACTTACCAGTGCCGCGGGCGCCGGTGAGTAACACATGATTGGCAGGCAGGCCTTGCAAAAACTGGCGTGTATTACGCACCACCTCGGTTTTTTGCCGGTCAATAAAGCGAATATCGTCTAAACGCACATGGTGCGGGTGTTCGACGGCTTGTAATTGACCCTGGGCACCATGTTTTACCCAGCGCCAGGCCAGTGCTTGCCAATTTGGTTCGGCCAACGGCGTTGGCAGCAGGGTTTCCAGGCGCGTGATGAGTTGTTCAGCGCGCTGCAACAAATGTTCAAGTGAGTTCATGCGAGTGGTCTGGTGATAAAAGTCAAACGAGGGCTTATTGTACACAATGCGGCAAGTGCACCGTTAGCGTAAGTTGGGTTGCCTTGTGCGCAAAATCCACCTTGTTTGTGTTACCTTGTGCGGCTCGTTGATTAAGCATTCTGGAACGCGCATGCCTCTACAAAAAATCATTCTGGCGTCACGCAGCCCGCGTCGCGTTGAGTTGCTGGCACAGTTAGGTGTGCACTGCGAAACGTTGCCTGCCGATATCGACGAATCCAGTTTGCCGGGCGAAGACCCTGCGCACTATGTGGTTCGCCTGGCACAAGAAAAAGCGCTCGCCATTGCGGCGTTGCATGGTCAGCGCGGCTTGCCTATTTTAGCGGCAGACACCACGGTGGCCCTCGGGCAGGATATTTTAGGTAAGCCAGCCGATGCAGCTGACGCGCTGGCCATGCTGTCGCGCTTAAGCGGCAGCGTGCATCTGGTGCATACGGCGGTGGCGGTGTATCAGGCAGGCGCGGTGCGGTGCTTGCTCAATACCACGCGCGTTGAAATGATGCAGGTGCCGCTAGCAGTGTTACAAGATTACATTGCTTCTGGTGAACCCATGGACAAAGCAGGCGCCTATGGCATACAGGGCCGTGCCGGGGCTTGGGTTGTGCGCATTGATGGCAGTTATAGTGGCGTGATGGGTTTACCCTTGCATGAAACGGCGCAGTTGCTGCACGCATGGTAAACTTTGAGTCAAAGATAATAAATCGGGATCGGGTAAAGCAACATGTCATTGGCGCAGGAAGTACTGATTAACGTCACGCCGCAAGAAACGCGGGTGGCGATTCTGGAGCAAGGCATCGTTCAGGAGCTACATATAGAGCGGGCCTCATCGCTGGGTATTGTCGGCAATATTTATCGCGGTACGGTGGTGCGCGTGTTGCCTGGCATGCAGTCCGCTTTTGTTGAGATCGGCTTACAGCGCGCGGCTTTTTTGCATGCCGCAGATATTATGGAGTGCCATTCAGAAGATGGGACGGTAAAAACCGCCAGGCCGATTCAGGAGGTGTTGCACGAAGGGCAGTCGATTATCGTGCAGGTGATTAAAGAAGCCATCGGCACCAAGGGTGCGCGATTGACGACGGAAATCAGTATTGCTGGCCGTTTTTTAGTTTATTTGCCTTATCAAAAGCATATTGGTGTTTCGCAACGCATTGATATCGAAGAAGAACGCGAGTTTTTACGCAATCGCTTGCTGGGCTTATTGCCAGAAGAGCGCGAGGGTGGCTACATTATTCGTACCATGTCTGAAAATGCGACCGATGACGAGCTGCTGGCCGATATTGAATACTTGCGCAAAGTCTGGCAAAAAATCCAGACCGAGAGTAAAAAAGTCGGTGAGCGTTCGCTGATTTTTTATGACCTGAGCTTGCCACGCCGTATTTTGCGCGATGTGGTGTGCACGGAAACGACCAGTATCCGCGTCGATTCGCGCGAAATGTTCGAGCGCCTGAAAGAGTTTGCCGAGCTGTATGTCTCCCATGCTGTCAAGCCGCTCACGCACTACAAGGGCGAACGCTCGCTGTTTGAGTTTTATGATATTGAAAGTGAAATCGAAAAAGCCTTGTCACGCAAGGTAGAGCTTAAATCTGGCGGCTATTTGATTTTTGACCAGACCGAGGCGCTGACCACGGTGGATGTGAATACCGGTAGTTTTGTCAGCGGCAAAAACTTATCTGACACCATTTTTAAAACCAATCTTGAGGCAGCACAAACCATTGCGCGACAACTGCGTTTGCGTAATTTGGGCGGTATTATCATTATCGACTTTATTGATATGGATGAAGATGCCCAGCGCGAAGCGGTGCTAGAAGAGCTACGCAAAGCGGTGGCCCTGGATAGAGCCCGTATTAACGTCAATGGTTTTTCGGCGTTAGGCTTGGTCGAGCTGACCCGCAAGCGCACGCGCGAGAGTCTGGCGCACTTGCTGTGCGAGTCTTGCCAGGTGTGCCAGGGGCGCGGTGAACTCAAAACCGCACAAACCATTTGCTATGAAATCATGCGTGAGTTGCTGCGTGAGTCCAAGCAGTTTAAAAACGCCAAAGAATTCAAGATATTAGCGTCACCGATTGTGATCAACATGCTGGGTGATGAAGAGTCACAGAGTTTGGCCAGCCTGTCAGACTTTATTAAAAAGCCGTTGTCGCTGCATCCTGATACACAATACGGGCGTGAAGAGTTTGATATTGTCTGGATATAAAACAAAAAAGGACGACAAATTGTCGTCCTTTTTTATAAATGCTTGCTAGCTTAAATAATGCTCGTCGCCAGGCCTGGCAACACAATATGGCTGACCATTTGCAATAAAATCAGTGCCACCAGGGCAGAAAAGTCAAAGCCTTGAATCGGTGGCAATACACGGCGTAACGGCTCCAGAATCGGTGCTGATAGTTGGTTTAATACGCCGTAAATCGGGCTGTACGGGTTGACCCAGCTTAAAATCGCCATCAGCAAAATTGCATAGAAAAACACATCCACCATTTGCGCCAGCACGCCAAACACCGCTTGCCATACCCAGAAAAATGGTGAAGCAGGCGCGCCAGCCAGTAATGCTAGCAGGGCAAACAAAGCAATTTGCATGAGCAATGCCAGCAATAAGGTCGACAGGTCCCACTGTTTAATGGGGCGGATCAGTTTGCGTGCCGGTTTTACCATAAAGTCGGTCAGTGCCATGGCCATTTGACCCAGTGGATTCTGGAACGAAGTACGTGTCCATTGCATTAAAAAGCGTAATACCAGTAAAAAGGTCAAAATGCCGAAGGCGGCATTGAGTAAAAAAGTCGTCATATTTTGCAACATCATGCTTGTGCTCCCAATTGATCACCCAGTTCTTTGGCGCGACGCGCGGCTTGCGCGGCGGCATCTTGCATCATGCCATGAATATCATGCTGGCGCATGCTGAGTAGGCCTTGCTCGGTGGTGCCGCCCTTGGAGGTAACCTGTTCGCGCAACGTTGCAATGGGCGTGCTGCTGCCAGCAGCCAACAGGCTGGCGCCTTTAAACGTCGCCAGGCTGAGCTGCAGCGATTGTGCTTCACTCAGGCCTAAAGACACGCCAGCTGCGGTCAAGGCTTCTATCATCAAAAATACATAAGCCGGGCCGCTGCCGGAAATCGCGGTGACGGCATCCAGTTGCACTTCATCGTCCAGCCAGACTACTTCACCGGCGGCCTGCAACACGGCGTCTGCCAATGTGCGTTGTGCCGCCGAAACGGCAGGCAAGGCATAAGCGCCGGTAATCCCCGCCTGAATCTGTGCCGGGGTGTTGGGCATGGTGCGTATCATGGTTTGGTAGCCATTTAACCAGCGGCTCAAATCAGCGCTGCGTATGCCTGCTGCGACCGAAACCACTAGCTGCGATTGCAGCAAAGGGGCCAAGGCCTGCGCCACGCCTTGTAATTGCTGCGGTTTGACCGCCAGCACAATCACATCTACAGCCAGTGACTCTGCAGTGAGACTGGCACTGGTGTTGATGCCCAGCGTTGTTTGCAAATGCGTGTGTTTGGCCGTATCAGGGTCGATCACGGTAATGTGATGCATGGTAAATGCGCGCTGCTGCAAGCCTGTAATCAAGGCTTGGGCCATATTGCCACCGCCAATAAAGGCGATGCGTGTGGCTGAAAGTGATTGCATGGTGATCAGGGTCCTTTTGTCACTGAGTCTGTGGAGGAGGAGGTTGCACGTGCGCCAAAAATGGCGGTGCCTATGCGTACCAGCGTGGCACCTTCGGCAATGGCGGCGGCAAAGTCGCCGCTCATGCCGATTGACAGTGTATCCAGTGACAGGCCATGGTTGTTTAAATGCTCAAACAACGCACGTACCTGCCGAAATTGGTCACGCTGTTGCGCAAAGTCGCTGCAGGGTGCAGGAATCGCCATCAAACCTCGCAGTTGCAAACGTGGCAACTGGTTGATATTTAAGGCGAGTTCCAATAGTTCTTGGCCGCTGGCACCACTTTTGCTTGCCTCTTCGCTAATATTCACTTGCAGGCAAATATTGAGCGGTGCCAGTGCTGGCGGGCGCGCATCTGACAGGCGTTGTGCAATTTTCAGGCGATCTACCGAATGTACCCAGTCGAAATGACGGGCAATTAGCTGTGTTTTATTGCTTTGAATCGGCCCGATAAAGTGCCATGCTATGGCACAGTCGTCTAGTTGAGCCTGTTTTGTGAGCGCTTCTTGCAGGTAGTTTTCGCCAAACACGGTTTGGCCAGCGGCGTAAGCGGCCCGAATAGCCTCGGTTGGTTGCGCTTTACTTACTGCACATAGCGTCACCGGTTGAGCGGCTTGAAAACGTGCCTGTGCGTCTGCCAGCTGTTGGCGTATCGAGGCAAGATGGTCAGAAATGGCGGTCATGGCAGATCAGCAAATAGGTGAGCGCGTGCGCTGTTAAACGCGAAGAATACAAAACTAAAGCAACATTATATAAATAATCACCGGAGTCGATTGTGGATATTTCAGATTTATTGGCATTTTCTGTTAAAAATAAGGCGTCGGACTTGCATTTGTCCTCCGGTCTGCCTCCGATGATTCGGGTGCATGGCGATGTGCGCAAAATCAATTTGCCCTCCATGGAGCACGCGGAAGTACATCGCATGCTGTATGACATCATGAACGACAGCCAGCGCAAAATCTATGAAGAAACTCTGGAGTGCGACTTTTCGTTTGAGATTCCAGACCTGGCCCGTTTTCGGGTTAACGCTTTTAATCAGCAACGTGGCGCCGGTGCGGTGTTTCGTACCATTCCGAGCAAGGTGCTCACGCTGGATGAGTTGAATGCGCCTAAAGTATTTAAGGATATTGCTGAGACGCCGCGCGGGATTGTGCTGGTGACCGGGCCCACCGGCTCTGGTAAATCCACCACGCTGGCAGCGATGATCGACTACATCAATGAATCACAAATGTCACACGTGCTGACAGTGGAAGACCCGATCGAATTTGTGCATACCTCGAAAAAATCGCTGATTAACCAGCGTGAAGTTGGTCCGCATACCCAATCGTTTGAAAATGCGTTACGCTCAGCCCTGCGTGAAGACCCGGATGTGATTCTGGTGGGTGAGATGCGTGACCTGGAAACCATCCGCCTGGCATTGACTGCGGCCGAAACCGGCCATTTGGTCTTTGGCACCTTGCACACCAGCTCTGCGGCAAAAACCGTAGACCGGGTAGTCGATGTATTTCCGGCGGCCGAGAAAGAAATGGTGCGCTCTATGTTGTCTGAGTCGTTGCGTGCTGTTATTTCACAAACACTGTGTAAAACCAAAGACGAGCAGGGCCGTGTTGCTGCACATGAAATCATGATGGGCACACCGGCGATTCGCAACCTGATTCGTGAAAACAAAATTGCCCAGATGTATTCTGCGATCCAGACTGGCCAAAGCCTGGGGATGCAAACGCTGGACCAAAACCTGCAAGATCTGGTCAAGCGCAATGTGATTAGTGCCGCTGAAGCCAGAACCAAGGCCGCAAACCGTGACGCTATCATCGGCTAATACTATGGATAGCACACACACTGCTGGCGATCACGACCAGACGGAGAAGTTCGTCACTGACCTACTCAAGCTGATGGTCACGCGTAAGGCGTCTGACTTGTTTATCACGGCCGGTTTTCCACCGGCGATGAAAATTGATGGCAAACTGACGCCGGTGTCTACACAAACACTCAATACCCAGCAAACAGCCGAGATCGGCCGTGCGGTGATGAATGACAAGCAAGCACAAGAATTCAAGACAACGCTGGAGTGCAATTTTGCCATCAGCATGCCCTCAGTTGGCCGCTTTCGTGTTAATGCCTTTATCCAGCGCAGCGCGGTTGGCCTGGTATTCCGGGTGATTAATACCAATATCCCCAAGTTTGATGATTTAAAGTTACCGCAGATTCTTAAAGAGGTCGTGATGGCCAAACGCGGCCTGATCATTTTTGTTGGCGGTACGGGCTCCGGTAAATCGACCTCGATGGCGGCGATGCTGGGGCACCGCAACGAAAGCAGTTACGGCCATATTATTACCATCGAAGATCCAGTCGAATTTATTCACGGCCACCGCAATTGTATTGTGACCCAGCGTGAGGTCGGTGTAGATACCGAAAGCTGGCATGCGGCGCTTAAAAACACGCTGCGCCAGGCGCCGGATGTGATTATGATCGGCGAGATTCGTGATCGTGAAACCATGGACTACGCGATTGCGTTCTCTGAAACCGGTCATTTATGCCTGGCCACCTTGCACGCCAACAGCACCAACCAGGCACTGGATAGGATTATTAACTTTTTCCCTGAAGAGCGCAGGCAACAGTTGTTGATGGACTTATCGCTCAACCTGCGTTGTGTTGCCTCGCAGCGGCTGATCCCCAAGATTGACGGCAGCGGCCGTGTGGCGGCGGTAGAGGTGTTACTGCATTCGCCGTTGATTTCTGACTTGATTTACAAAGGTGATGTGCACGCGATTAAAGAAATCATGGCCAAATCACGCGAGCTTGGCATGCAAACCTTTGACCAGGCCTTGTTTGATTTGTTTGAGTCTGGCCAGATCAGTTATGACGATGCGCTACGCAATGCTGACTCGGTGAATGATTTGCGCCTCAAGTTTAAGCTCAACAGCAAAATGGCGAACCCTGAAAATCAGGAGCGCGGCAAGATTTCTGACCTGGATATTTTATAGTCAGCTTCAAAGTGACAGACATAAAAAAGCCTGCGATGCGAACATTGCAGGCTTTTTGTTTTAAGGCTACACGGTTTGCAGGTTTTCTTGCTGAAACACCAGGTTGCCCTGTGTGAAGGTGGTTGTGACTTTTCCGGTCACCGCGTGATTCACAAACGGCGTATTTTTGCCTTGGCTCAGCAGGGCGCGGCCATCGACACGCCACTCCATTTCAGGGTCGTAGATCACCACATCTGCGGTAGCGCCTACTTGTAAATTACCTGCACTCACCCCTAAAATACTGGCGGGGGTTTGCGTGATTTTGGCCAATGCCTGGGTGGGCGATAGCTTGGCCTGGGCCGCCCACTTCAGCGTCAATGGCAGCAGCAGCTCTAGCGCTGAGGCACCCGGGTGCGATTCAGCAAATGGCAGCGCCTTGGCGTCATCGTCTACCGGTGTGTGGTCAGAGCAAATGGCGTCCAGGGTGCCATCAAGCAGGCCTGCACGCAGCGCATCACGGTCGCGTTGGGTGCGCACCGGCGGTTTTAGATGCACCATGCTGTCAAAAAAGCCGATGTCCATGTCGGTGAGGTGCAAATGCTGAATGCTCACGTCTGAGGTCACTTGCATACCCGCTTGTTTAGCCTGGCGAATCAGCTCTACTGACTCTGCGGTAGACACGCGGGCGATATGCAGCCTGACACCGGTGGCTTGCGCAATACGCAGCATGGTTTGCAATGCAATACTTTCTGCGGCAGAGGGAATGCCTTTTAAACCTAGCCTCGAAGCGACTTCGCCATCATGCGCCACGCCGTTTCTAGCCAGGTAAGGGTCCTCGGCACGCATAAACAAGGTGTAGCCAAACGAGGCGGCATATTCAAACGCGCGCCACAGTACTTGCGTGTCCACAATTGTGGTGTCAGCCTGCGAGAAGCCAACACAACCGGCGGCAGTCAGCGCGTACATTTCTGTGAGTAATTGCCCTTGCAATTGGCGCGTGACTGCGCCCAAAGGATACACATGCGCCAGGGCCTGTGATTTAGCTCTATGCTTGAGCATTTCAACCAGGCCTGGTTCATCAAGCACTGGGTCGGTGTCTGGCGGGCAGGCCAGGCTGGTGACGCCGCCAGCCATGGCAGCACGTAGCTCGCTCAGTAAGGTGGCTTTATATTCGCTGCCGGGTTCGCGCAAGCGGGCGCACAGATCAACCAGGCCTGGCAACACCCATTTGCCGCTGGCATCCAGTGTTTGGTCTGATTTAAAGCCGGCCGGGGCTTCACCAATGGCCACAATTTTGCCGTGGCTAATATAAAGGTCTTTGACTTGATCCAGCTGCTGGCTGGCATCGAGTAACCGGCCTTGTTTTATGATGATATTCATGCGGCATTGCCTCCACCCAGAATCGCCATCACTGCCATGCGGACGGCGATGCCGTAAGTGACTTGCGGCAAGATGACTGACTGTTTGCCGTCAGCCACTGCCGAATCAATTTCGACGCCACGGTTCATCGGACCAGGGTGCATGACAATGGCATCCGGTTTGGCCAGCGCCAGTCGTTCTGGTGTCAGGCCAAAGGTTTGGAAGAACTCTTGCGAGCTCGGTAGCAGTGCGCCTGACATCCGTTCGTTTTGCAGGCGTAGCATCATAACCACATCAACATCCTTCAAGCCTTCTTCCATATTGTGAAACACCTGTACACCGAGCTTTTCTACATCGGTGGGCAGCAGCGTACGCGGGGCAATCACGCGAATTTCTGGCACACCAAGCGTGGTCAGGGCATGGATTTCGCTGCGGGCAACGCGTGAATGCAATACGTCACCCACAATTGCTACCCGTAGGTTATGCATTTCTGGCTTGTATTTGCGGATGGTAAACACATCCAGCAAGCCTTGTGTCGGGTGCGCATGGCGGCCATCACCCGCGTTAATCACGCTGATATGTGGTGGCACATGCTGCGCAATAAAGTGCGCGGCACCGCTTTGCTGGTGGCGCACGACAAACATATCCGCATGCATGGCAATCAGGTTGTTTACCGTATCTAAAATGGTTTCGCCTTTGGATTGCGACGAGGTGCTGACATTGAGGTTGAGCACATCGGCCGACAAGCGTTTGGCCGCAATTTCAAAGGTGGTGCGCGTGCGGGTGCTGTTTTCAAAAAAGATATTGCACACGGTTTTGCCACGCAGTAACGGCACTTTTTTGACTTCACGTTCGGCCACGCCAACAAAGTTTTCGGCGGTGTCCAGAATGTCAGTCAAAATGCGTTTGGGTAGCCCTTCGATACTGAGCAGGTGCTGTAGTTGTCCTTGCGCGTTGAGTTGCGGGTTATACATGGGCGTCAGCTCCACTTTTTGCAGACGGATCAGAGTCGGCGATGCTCAGTTGCAGCCGCCCTTGTGTGTTCATCGCCAGTTCAAATGATTGATGGGCCAACAGAGGCAGGTCTGCGCCGACCATGTCCGGCCGGATCGGTAATTGTGCGCCGCCACGGTTAATGAGGGCGGCCAGTTGTACCGAAGCCGGGCGACCATAATCAAACAACTCATTCATCACGGCGCGCGTGGTGCGGCCAGTATAGAAAATATCGTCGATCAGGATAATGTGCTTGCCGTTGACATCGAACGGGATATAAGCGGGATGGGCGGTGGTTTTCAAGCCGCGTTGCGCATAATCGTCACGGTACATGGCTGCATCCAGCTTGCCGAACAAGATGTCATGCCCCAGTTCGGTTTGCAGGCGTTTGAGCAGCCGCTCCATCAGCCAGACCCCGCCGGTATAAATACCAACCAAGGCTGTGTTTTCCTGTATGCGAGGCTTGATTTGGGCATATAAATGCTCCAGTAGTTGTTCGGGGTCTGGTAGTGTCATGAGGGGCGGTGTGCTATGCACGTCCATGATAAGCATCAAAATAGGATTGTAATATAGTTTGTGCAGCAACCTGGTCTAGCAACGGTTTTTGTGCGCGGCCTCTCACACCCGCTTCATACAGCGTCTGTGCTGCTTCAGCAGAAGACAGGCGCTCGTCTACCATCACGACCGGCAGGTTGAAGCGGCCTTCGAGGCGCTGGGCGAATTTTTGCGCCAGCGCTGTCATGGCATGGGCTTCGCCATCCATGGACATCGGTAAACCAACGACCAGCAAGACAGGACGCCATTCTTGCAGCAGCGCATCAATTTGCGCAAATTTGGCGGCATTTTCTTCTGCTTCTATGGTGAGCAATGCGTGTGCCAGCTTGAGCAGTGTGTCGCCCACGGCAACCCCTATGCGTTTTTCACCAAAATCAAAGGCAAGCACCGTGCCACTGACATCGGGATAGCGGCGCTGGGTAATGGGTAAATGGCTTTGGTTAAGAGGCTGTTTGCCAAGCTTGGCTGCATCAGGCATGACCAGCGACCTCGGACAAGGTGGCAAAATCAACACCTAATTGCTGCATAGCCCACGCCAGCTTGTCATCGTTGGGCAGCTTGAAAATCAGTTTGTGTAATTGTTGGTTGTCATCCAGTGGCAGCGTCAGCCAGGCGTTGGCTTGAATTTCTTCTTCCAGTTGGCCTGCCGACCAGCCGGTGTAGCCCAGCGCAATAAACATATCTTGCGGGGCTTCATCGCGTGCAGCAGCTTCCAGAATGTCTTTAGACGAGGTCATCGCCAATCCGTCAGACAGCTCCATGGTGGTGTTGAACTCAGTGGCGGGTGTGTGCAGCACAAAGCCACGCTCCACTTGCACCGGGCCGCCAAAATGCACCAGTCGCTCTTGCTGGTAGTTAGCGTGACATTCCATGTCCAGCTGCTCAAACAAGTCGCCCACATTGAGCTGCAAGGGGTGGTTCAGAATCATGCCCATAGCACCATCGTGGTCATGGTTACACACCAGAATCACGCTCTTGCTAAAATAGGGATCCTCCATCGCTGGCATGGCAATTAAAATCTGCCCGGTCAGGTTGAGGCGCATGTCGTTGTTATCTAAGGTTAATTGCTCGCTCATACTGGGCTGGTTTCTTCTGTACTTAAATAACCGGTAATTTCCAGGCCAAAGCCGTCCATGCTAGGCATTTTGCGTGGGGCGGCCATCAGGCGCATTTTTTTTACGCCAAGGTCGAGCAAAATTTGTGAGCCGATACCGTAATTGCGTAATTCCTGGTTTAACACTAACTTTTGGTCAGCACGCAAAATGCGGTCAGTGAGTCCCAACCCGTCTTCATCGTGGTTGATCAGCACAATCACGCCACAAGGGGCGGTGCTAATCGTGCGTATGGCGTGTAGCAGGTTCCAGCTGTGGGCCTGGTGGCTGCTATCCAGCAGGTCTATCATCGACAAGGGTTCGTGCACCCGCACCAGCGCTTCGTCACTATGTTGCGGGTCGCCTTTTACCAGCACTAAATGTGTTTCTTGCGCGATATTGTCGCGGTAAGCGATGAGGCGCATGGGGCCAAACACAGTTTCTATGGCGCGTTCGGCGCTACGCTCAATCAGGGTTTCATGTGCGGCGCGATAGTGAATCAGGTCTGCAATGGTGCCAATTTTAATGTTATGTTCTGCCGCAACCTGCATCAGGTCAGGCAGGCGCGCCATTTCACCATCATCTTTCAAGATTTCGCAAATGACGCTGGCAGGCTCACACCCGGCCAGTTGTGCCAGGTCGCAGCCTGCTTCTGTGTGTCCGGCGCGCACCAGCACGCCGCCATTCATGGCAGACAGCGGGAAAATATGGCCGGGGCTGACTAGGCTATTGGCGTCGGCCTGCTTTGCAATCGCGGCACGAATGGTGGTGGCGCGATCTGCCGCAGAAATACCAGTGGTAACGCCTTCTGCCGCCTCAATCGAGACCGTGAAATTGGTGCCGAGGCGGGTGCCGTTTTTTTGCACCATGGGTGGCAAGTCTAATTGGCGGCAGCGTTGTTCAGTCAGGGTCAGGCAAATCAGGCCACGGCCAAATTTGGCCATGAAATTGATATGTTCTGCGGTGACAAACTCAGCGGCAATGACAAAATCACCTTCGTTTTCGCGGTGTTCGTCATCAACCAGGATGACCATTTTTCCGGCACGAATATCGGCAATAATGGCTTCAATAGGGCTAATTTGAGCCGACATTATTCTTGCTCCCAAGCTTGCATGCGCTCAACATAGCGTGCAATTAAATCGATTTCCAGATTGACCGGGTCAGAGGCCTTGGCAAACTGCATGATGGTGTGTTGCATGGTGTGAGGAATCAGGTTAATACTGACCTCATCATGGCTGATTTCGTTCACGGTCAGGCTGACACCGTTGACGCACAAGGAGCCTTTTTTCGCAATGTATTTGCTAATGGCATGTGGTGCCCGTATTTTAAGTAGCCAGCATTCGCCAACAGGTTCTAGCGCAGTGATGGTGCCTATGCCGTCGACGTGGCCGGTCACCAGGTGGCCGCCCAGCCGGTCGGCCAGGCGCAATGCTTTTTCGAGGTTAACTGATCCGGGCTTGCCCAGGCCGTTGGTTACCTCCAGCGTCACTTTTGACACCATGACTTCAAAGCGATGTGCATCAAACGCAGTCACCGTCAGACACACGCCATTCACGGCGATGCTGTCTCCCAGTTGCACATCTTGCATGTCCAGTCCCGCGGCTTCAATGCGTAATGCGCAATCTTCACCATGCGGAACCACTTCGGCAATCCGGCCGACGGTTTGAATAATCCCAGTAAACATGGTGTGATTTTATCAGTGCTGCATGCTAAAGTAATCACATTCCATCAACATTTTTCAATAGTTTCGGTCGGGAGATTCTTGTGCGCCTGGATGATTTAGACGAAAGTCAGCATGTCGAAGACAGTCGTGGCCGCGGAATGGTCGGTGGCCGTAGCATTGGCATAGGCACGATTGCAATTGCGCTGGTAGCCATGTATTTTGGCGTGGACCCTAGTCTGGTCCTCAATCTTGCGCAGCAAGCCCAACCAGCGGCAGAGTCGCAAGCCGTGCCTGCAGACAGCAATGACCCCAAGGTCAAGTTTGTCTCCCGTGTGCTGTGGAGCACCGAGCAAGTGTGGCAAAGCGCGTTTTCAGCGGCAGGCCAGCAATACACGGCGCCTAATCTGGAGATTTTTAGCGGTGCGACGCAAACCGCTTGTGGGCAAGGGCAGGCGGCCATGGGGCCGTTTTATTGCCCGGCTGACCAAAAGGTCTATATCGATTTAAGTTTTTACCAGGAGCTACAAGAGCGGTTTAAAGCGCCTGGAGATTTTGCCCAGGCTTATGTGATTGCACATGAGGTTGGCCACCATGTGCAAAACTTGCTGGGCACCTCGGCAAAAGTACAGCAAGCCCGGCAACAGGCGCGCTCTGAAGCTGCCTCTAATGCCTATTCGGTGCGCCTGGAGTTACAGGCAGACTGTTATGCAGGCGTGTGGGCGCATCATGCTGACCAGCAATTTCGCATTCTGGAAACCGGCGATATTGAAGAAGCATTGCGCGCAGCGACCGCGATTGGTGATGATGCCCTGCAAAAGCAAGCACAAGGCTATGTGGTGCCAGACAGTTTTACCCATGGCAGCTCCGAGCAGCGCGTACATTGGTTTAAGCAGGGTTTGCAATCTGGCAAGGTCAACGATTGCAACACATTTAAAGATTCAGTTTAAGCAATAGACATTAGGCATGACAAAAGAAAAAGCAGTCGATCAGGATCAGCATTTAATTGAAACCACCGTCTCCAGCGCCATCATGGCGCAGGGCAAAATGCTCACCGTACGTTACGACGAAGCGCGCTTGCCCAACGGCATAATTAGTGGTCGCGAATATGTCATACACCCGGGTGCAGTGGTCGTGGTTGCCCTCACCCCAACGGGTGAGGTGGTGCTGGAGCGCCAGTTTCGTTATCCACTCAAGCAAGTGTTTATTGAGTTGCCCGCAGGCAAAATTGACCCTGACGAGCCAGTATTAACCACGGGCCAACGCGAGTTGCTGGAAGAAACCGGTTATACCGCGCAAACCTGGGTCAAGCTGGGTGTGCAACATCCGTGTATCGGTTATTCCAATGAGGTGATTCATATTTATCTGGCCACTGACTTGTCACTTGGTGCACACGCCAGAGATATTGATGAAGCGATGGATGTGTTTGTGTGGCCGTTTGAACGCATCATGCAGGCGATAGAGATCGGTGACATTACCGACAGCAAAACCATGTCGGCCATGTTGCTGGCTGAGCGCTACTTGCGTAAACAGCCACTGCCTGATGTAGGTATTGAAAAAGCAGGGGCAAAGTGATGCGTGTATTACAAATTGGTTGTGGTGGCCTGGGCTCACTCATCGCACAGGCTACGCTTGCTCAAGGGCACGCGCTGACCATTGTCAGGCGCTCGCAGCAGCCGGTGCCTGCTGGCGCCCAAGCGTTGTATCTCGATGTCGTTGCCCAAGCGCAGTTGCCTGCATTATCAAGCTTGCAACCAGACATTTTGTTGTATTGCCTGGCGCCGGTGACCGGCCAAACTTACCAGCAAACCTATGTCGACGGGCTGCGCCATGTGTTGGCCAACGTGGCAATGGCGTCGTTAAAGCACGTGTTTTTTATTTCAAGCACCGGCATTTATGGTGAGAATCAAGGCGAGTGGATAAATGACGACACGCCTGCGGTGCCCGCCGATGAGGGGGGGCACATCATGCTGGCGGCAGAACAGTTATTGGCAGCGTTGCCCTGTGGCCACACGGCGTTACGCGTGTCTGGTATTTATGGCCCGCAACGGCTTTATTTGTTGCGTTTGCTGCAAAATAGCGAACGTTGGCCGACGCAGGTGCATTGGACTAATCGTGTGCATGAGCAAGATGTGGCCGCTGCTGTGGTGCATTTTTATCAGCAAGTGATAGATGGTGCTGTGTTGCCTGAGCATTGTATTGTGACCGACGGTGTTCCTGCCACGCAGCATGAAGTGTTGCAATGGCTGGCCACACAACAACAAGTGCCCGCACCACCAACGCCGCCATTGCAGCCGCAATCCGGCAAGCGTATTCGCAATCAATATTTACAGCAGACGGGATTCAAGTTGCAATTTACCGATTATCAGGCTGGCTATGCCTCTATTTTGTCTAGTCTGCAATAGCTTATGATGCGTGCAAAAAAATCAGTGAAGTGGCAGGCGTTAATAAGCGGGCTGCTGGTGGCCGGATTGGCAATGGCGAGTCGTTTGAGTGGTGCTGAAGATGCTGATGGCTTCGAGTTATGGGTCGCCGCCATGCGCCAAGAGGCGTTGGCGCTACATGTGGCCCCAGCGGCTGTGGATGCGACACTTAATCAGGTCACTTTCTTGCCGCGCTTGATTGAGCTGGACCGCAAGCAACCAGAGTTTGTCACCAGTTTTTCGGCCTATGTGAATCGCCGTATTAACCCGCGTGTGGTGGCCAAGGGCAAGCAGATGGCGCAGGACTACCAGGGCGTACTGTATGTGGTCGAGGAGTTATATCAGGTGCCGCAAGAGGTGCTGGTGGCTTTTTGGGGACTGGAAACCAATTTTGGCGGTTTTATGGGCGATATTCCGCTGGCCTCTGCACTAGCTACGCTTTCTTACGAGGGGCGGCGGGCCGAGTTTTTTAAACGCGAACTATTAAACCTGATGCGCGTGGTTGAGCGCGAGCAGCGTTATGACAGCCCAGTCGTCGGCTCATGGGCAGGCGCGACCGGGCATATGCAGTTTATGCCATCTACTTTGCTCAAGTATGGGGTCGATGCCGATGCTGACGGCAAAATAGACATCTGGAACTCTTACCCAGATGTGTTTAGCTCGGCGGCAAATTATCTGTCCCAAGCTGGGTGGCAGCCAGGCAAGCCGATTAGCATGCAGGTGGCGTTGCCAGCCGGATTTGATTATAGCCAGGCGCAATGGCAACGCAATAAGCCGGTGAGTGAGTGGGTAAAAGCAGGCGTAGCTGGCGTGCCAGACAGTGCCCTTAGTTTGCCGCAAGCCGCCATTTTGTTACCGCAAGGCTATGATGGCCCAGCGTATATGGTATTCCCCAATTTTGACGTGATTATGCAGTGGAACCGCTCCATTAACTATGCGCTTAGCGTGAGTTTGCTCAGCCAGCAATTGCGTCAAGAGACCTACACCCTGACCATGCCGCCGGAGCCGCCTGCACTGAGCTACCAGCAGATGTGGTCTTTGCAGGAAGCGCTTAATGTCAGAGGCTTTGATTGCGGGGCGCCTGATGGCTTTCCGGGCGCTAAAACACAAGCGGCCATTCGGCGCTACCAGGCCAGTAAAGGCTTGCCACAAGATGGCTATGCCGGTGCCGATATTTTTAGCCGTCTGACTGCGCAAGTGCAATCGGCGCAGTAGTTAGCGGCTTTTAAACCAGCCGGTCACACTCACGCGTGGCAAGTGTGTGGGTAACACCTCATGCCAGAATCTGGCGGATAAAAACAAAACCAGCCTGCCAGTCTGGGGTGAAATGTCGATATGCCTGGCATGCTGTGGTGGCGTTTGAGCGTGTTCGTCCAGATATAAGCGCAATTCACCGCCTGCCTCTTCGGGCCAGGCATCATTTAAATAAATAATCGAGGTCAGCGTTCTGGCGCCGGGCGCCGCTTGTTCCCTGTGCTGGTGAAACTGGTCAATATGTGTGGCATAGCCAGTAGCGCCTGCCGGATAGATGGCAAAATGTGTTTCAAAACTATCCAGCCCCATCATCAGGTGCCGATTCACGGCTAACTGAACCTTAGCCATCAACGCCAGGTATTGTTGGATGGCAGGATGTGGGTCGTCTGCTGCCAGCCAGGCGATTTGGTCAGTTCTGAGTTTGAGGTTTTTGACCGCGGACTGGCTGGTCCCTGCCTGGTGCATTTGGCCATGTTGTTGCTGAGCCAGGGCGTATGCACGCAATGCCTGGAGCAGGTCTGCGGGTAAAAATTGATCCATCACGCAATAATACTGGTCGGCCAGTGTGTCGATGATGGTATTCATCATGCCATCAGTCCTGTCTGCGGGGAGGGTGGTGGTGCTCGTCATTCGCATATTATAAGGTGATACCATTGCCTAACCGATGGCTTTCGGATAGAATGCGCAACCTTATTGATTGATAGCCTAAGGCTGTTAATCCAATAGTCGCGTAGCTCAGCTGGTTAGAGCACCACCTTGACATGGTGGGGGTCGATGGTTCGAGTCCATTCGCGACTACCAAATAAAGCACACTCGCACATTTAAAAGCCACCAAGATTTCTGGTGGCTTTTTGCTTTTAAAGCCTCGCTTACGCTGATGCTGTCAAATAGCTGCTGGAGGTGTCCTGGTCTAGCCCGTAGGTTTTAATTAATTTTGCCACTTGTTCCAGCGCATGGCTTTGTTGGGTGCTAGTGCTGGATTGGCTGCTATCGTCACTCTGGCTTTGCTGGTAAGCCATCGCCTCCTGTTGTGTCACCTTGCCGTCACCGTTGGTGTCTGCGGCCTCAAAGTTGCTAGAGACGCTACTCAGTAACTCGGATAGTTTGCTGTCGTCGGTAGAAGAGGCCATGGTCTGCATCTGATCCTGGGTGAGCCCGGTATCTTCTTCGTCACTGCCGCCACGAGGGGGTGGCGGGCCGCCTGCATCACCCGGCGGGGGCGGTGGCATGCCTTGTGCGCCGCCGGATTGCTGGCTGGCGCTTTGCAGTTGCTTAAACAGGTTTTCTATTCCTTGCGATAGCTCGCTTTTGGTAATTTTACTGTCACCATCCGTGTCCATACTGCTGACCAGGTCGCTGACTTCGTTGCTGGTTTGGTCGTCAGCCGAGCCAGAGAGTGCTTTACTCAGTGAGGCGGCATCAATCGTGCCCTGGTTGCTGGTGTCTAGTTTGCTAAAAATGTTGGTGCTGATTTGGCCGCTAACACTGCTTAAACTGATGCTTGTCATGGTGATTCTCCCTTTTGCCTTGAGCCTTAACATGTGTCTTGGCAGGCGCATTTGCCTGTCAACTGGTTTAACGTCACGGGATGGCGCGTCTGAATGCAGGTTTTGTATCGGTGTGTATCGCTTTGTATCAGCAGCTTAAATGCGCGAGCACTCGGTTTCTGATTGCGGAGTTTTCGTGCGCTGTGAGATAATCGAGGTTTGGCCAAAAACAAGTGCCATGTGCTTGTTTTATTTGGTTGTTTAATGTTTAAGAGAGGGAGTCATGCCTGTAATCCGCTTGCCTGATGGGTCATCACGAAGTTTTGAACAGCCGGTGACCGTGGCCGATGTTGCGATGAATATTGGGGCTGGCCTGGCAAAAGCCGCGCTGGCAGGTAAGGTCACGTATACGGGTCAGGAAGCCAAGCTGGTCGATACCAGTCATTTGATTACGCAGGATGTTGACCTCGCCATCATCACCGATAAAAACGAAGAGGGGCTGGAAGTCATTCGCCACTCGACTGCGCATTTACTGGCGTATGCCGTGAAAGAGCTGTTTCCAGACGCGCAAGTGACGATAGGCCCGGTGATCGATAATGGCTTTTTCTATGACTTTAGCTATAAGCGTCCGTTTACGCCGGATGATTTGGCCGCTATTGAAAAGAAAATGGTCGAGCTCGCCAAAAAAGACGAAAAAGTCGAGCGCAAGGTGTTGCCGCGCGATGAGGCGGTGGCTTACTTCAAGAGCATTAACGAGCATTACAAAGCCGAGATTATTGCCAGCATCCCAAGTAACGAAGATGTGTCGCTGTATTCTGAGGGCGGTTTTACTGACTTGTGCCGCGGCCCACACGTGCCTAATACTGGCAAATTAAAGGCCTTTAAGTTAATGAAGCTGGCCGGTGCTTATTGGCGCGGCGACAGTAATAACGAAATGCTGCAACGCGTTTATGGCACCGCCTGGCGCAATAAAGATGAGCTGGAAGCCTATTTGCATATGCTGGAAGAGGCTGAAAAGCGCGACCACCGCAAGTTGGGCAAGCAGCTTGATTTTTACCATATGCAAGATGATGCACCGGGTATGGTGTTCTGGCATCCGCGTGGCTGGGTCATCTGGCAAGAAGTTGAGCAGTACATGCGCGCCAAGTTTAAAGAATACGATTATCAGGAAGTGCGTACGCCGACGGTATTGGATAAAACACTGTGGGAGAAGTCTGGCCACTGGCAAAACTACCGTGACAATATGTTTGTCACTCAATCGGAAAGTCGCGATTATGCGGTCAAGCCGATGAACTGCCCTGGCCATATTCAGATTTTCAACAACAGCTTGCATAGCTACCGTGATTTGCCGTTGCGATTGGCGGAGTTTGGCTCTTGTCACCGTAATGAGCCGTCTGGTTCTTTGCATGGCTTGATGCGCGTGCGCGGGTTCACTCAGGATGATGCCCATATTTTCTGTATGGAGTCTCAGGTTGAGGCTGAGGTGGCTGATTTCATCAAAATGTTATACGAAGTGTATAAAGACTTTGGCTTTGATGATGTGATTGTTAAGTTGTCTACGCGCCCGGAAAAGCGTGTGGGCACTGAAGAAGCCTGGGATATGGCAGAAGCTGCATTGGCTAACGCGATTAAAGCCAATGGCCTGGCATTTGAATATCAGCCGGGTGAGGGCGCGTTTTACGGCCCGAAAATTGAGTTTACGCTCAAAGACTCGCTCGGCCGTATGTGGCAGTGCGGTACGATTCAGCTGGACCCGAACCTGCCTGAGCGCCTGGGGGCTGAGTACGTGGCTGAAGACAACACACGTCAGCGCCCGATTATGTTGCACCGCGCCATTGTTGGCTCTATGGAACGTTTCTTAGGCATTTTGATCGAGAACTTTGCCGGTGCGATGCCAGTATGGTTGTCGCCAGTGCAGGTGATGGTGCTTAATATCTCTGATAATCAAGCTGATTATGTGCGCCAAGTGGTTGAAAAATTAAAGAAAAATGGCATTCGATGCGATTTTGACTTGAGAAATGAGAAGATTACCTATAAAATACGCGAACATAGTTTGCAAAAGTTACCATACCTGATCGTGGTGGGTGACAAAGAAGTGCAAAATGGTCATGTGGCCGTACGTACCAGAAAAGGTGAAGATCTGGGTGTGATGTCGGTAGAGGCGTTTGTGGCGCAAATACAGCAAGACATCCAAAACCGGATCTAATTTCGGGTATTCGTGCGGCTTTGTTTATTGTTAGGGGATTGTTATAGCTCAAGATAAAGATACACGCATCAATGGCGACATTACAGCGCCACAAGTGCGTTTAGTGGGTGTTGATGGCGAACCGTTAGGTGTGATGACTCTTAGAGAGGCCTTTGCCAAAGCGGAAGAAGCTGATATTGATATTGTTGAAATTGCACCAAATGCTGCACCTCCTGTGTGCCGTTTGATGGATTATGGCAAATTCAAATACGCTGAGAGCAAGCGTATGCACGAGCAAAAACTGAAACAAAAACAGGTGCAAATTAAAGAGGTCAAATTTAGACCTGGCACTGATGACGGCGATTACAATATTAAATTACGCAATATCATCCGCTTTTTGGGTGATGGCGATAAAGCAAAAATTACTTTGCGTTTTCGTGGTCGCGAAATTACGCACCAGGAATTCGGCTTGGCCTTGCTCAAGCGTTTAGAAGCTGACCTGACAGAGCACGCATTGGTGGAGCAATATCCTAAAATGGAAGGCCGTCAAATGGTCATGGTGCTGGCCCCGGCTAAAAAAGCTGTGCCAGTGGCCAAAAAGGCTGATAAGTCTGCGCCAGAAGCAGAATAAATTAAGTATTAAAAAGTTTTTTGGAGTAATACGGCTAAATTGGCTGCCTAGTTACTCTTTACTCAACCTCTAAGGAGAAAAAAATGCCAAAGATGAAAACAAAGAGCAGCGCCAAAAAGCGCTTTAAGTTCTTGGGTAACGGTAAAGTGAAGCGTACGCACTCTCACTTGCGCCACATCCTGACTAAAAAAACCACCAAGCAAAAGCGTAAGCTGCGCGGTACTTCTATTATTTCTGCGACAGACGTGAAACGCGTCCGCGCAATGATGCCAACACAATAAGGAGACCGACATGCCTAGAGTAAAACGTGGTGTCGTCGCACGCGCAAGACATAAAAAAGTTTTAAATGCTGCTAAAGGTTACCGTGGTCGTCGTAAGAACGTTTACCGCGTTGCCAAACAGGCGGTGATGAAAGCCGGTCAATACGCATACCGTGACCGTCGTCAGAAAAAACGTCAATTCCGCACCTTGTGGATTGCCCGTATCAATGCGGCAGCCCGTGAAGCTGGTTTGACATACAGCCGTTTCATGAACGGTCTGAAAAAATCTGCGGTTGAAGTTGACCGTAAAGTATTGGCTGATCTGGCCGTGTTCGATAAAGCTGCTTTTGCCAAGTTTGTAGAGTTGGCTAAAACAGGTTTAAGCGCCTAATCAGACCTACCAAAAAAAGAGGCTGCGGCCTCTTTTTTTATTTTAATGTTACTTAAACACTTGAAGAATACTCACGATGGCTGATCTTAATCACTTAATCGCAGAAGCGGCACAAGACTTTGCGGCTTGTCATGATGTTCCTGCACTGGACAATGCCAAGGCCAAATATCTGGGCAAATCTGGTGCGCTGACCGAGGCCTTGAAAGGGCTGGGTAAATTGACGGCAGAGGAGCGCCCGGCGGCAGGGGCAGCGATTAATGTGGTCAAACAGGCAGTTGAGCAGGCATTAAATGACCGGCGTGACGCTATTTTGGCCGCAGCGCAGGCCAAACAATTGGCCAGTGAAACCATTGATGTGACTTTGCCAGCGCGTGCGCAATCAGCCGGTGGCTTGCACCCGGTGACATTGACTTTGCGCCGTGTAGAGGAGCTGTTTCACTCCATTGGTTTTAGTGTGGCTGACGGACCCGAAATCGAAACTGATTTTTATAATTTCACTGCGCTGAATATCCCGGACAATCATCCGGCGCGTGCCATGCATGATACTTTTTACATTGATAGCGGCAATGACAGCATGGAGCACGTATTGCGCACGCATACGTCACCGGTGCAAGTGCATTACATGGAAAACAATACGCCGCCACTTAAGATTATTGCGCCAGGCCGCGTTTATCGTGTGGACTCCGATGCGACGCACTCGCCGATGTTTCATCAGGTGGAAGGCTTGTGGGTTGATGAGCAAATCAGCTTTGCCAACCTCAAAGGCGTGGTGCAGGACTTTTTGCAAAAGTTTTTTGAGCGTGACGATTTAACCGTGCGTTTCCGTCCGTCTTTCTTTCCGTTTACCGAGCCTTCGGCCGAAATGGACATGAGCTGGAACGGTGGCTGGCTGGAGATTGGCGGCTGTGGCATGGTGCATCCAGAGGTGCTTAAACACGTCAATATCGACAGCGACAAATACCGTGGCTTTGCCTTTGGCCTGGGCGTAGAGCGCTTGGCCATGTTGCGCTACGGCGTCAATGATTTGCGCCATTTCTTTAATAATGACCTGCGCTTTTTGCAGCAGTTTATTAAGTAATTCAAACGCCAGTTCACTTTAAATACCGAATTTATACTAGGGTTAGACACATATGCAGTTCTCCGAACAATGGTTACGTTCCATGGTGAATCCATCACTGGATACCGCGCAACTTGGTCACGCATTGACCATGGCCGGTTTAGAGGTGGAGGCGTTAACCCCGGTGGCACCTGCGTTTAGTCACGTAGTCGTGGCCGAGATTCTTGAGGCGGCTAAACACCCTGACGCTGATCGCTTGCAAGTGTGTAAAGTGAACGTGGGCGCAGAGGTGTTACAGATTGTCTGTGGCGCCGCCAATGCGCGCGCAGGTTTAAAAATACCGTGTGCGCTGGTTGGGGCCCAATTACCCGAAAATAATGGTCAGCCTGGTATCCAGATCAAGCAGGCCAAAGTACGTGGCGTAGAGTCTTTTGGCATGCTGTGCTCTGCCAAAGAGCTGGGCATTGCCACGGAGGCTAATGGCATTTTAGAACTGCCAGCCGATGCGCCAGTCGGCCAGGATATCCGTGAATATCTGTCATTGAATGACAGCACGTATACGTTAAAGCTGACCCCTAACCGTGCCGATTGTTTGAGTATTTTAGGCATTGCCCGCGATGTGGTCGCCATGACTGGCGCACCAATGACGGTGCCTGCCATTACAACGGCTGCTGTCGGCAGTAACCTTGTCAAAGCCGTCACCTTGAGTGCGGCAGAGGCATGCCCGGCGTATTATGGCCGCGTGATTGCTGGTGTCAATGCTCAGGCTCATACGCCTGATTGGATGCTGCGCCGTTTAGAGCGTAGCGGCATTCGAAGCATCAGTGCGTTGGTGGATATTACTAACTATGTGTTGCTTGAACTTGGCCAGCCGATGCATGCGTTTGACCATGCGCTGTTACAAGGTGATGTGGTAGTACGTTTTGCTAAGGCGGGTGAAAAACTTGCCTTGCTCAATGACACTGAGGTGACTTTGAAAGCCGATGATCTGGTGATTGCCGATAGCAATGGCCCGGTGGCCTTGGCGGGTGTCATGGGTGGCAAGCCGACCTCTGTCACTGACGCCACACAAGCCATCTTTTTAGAAAGCGCTTTTTTCACGCCAGATGTGATGGCAGGCAAAGCGCGCCGTTTGGGCTTGAGCACAGACTCATCGTACCGGTTTGAGCGCGGTGTGGATTTTGGCAACACTTTGAATGCATTAGAGCGTGCTACTGCCTTGGTGCTCGAGATTTGTGGTGGTCAGGCAGGCGCCGTGACCGCTGTCGCTGCACAATTGCCAGTGCGTAAGCAGGTTGGCTTGCGCCACAGCTATGTGTTGTCAGTGCTGGGTATTGAGGTCAGTTTGGCGCAAGTGGGGCAGTTGCTGACGCAACTTGGATTTGCCTACACAGAAGCGGGTGGCGTGTTTCAGGTGAGCGCACCTAGCTTTCGCTTTGATATTGCACGCGAAGAAGACCTGATTGAAGAGGTTGCCCGTTTGCATGGCTATGAGCATATTCCTGCACTAACACCCGTTGCACCGCAAGGCATGCTGGTGGCGCCTGAGGCCACACGCAGCAAGCACTGGCTGCGCGATGTCATGGTCAATCATGGCTATCAAGAAGTAGTCACTTACAGTTTTGTCGACGCTCAATGGGAGCGTGATTTGTATGGCAACAGCCAGCCGATTGCGTTAAAAAACCCGATTGCCAGCAACCTGAGCGTGATGCGCTCCGGCTTGTGGGGTGGGCTGCTCGATGCGCTGGACTACAACCTGAAACGCCAGCAAACACGTGCCATGTTGTTTGAGCTGGGGTCACGCTATGAAAAGCGCGCGCAAGGCTTTGTCGAAACACTGACCTTGTCCGGCCTGGTGTATGGCAGCGTATTGCCTGAGCAATGGTCGGCTGAGGCGCGTGCATTTGACTTTTATGACGCTAAAGCCCACGTAGAGGGCCTGTTTGCACAGCCGGTACGCTTTGCCGTTGAGTCGCACCCTGCCTTACACCCAGGGCAATCTGCCCGCATTTACTTAGGTGACCAAGCCATTGGCTGGTTGGGTAAATTGCATCCGCAATGGCAGCAACAGTATGGCCTCACCAGTGCTTGTTATCTGTTTGAACTGGATGCAGATGCCGTGTTGGCCACTCAGGTGGCGGCCTATACCGAGGTCAGCAAATTCTTGCCGGTACGTCGCGATTTAGCCATGGTGGTCGACCAGAATGTCTCGGCACAGGCTATGATTGATGCCATTATTTCTGAGCAAATTCCGCAGTTACAAACGGTGAAATTGTTCGATGTTTATCATGGTAAAGGTGTGCCCGAAAACAAAAAAAGCCTTGCATTTCTTGTACTTATGCAAGATACTTGCAAGACAATGGTCGATGAGGAAGTGGATACCATCGTGGCAAAAATCCTCAACAACTGGTCATCCAAATTTGCTGCGTCACTCAGATAATATCGTTGGATAATACCAAGGATATCAGTTGATACAACACAAGCATCTCGCATAATAAGAAGGTTCAGGGGATCGTTAATGACACTCACAAAAGCTGACTTGGCCGATTTGTTGTTTGAACAAGTCGGGCTGAACAAGCGTGAAGCCAAGGACATGGTAGAAGCGTTTTTTGAAGAAGTTCGCAACGCGCTGGAGCAGGGCGATAGCGTCAAGCTGTCCGGTTTTGGTAACTTTGAGTTGCGTACCAAATCCGAGCGCCCAGGCCGTAATCCAAAAACTGGCGAAGAAATCCCAATTTCTGCACGTCGTGTAGTGACCTTTCACGCCAGTCAAAAATTAAAATTACGCGTAGAAGAACACTACGCAGAACAACCATTACAAGCACAGGCTTAGTCTAATCCCCGCACATGGTAGAAACGCAAAAAGTCGCATTGCCGCCTATTCCCGCCAAACGCTATTTCACCATTGGTGAGGTGAGCGAGTTGTGTGGGGTTAAGCCGCACGTGCTGCGTTACTGGGAGCAAGAGTTTACCCAGCTGAAACCTGTCAAACGTCGTGGCAACCGCCGCTATTACCAGCACCATGAGGTGCTACTGATTCGCAAAATCCGCGAACTGCTCTATGAGCAAGGCTTTACCATCAGTGGCGCGCGCAACCGGCTCGATGGCGTAGATGAAAAAATAGATAAATCACGCTCTAATGGTGAAGTTTCTAGCGCACTGGCCGCCAATACGCAGTCGCTGATTGCTGACGAAACCAAGCTGCCAGTGGTAGATATAACCGCGCTCAGAGAGCAAATTCAACAGGTACTACAACTACTAAAAGCCCCAGCCTAAACCGTCTGGCAAGCTTATAAAACCGCATATTCTGCTTAGCGAATATGCGGTTTTGTTTTATAATGCAGCCTTCTTTTCGAGCAGGTTCCTGTTCGAGTCAAACGTCGGGGCGTAGCGCAGCCTGGTAGCGCACTTGCATGGGGTGCAAGGGGTCGTGTGTTCGAATCACACCGTTCCGACCAAAATCTAATCCAAAGCAGTCCAATACAGTCCATAGTAGCCTTAAAGCAACGTTTTTAAGCCATTTGTGTGTCTCGCATATTCAAAGAAGTCCTAAGGCTATAGTATTGAAGGGAATGGCAGGCCAACAATGCTTGAAATGATGAATGCAAAGGTGTTGAGCACTAGCCAGCGGGTAAACCTTGGTAGCTCTCAATGTCATGACTTTCCAGCAGGCGTTTACCCCACTGTAAAGCGAAGTAGTATGCGCATAGAGAAACAACTATACCGGCGATTAGCATCATTAGATTTTAACACCGTCACTGATGCGGTTCATGCCTAAAAGCCATGGAAAAGAGTGCGTCAACACTCAAATTCATTTGATCACAGAGCGAGACTTTTAGTAGAGGTGAGATTAGAACTCTCTATCGGTATTGATAAACTTGTATTTGCAAAGTAAGCTACATGAATATCAATATATTTTATTGTGGTTGGAGGGGGAAGCGAATGAAATATCTTTTGTTGGCTGCTGTCATCTTGATTTCTTCTGTAAATTGCTACGCTCACTCTGGTGGTACCGACAAGAACGGTTGTCACCACGACAGGAAAACCGGCGGTTATCACTGCCACTAAAACACCTGATAGCTTTCTATACATCCGCTCGATGGCGGGTTTTGTTCACTTTATACATAAAAAGTATTTAAAAAAGGCAGGCTTCACTATTAATAATTAGTTTCAGCAAGGGGGCGTTATGGCACTACCAAAAAAAGTAGTTGAGCGTTTAACATTAAACCTGAAGCGTTACCAAACCATCCTGGCCGATGCCAAAAATCGAGATATAAGCGAATCAGACACCGTTGTGATTCTTGCTGACATGCTTGCTGAGCTGCTTGGCTATAAAAAGTACATCGAGATCACAACAGAGTTCGCAATACGCGGGACCTATGTTGATTTGGCCGTTAAGGTCGGCGATGATGTGAGATTTCTAGTTGAGGCCAAAGCAATCAACATCGATCTCAAAGAAAGTCATGTTAAACAAGCGATAGATTATGGTGCGAATCATGGCATTGAGTGGGTAGTATTAACCAATGGTGTTACCTGGCAGTTTTACAAAATTCATTTTGATAAGCCGATTGATAAGTCATTAATATTTGAAGTTGACCTGCTACAAACCACCGCAAAAAATACGCAGTTAATAGAATGCTTTGGGAACTTGAGCCGTGAAGGATTTACGCAATCGAGCATGACAGCTTTTTATCAGCAACAGCAGGCAACAAGTAAATATTCAATTGGTGCTTTACTCACTACAGATATTGTTTTAGTAGCCATTAAAAAAGAACTTAAGAAGCTAAGCCCCACTTCAAAGATAGAGGATGACTTTTTGAGAAAGCTGCTACTGACGGATGTGATCAAAAGAGAGTTGATCGAAGGTGAGCAGGCTGCAGCAGCTATAGAGCTGATTAAGAAATGTGCAAGGGCTCAGGCTCGATTAAAAGCTAAAGCAGTGACTCAATAGTTGCCAAGCTAAGTGTCAAGATATACAGAGTTGTTGTATTTGTATTGTATAAATTAAAAACCGCCTTGTATGGCGGTTTTTAATTTTTTGACAGTGACTTTTATTAAAGTGGGGTGTTTTGTTGCATGGGGTTACCAACGTGATTCAGGGGTTGTTTTAAAAGCTGAGCCCTCATCATTTTGCCGGTTTAAATCGTCATGTCAGGCGCAATTGTCGCAGCGATCTGTTGTTGATTGTTAATGGTGCCGATATGGCGCGCCAATGCTTCGCTGAGGGGCATGGGGCGGTTTAAGTAGAAGCCTTGCGCAAAAGCGACGCCCATGTCTTTCAGGCAGTCTAGTGTGGCTTCATCTTCTACGTATTCGGCAATGGTCTGGATCTCCATGGATTGCGCGACGCTTTGGATGGCTTGTGCCATGGCTAGGTCGACCTTGTTACTGGTGATGTCTCTGACGTAAGCGCCGTCCATTTTGAGGAAGTTGACAGGTAGGTGTTTGAGGTAACTGAAAGAAGACATCCCGCTGCCAAAGTCGTCTAGCATAAAGCGGGTACCCATTTTTTGCAGCTCTGTAATGAGTTTGATGGTGTTATCGATGTTGATGATGGCTGAGGTTTCTGTGACTTCAAAGCAGACATGGCTTGGTGAGATGTCATAGGTGTCAAAGCAGTTTTGAATGTAAGGCAGCAGTTGGGCGTCGCCTAAGGACATGCCGGACAGGTTAATGCTGACAATGAATGGGTTGACGCTGGACTGCATTTTAAACAGGGGTTGTAGCGCCATAAATGCATGCTGGATGACCCAGCGATCAATCTTGGTCATCAGGTGGTAACGCTCTGCCGACGGTAAAAATTCAGCTGGCGGGATAATGCCGCCATGTTCGTCGCGTTTACGGATCAGGATCTCATAAAAGGGTGGCAACTCTTTGTGTTGCAGCGGGAAAATACCCTGGCAGTAGAGGACAAAATCATTATGCTCAATGGCCTCGTTAATGCGCAATACCCATTCCATTTCAACGTGGCGTTTGAGTAACACGTCATCTTCAGGATGGAACAGGTGAATCTGGTTACGGCCGTTATCTTTGGCAACATAACAGGCGGCGTCGGCGTGGCGAGTGATCTCGCCTACATCTTTTAAGGCGGTGGTGATTTCTACAATACCAATGCTGATGCCGGTTTGAAACAGTCGGCCTTCATGCATAAAGCGGAAGGTTTCGACCATTTGCCGCAGTTGTGCGGCAATTTCAATGGCTTTTTCAACCTGGCAATAGCTTAGTAACAGGCCAAACTCATCGCCACCGAGGCGGGCAAACGTGTCTTCTGCACGGATGCGTTGGCTTAAAATCATGCTGATCTGGCGCAGCATTTCATCGCCTGCCAAATGGCCGCAAGTGTCGTTAATGACGCGGAACTGGTCGAGGTCCATGTAGCAGAACACGTGTTCTGCACGATGTTGTTTGACATCTTGCAGGGCTTGTTGCAGCCGTCTTTCCAGCTCTTGGCGGTTGACCAGCCCGGTTAAAGCATCATGGCGCGCCTGATAGCGCAGCTGGGCCTGTGCGTCTTGAATGCGGTGGCGCATGTCAGCTTCTACATGCTGCATGTCTCTGGAAATTTGGTTAATGGTACTTTGCAGGGATTTGATTTCTGGCAGGGTGTTTTTGCCCTGGCTCACTTGCTGGCTACCGATGACAAATCGCTTGAGTGCCGAGGTCATGTCACGAATCGGCTGGCTGATTGAGCGGCTCACCCAGCTGACCAGGATAGAGCACAGCATAAGGGCCAGCGTGATGTAGCCGACATTTTTGATAAAGGCCTGACGGTGGTCTTCGATCAGCGAGGCTTTATCAATCGCTACAAATACGAATCCGAGCAAATTGTGCCTGGGTTCGGTAGAAAACACTTTGACCATGGTGATGTCATGCGTGTTTTGTTGCATGACGATGGTATCTTGTTGCGGCAAGGTATCGCCAAGGTTAAAAGAAGTGCCTAGGTTGGCAATCGGGCGATTATCGGCATCAGCGATAATCAGGGATAAATAGGGCTCACGATTTAACTGGCTGGCTTTGAGCAGGCGCTCAATGTAGTCCTGGCTATGTAGCTCGGTTTGGTTGTGTATCACCGCAGACAAGAATTTTGCGGTGGTTAAAGCGTGCTGGCTGAGTTTGTCTTCTTCTCGTTGCAGTTGTTCTTTGAAGTCAAATAACAACAAAATGCAAGATAACGCGAACACCGGCCCGATAACTAATAACAGCAATCTGGACTGGATACTTAAGTTTTGGAAAAAGTGCATGGATTCCAGGGGGTCTGTTTAAATTGAATCAGCAAGCGCATACAGAAATAGGCTGAATAGCCATAGCGTTCGATTCATGACATCCCCCCCAATTTCGTGTATAAGTCGCAATGATTATAACAGTAACAATTTTGCCAGCGACTTGCTTCAATGCGGCAAATTGTTAAGTTTTTTTATCATCAACCTAGTGTATTTGTTTTCTCATGATACAGCAAATTTATATCACAGATTATCTGTCTGATGCCGCTGCCCAGCCTGTTGAGATGATTCAGTCACTGGTCGCGCAATGCCCGGCGTTGTTAAATGCGCAGTGGACACTCGGCCCGTTGCCACCGCTCAAGGCATTCTTTAATGTGTTAATGGCGCACGATCATACGCGGCCTGATTTATCCGTCTCAGCGTTATTATCTGCCAGGCAGACGTGGCCCGCAGCGCGCCCGACCTTTTGTTTGCTGCCGGTGCATTTAGGCATGCGGCGCGATACGTTTAGCTTGCAGGCGGTGATCCCTTTGGTGACTGAGGTGTATGTTGCATTGACTGCGCGTTTGCAAACACACTTTGCTGACGATTTTGTCATTGAGCAAGATAGCAGCCAGCGATTCTGGTGGATAAAGCCTGTGCGTGATATTCAGGCGCAATGCCAGTGGCCGCAAGACTGTTTATATCAGCAAGCCTTGCAGTGGCAACCGCAAGGGCCGGATGCGGCTGTGATCAGGCAATGGTCCAATGAAATACAAATGCTGTTGCACCAGTTTGCGCTTGCCGCTGATGTGGCCAACTGGCCCGCTGAGTTAAATAGTCTATGGTTTGCCAGTGTTGGCGATATGCCTGCCTGGCAGCCTTCTGTACCTGCCATTGCCGGGCAGGGCGAGGTGTTTGCCGGTCTGCAGGCCAGTCAATTACCGGCTGTGCGACCGTTATCAATGGCGGCATGTATCGCCGATAAACAGGCGCCGCAAGCATTGTGGGTGGCAGATCAATGGCAAACATTCGATTGGCCAATGTTATCTAGCGCATTACAAGCAGGCAGTGTGTCAGCATTAACACTGGTATTGCCATTTGCCGAGCGCAGTGTTGAAGTCCATTATAAAAAACGGCTGCGCTGGCAGTTTTGGCAAAAATCAGCCAGCGCAGAAACCTTATTGCAACAACTTGAAGCGACATTAACTGCGGCCGGTTAGGCTGCGGTGAGTGATGACAAATGTGAACACAAGATGAAAATTCAGCAACGCGCTTATTCCGAGACATCCTTTACCGCCTTGCAAACACAAGGCTTGACGCCCTTGCTGGCCAGATTGCTGGCCGCCAGAGCAGTGACTGCTGAGGATTGGCTATTGCAGGAAATGCCACATTTGCTTAAGCCGGATGCGCTCACTGGTGCTACCGAGATGGCCAGGCAACTGGCAGATGCCATCGCGCAAAAAAAAGGCATTCTTATTATTGGCGACTATGATGCAGATGGCGCAACAGCGACCTGTGTCGCCATGCGCGGTTTGCGCATGATGGGTGCCAAGGTTGATTTTTTGGTGCCGAACCGGTTTGAATATGGCTACGGGCTCACGCCTGAAATCGTCGCGTTGGCCGCACAACAGCAACCAGACCTCATTTTGACCGTAGATAACGGCATTGCCAGTATAGAGGGCGTGGCCGCAGCCAAAGCGCTCGGCTTGCAGGTGCTGATTACTGACCACCATTTGCCAGCTGAGCAAACGCCGGCCGCAGATTGTATCGTCAACCCCAACCAGCGCGGTTGCGATTTCCCGAGTAAACATCTGGCTGGTGTCGGCGTGATGTTTTATGTGTTGATTGCATTACGTGCCGAGCTCAAGCTGCGTGGCACATTAAGTGATGAGGCGGTTCATTTGGGCAGTTTGCTTGATTTGGTGGCGTTAGGTACGGTGGCCGACCTGGTAAAACTGGATGCCAATAACCGCATTCTGGTCAGGCAAGGCCTCAAACGTATCCGGCAAGGGCAGGCGAGCCCAGGGATCCTGGCGACTCTTAAACTGGCCGGGCGCGACGCCTCGCAGGTGAATGCGCAGGATTTAGGTTTTTATGTGGGGCCGCGCCTGAATGCTGCAGGCAGGCTGGATGACATGACTATCGGTATTCGTTGCCTGCTGGCAGACACGCCGCAAGAGGCGATGCAATATGCGCAGCAATTGCATGTGCTAAATGCAGAGCGCAAGCAGATTGAAGCTGAAATGCAGTGGGATGCCATGGCAGACCTGACGCAGGATTTTCGCGAGGACCAATATACGATTAGTGTTTTTCAGCCGGATTGGCACCAGGGCGTCATTGGTATTCTCGCTTCGCGCATCAAAGAGCGTTATCACCGGCCGGTAATTGCCTTTGCCGATGCCGGTGACGGCTTGATCAAAGGGTCTGGCCGCTCGATTGCCGGGTTGCATTTACGCGATGCGCTGGATCTGGTCACCAAGCAGCAGCCTGATCTTATTCTCAAGTTTGGCGGTCACGCCATGGCAGCAGGGTTGAGCATTCGTGCCCAGGATTTCACGCGCTTTCAGCAAACGTTTGAGCACGTGGTACAAAGCCTGATTGATGCCGAAACTCTGCAAGAAGTACTGGAAACAGACGGTGCACTCGAGGCGCAGGAAATGACCATGCAAACCGCAGAGGCCATTGGGCGCCAAGTATGGGGGCAAGGCTTTCCGCAACCGGTATTTTACGATCGCTTTCAGGTGCTGCAGCAAAAAATCCTCGGTGAAAAGCATTTAAAACTACGGCTGCAAAAGCAAAACCAGCAGTTTGATGCCATTTATTTTCAACATGCCGAACTATTGCCTGAGCAGGTTGAAATTGCATATGCCCTGCAAGTGAATGAGTTTAACGGCGCGCGTAATTTGCAGTTGCAGGTGGTACATGCGGTGGTTTAAAGAGGCAATCCTTTAATGAGCCGCAGATAAACGCCGATGCACGCAGATGAAAACTCAAGCAGTGCATCATCAACATGCTGAATCGCTGCGAAAATAAGCTTTTTATTGCCAATCTATTTACGCTGCGTCTCTGCGGTCCTCTTTTCTGTTTTAAATCTACGAGCGTCGGCGTTTATCTGCGGCTGAGCCGAGACTTTAGGGGCTTTGCGCTAAATCAGTTAAAATACAGCCTTCATTCAAGAGGTTACTCATGGCTCGCCCATTTAAATCCCCTAAAGCTGCTTCTGCGCCACGTCCAGCCAAACCGCAACCCTCAGCACCAGTGAGTGCTGATGATGCCGAAGGTGCCGAAGGTGCTTCGTCATCGCGCGCTGGACAACGTTTGCACAAGCTGCTGGCCTTGGCTGGCTTTGGCTCGCGCCGTGATATGGAAACACTGATTGAAAGTGGCCGTATCACGATTAACGGCCAGGTTGCACTGGTGGGTGCCGTGGTCGATGAGCATGATGTTGTCCGCCTCGATAGCCGTATTTTGCATTTGCCATTTGAGGCTGAGTTGCCGCAAGTGTTGCTGTATCACAAGCCTGAAGGTGAGATGGTGACCCAGGATGACCCGGAAGGGCGCGCGACAGTGTTCGATAAGCTGCCACGCATCAAACAGGGGAAGTGGATTGCCATTGGCCGGTTGGATATGAACACCAGCGGCTTGTTGATTTTTACCAATTCTGGCGAGTTGGCTAACTATTTCATGCACCCGCGTTATGAAGTTGAGCGTGAGTATGCCGTGCGTATTTTGGGCGAGCTGACCCAGGAGCAGATGTCGCAATTAACGCAAGGCATTGAGCTTGAAGATGGCCCTGCCAATTTTGAAAGCATTCATGCCAGCGGTGGTGAGGGTGCCAATAAATGGTATCAAGTGGTGATTAAAGAAGGGCGTAACCGCGAAGTGCGCCGTTTATTTGAGGCTTATCATTTGCCGGTGAGTCGCTTGATGCGTGTGCGATTTGGCCCGGTGGCACTGCCGCCGCGCCTTAAGCGCGGCACCATGCTCAAGCTTGAGCAAAAACAAGTGGTTGCCTTGCTGGAATGGGCTGGCTTGCCAGTGCCACGTAAACCGCTTAAACAATTGAGCCCGCACGAAAAAGACCGTGCAACACGCGTGTTTGTGCCTAAAGTACGTAAACAGCGTCGTAGCCTGCTGGAAACCGCCAATGCGCCAGCCACGCCAGAGCAGCGCCCGGCACGTGCACCTACTGCAAATCGTCGCATTCGTCAGGAGTCAGATTTAGTACAGGCATCACGCCAAAATGCGCGCCTGAATACGGGTGCAAAAAAACGCAATGACCGCAATCGTTGAAGCGTTTAATACACTTGGCGTAATAAAAAAGCACTTCTAACCGAAGTGCTTTTTTTATGGACGTTAACTTTGTATAGGCCAGCGCAGGCAAGCCTGCTTTCGCCTTTATTCGCTTTGTAAGCCAGCCTCAACCAAATCTTCTTTGGTCAGCATAAACACAAATTGATCCCCCGCACTGGTATCCAGCCAGGTAAATGGCAACTCTGGGTAAGCGTCATGCAGGGCGTCGCGGTTATGGCCGATTTCTACCACCAACACGCCACCATCATTAAGGTAAGTGCTGGCCTGCGTGAGCAGTGTGTGTGTGTGGTCTAGCCCGGCAACGCCGCTACCTAACGCCAGTTGTGGCTCTTGGCGGTATTCTGCCGGCAGTTCTGCCATGCTGGGCGCATCTACATAAGGCGGATTACTGATAATGACATCGTATTTACGGCCTTTAAGCGCAGTAAACATGTCAGACTGCACCGCCTGCACCTGATGCTCTAGACCGTAGCGTTTGATATTGATGTTGCAAACCTCTATGGCATCGGGCGAAATATCCACAACGTCGATATGCGCATTGGGGAAGGTTTCTGCCAGCAACACACCCAGGCAACCTGAGCCTGTGCAAATATCGGCCGCTGACTCCACCATTTCAGGAAACTCTACCCAGGGTTGCAGGCCGTCTTCCAGTAGTTCGGCAATAAATGAGCGCGGCACAATTACCCGCTCATCCACGTAAAACTTATAGCCCCGTAACCAGGCTTCATTCACCAGATAAGCGGTCGGCGTATGCTCGGTGACACGTTTTTCGATTAACGTCGCCAGATGCTGACTTTCTGCTGTGGTTAAACGCGCATCGAAAAAATTATCCAGCGTGTCATGCGGCAAATGCAATGCGCTCATGATCAACCACACGGCTTCGTCGTAGCTGTTGTCAGTACCATGACCGTAAAAAATGTCAGAGTTTTCAAAGCGACTCACGGCATAACGCAGCCAGTCGCGGATAGTATGTAAGTTTGATGTCATATTATTTCAGTAACAATAATTCCATGGTGCGCTGATAGGTCTCTTTTAGCGGTTCAATGTCTGCCACGGCGACACATTCGTTCAGTTTGTGAATCGTTGCGTTTAACGGGCCAAACTCAATCACTTCTTTGCAGATGTCGGCAATAAAACGGCCGTCAGAGGTGCCACCTGTGGTGGATAACTCAGGCGTGACGCCGTAGCTTTGGGTAATGGCCTGGCTGATGGCCTCGACCAGTTGGCCGCGTGGCGTGATGTAAGACTGGTTGTGCTCCCATTCCAGCGCATACTCAAAACCATGGCGATCTAAAATGGCATGTACGCGTGAGCGCAGGCTTTGCTCTGAGCTACCTTGGCCATCCACCTCTGGGCAATAGCGAAAGTTAAACAGAATTTCAACTTCCCCCGGCACGACATTGGTGGCACCCGTGCCACCATTTATGTTGGAAATCTGCCACGAGGTGGGCGGGAAATATTCGTTACCGTTGTCCCATAGTGTTTCAACCATGTCTTTAATCGCGGGTGCGGCCAAATGAATCGGGTTTTTGACCAGGTGCGGATAAGCAATATGGCCCTGAATGCCTTTAACGGATAATTTGCCTGACAGCGAGCCACGACGGCCATTTTTGATCATGTCACCGACCACTTTGTTACTGGTTGGCTCACCGACAATGCAGTAATCAAAGCTTTCACCACGCGCTTGCAGGGCTTCGACCACTTTGACCGTGCCTTCAATGGCAATACCTTCTTCGTCTGAGGTAATCAGCAGGCCGATCGAGCCTGGGTGGTCGGGGTGCTCTGCAATAAATGCTTCTATGCTGGTAATAAAAGCGGCCAGTGATGTTTTCATATCGGCCGCACCGCGTGCGTAGAGCATGCCATCTTTGATGGTGGGCTCAAACGGCGGCGTGTGCCATTGATCCAGCGGGCCGGTAGGCACCACATCGGTATGACCGGCAAATACTAGTAAGGGGCCACTGCTGCCGCGACGGGCGTAAAAGTTGTCCACCTGGCCAAAACGCATGCGCTCAATCTTGAAGCCTAGCGGCTCCAGGCGGGCGATCATAGCCTCTTGGCAACCAGCATCTTCCGGCGTCAGCGAGCGGCGTTTAAGGAGGTCAATAGCAAGGTCCAGTGTTGTTGACATAGGGCTTATTCTTTGGCGAACAGTTGAACATACTCGGCTTCGTTAAAGCCAAGGGCGATGATTTGGTGATCTTTCACGAGGACGGGGCGTTTGATGACCGAGGTTTTTTCTTGCATCAAAGGCTGCGCCGTGGCGGCATCAATCACTGCATTTTTCTCAGCATCACTCAGGTTGCGCCAGGTCATGCCGCTACGGTTGACCAGTTTTTCCCACGGCAATTGTTGCAGCCAACCTTGCGCAGTAGTGTCGTCCAGCCCGAGTTTTTTAAAGTCGTGAAATTCATAAGCAACTGCGTGCTGATCGAGCCAGTCGCGCGCTTTTTTAACGGTGTTGCAATTGGGGATACCGTACAGTTTCATGGCGGTCAGATCGGGTAAAAACGTTATTTTACCAGCCTGGCGCGGGCGTGTTGCAATTTATTGTGGAGCCCTAGGCTGCGTTAAAACAGGCTTTGGGTGGTCGATTTGAGTTGTAGCTCGCTAAAGACATGAAACAGGAACTTCTGCTCGACTGGCTTGGAGAACAGGAAGCCCTGCATTTGGTCGCAGCCTATGCTGAGCAGTGCTTTGCGCTGGTCTTCGTCTTCTACGCCTTCTGCCACTACATTCAAGTCCAGCGCGTGTGCGAGTTTGACAATGGCTTCTACAATTAACAGGCCGGTATTAGATGCCGCGACGCCTTTGGTTAAGGTGCGATCCAGTTTGACTTCGCTGATTTCGAGGTCTTGCAAATGGGTCAGGCTGAATGGGTGCAAGCCAAAATCATCCAGCGAGATTTTGAGGCCTTGCTGCTTAAAGTGGCGCAAGGTTTCTTTGAACTGTGCCTGATGGTGTATACCATTGGTTTCGGACACTTCTAAAATCAGGTTGCGTGCCTCGACCTCATGTTGCTCGAGAATTGACTGTATCAGCGAGCTTAATTGCTTGTTACGAAACTGCTGGTTAGACATATTGACCGAGATGCTTAAATCAATGCCGCGATCACGTGCCTGTTTGATCGTGCTACACGCTTGTGAAATCACCCAGGCATTGATTTCTTCAATCATGCCAAAGCGTTCGGCTGCCTCAATAAAATTGTTAGGCGAAAGCAGGCCGCGCGTCGGGTGTTGCCAGCGCAGCAGGGCTTCTGCACCATGCACGATACGCGTCAGGGCATCGACTTTGGGCTGAAACAGTAGCCTGAACTCCTGGTGCGTAATGGCTTGCTTGAGTTCTATCCGCGTTTGTTGCATTTCATCTGACGCCTGCTCGATTTCAGCGTCAAAGAAGCGATACTGGTTTTTGCCATTTTCCTTGGCTTTATACATGGCCGCATCGGCATTTAATTTGAGTTTTTGCAGATTGCCGTCCTGCGGATACATAGAGACGCCAATGGAGCAGGAGATTTCAATCACGTGGTCTTCAATGATAAAAATCTCACGTAAGGCGTCGACAATCCGTTGCGTGACTGTGACCACACTTTGGTGGTTTTCAATTTCGCTCAGCACGGCAATAAATTCATCACCGCCAGCGCGTGCCACATAGTCGCAATTGCGAATGGCGTTGCTGATGCGTTTGGAGACTTCAATCAGTAACAGGTCACCAATATGGTGACCAAACTGGTCGTTGACTGGCTTGAAGTGGTCGAGGTCAATATAGGCTAAAGCCAGCGACTCGCCGTTGCGGTCGCAACGCTTGGCACTGATAATCAGGTGCTGGTTCAAGGCGTCGCGGTTAGGCAGATGCGTGAGCGGGTCATAGGCCAAAAACTTTTTGTTCACGGTCTGCGTGTTGCGGAAGGTCAGCTTGCTTTGTGTGATGTCGACATTGCGCTCATAAAAAATCACCAGAATAAACGAGGTGATAAACAGCAGCACCGGCACCAGCACCAGGAGCAGCATCAGGTAGTTCCCGGTCTGGTCAGTGGGCTGGCTGAGCAGCATGTTGTTATGCACGATACTCAGGTTAATGGCGGTGTGCGATGCCAGAAAACCCAGTGCAATCTCGACTGAAAATATCCATTTCAGGCGTTCTAGCGCTTTGCCTTCATAGCCTTTTAACCAGAGGATAGTCACAATCGCCAGTGCCGATGTCAGGCAGGCGAGAAATAGGGCGAATAATGCAGTCCAGGTGTCAATGCGGATGTTGATCGCACCGGCGCTGATTTGAAAAAAGTAAGAAAGCAAATAACCGCTGACACCCGCCGCCAGCGAGGCGTAAAGCAAGTCGCGTAAGGGCAGTTTTTTCTTGTTAACGGTTTTGAGTAAAGACAGTGACAGCAGGTAAGCACACAGCAGACTGCCGATAAAATCGACCGGATGCTGGGTGATTTTAGGAAAGTTATCTGCGGCGAGTTGGTAGCCGGCATGGAGCAGAAAAATACCGCCCGCGGCGAGTGCTGCGTATTTTTTGAGCAAGGCGTCGTGATCTTTGGCAGCCACGATACGCAGACGATCCACTAGCTTAAATGCAAAAAAACATCCAATGACACTGGATGTGAACAGCAGCAAAATAAGCATCTGAGTTGGGATCATAAAAGTTGCACGGTCATTGTGATTGTTAGTGGTTTGACTCTACTGCGTTTTGTTGCTTGCTGCTGACTCTCCGTCCTTGAAACACTGGCTAATATAAAACGACAATCGACAACCCTATATCGAACATCGTTGGTTGAGAATCACTCCTAATATCGACCTCACCTCTGCATAACTTGAGCAGGCGAGGTTATTTTCAGGTGTGATTCCCTGTCTTGCGCTAACTTAAGCCTTAAATGCCGCGCAATAATTCGTTGATGCCAACCTTGCTCAAGGTTTTGGCATCGACTTTTTTCACGATCACTGCGCAGTACAGGCTATATTTGCCATCGCTGGATGGCAAGTTGCCAGACACCACCACTGAGCCAGCGGGCACGCGGCCAAAGTGGACTTCACCGGTTTCGCGGTCATAAATCTTGGTTGATTGACCAATATAAACGCCCATGGAAATCACGCAGTTATCTTCTACTACCACGCCTTCAACCACTTCTGAACGGGCACCGACAAAGCAGTTGTCACCAATGATGGTAGGGCCTGCTTGTACTGGCTCCAGAACGCCGCCAATGCCTACGCCACCAGACAAGTGTACGTTTTTACCGATTTGTGCACATGAACCAACGGTGGCCCAGGTGTCGACCATGGAGCCTTCACCGACATAAGCGCCGATGTTGACATAAGAAGGCATTAACACTGTGTTTTTAGCAATAAATGAGCCTTTACGCACAATGGCGTTAGGCACCACGCGGAAGCCACCTGCTTTAAAATCTTCTTCAGTGTAGTTGGCGAATTTAGGATCTACTTTGTCAAAGTAGCGGGTCACGCCGTCATCCATCAGTACATTGTCTTTGAGGCGGAAAGACAGCAGGACCGCTTTTTTCAACCATTGATGCGTTTCCCATTGCTGTGTGTCGCCAATCCGGCTTGCCACGCGCAATTTACCTGCATCCAGATCGTCCAGCACAGAAGCCACGGTGGTTTTAATGTTGGCTGGCGCATTGGCCGGGTTGATGTTGGCGCGGTCTTCAAAAGCCGCTTCAATAATGCTTTGACGTGGATCCATGATGTTCTCTTGTTCGATTAAATAGTTCGGTTAAATAACAGTTAACCCGAAATTTTAACCTAATTTTGGCAGGTCAGGGGCCGCACATTTCTGGCGACCCCTGCCAACTGGTATTTATTTGTTTTTGGCTGCGAGATACAGCGGCATCACTTTAGGCGTGAGTGCCTGCAGGTCTTTGATGCGGTTTTCGCTGGAGGGGTGTGTGCTTAAAAATTCAGGGGGTGCCTCTTTGTTGGCCGCCATCATTTTTTTCCATAAGCTTACAGCGGCTTCAGGGTTGTAGCCGGCACGTGCCGCTAATTCCAGGCCCATACGGTCGGCTTCGCGTTCTTGTTCGCGGCCGTTAGGCAACGAGAACAATAACTGGCTACCCATGCCTGCCCCTTGCGCCGCCATGCTACCTGCGGTGCCGCCTATCACTGAAGCCAATGCCTGTAAGCCAAATTGTTGCATATACGCCTGCGACATACGTTCGCGACCATGTTCGCGCAACGCATGTGCAATTTCATGGCCAATCACCGCCGCCAGTTCGTCGTCGGTGGCGTTGAGTTTTTCGGCCAGACCGGAAAACACCATGATTTTGCCGCCAGGCATGCAATAAGCATTGAGCTGGTCATTTTTTTCTACATTGACTTCCCATTTCCACTTGGCAGCATCTGGCCTGAAGACCCCGACTTGCGCAATCAGGCGATTAGAAATGGTGGTGACGCGATTTAACAGTGGCTTGTCTGCATTGAGCGTGCTTTTCTTTTGCGCCTCTTGCAGGGTTTGGGTGTAAGACTGCGCAGACATTTTGTCTACAGTGGCAGAAGGTAGTAACAATAGCTGACTACGTTGCACGCCAGAGACGCTGTTGTTAGTGGTGCTGGCACAGGCTGTGAGCAAGGCGCACATCACTGCCACTGAGACGGTTTTAAGATTAAACATGATTTTCCTCACTTGTCACCGCGAGGCTGTCTGTGCAGCCAGTCGCTTCAATTCAATAATATGCAGACACTTAAAGCGTGTATTTTACGCCTAGATATTTAACTTTAGTTTGCAATTAATGATGGTCTATTTAAATTTTAACTTGCGAACCGAGCTCTACCACGCGGTTGGGGGGTAATTTAAATTGGTTAGTGATGGTTTCTGCAGTGCGGAACAAGCCGATAAAAATCTTTTTACGCCAAAAAGCCATGCCTGGTTTGTCTGACGCAATCAGACTTTCTTTACCGACAAAGAATGAGGTATCCATGGTGTCTAGCATGAGCCCTAAAGGCGCGGTCAGCACCAGGTCTCTTGGCAAGTCAGGTTCATCCATATAGCCATAACGCAGCGTGACGCGATAAAAACCGTAGGGCAATGCTTCTACTGCCACGCGTTCTTCTTGGCTGGTATACGGATAGTCTTCAAAGCGCACGGTTAAGATAACCATGGTTTCATGCAGCACCTTGTTATGCTTGAGGTTGTGCAGCAGCGCGTGCGGGACGCCGTCCGGGTTTGGCGTCATAAACACACCCGCGCCATTAACACGGGCCGGTGGGTGCGCGCCGATGGCCTGAATAAAAGGGATCAGTTCCATCGACTCTGATTTAAGAATGCCATATAACAGTCTGCGGCCGGTTTTCCAGGTGCGCATCAGGGTGAATATAATCAGGCCTATCAGTAATGGCACCCAGCCACCATCAGGGATTTTGAGGATGTTGGCGGCAAAGAAAGACAGGTCGATGACCAGGAGCAGCGTAATCAGGCAGGCGGTTTTTAATTTGCTCCAGCCCCACAGGTGATGGAATACCACTGCGGCCAGCAAGGTGGTAATCACCATGTCGCCCGTCACGGCGATGCCGTAAGCGGCCGCTAAATCGCCCGAGCTGCCAAAAATAATCACCAGACCCATCACAGCGACCATCAGGCCCCAGTTTACGCGCGGCATATAGACCTGGCCTTCGGTTTTTTCTGAGGTGTGCGCGACATGCATGCGCGGAATAAAGCCGAGTTGCAGCGCTTGGCGCGAGACGGAGAAAGCGCCGGTAATCACGGCTTGTGAGGCAATCACTGCAGCCAGTGTGGCCAAGATAATGAGTGGAAATAAAGCCCAGTCTGGCGCCAGATGGTAAAACGGGTTTTGAATGGATTCTGGCTCGGCCAGAATCAGCGCGCCTTGCCCAAAGTAGTTACAAATGAGCGCGGGCAATACAAACAAAAACCAGGCTAAGCGAATCGGTTTGCGGCCAAAGTGGCCCATGTCTGCGTATAGCGCCTCAGCCCCGGTGACCGCCAGCACCACTGCGCCTAGCGCAATAAAAGCAATTTTTGATTGGGTATAAAAAAACAGAAAGGCGTAGGCGGGACTTAAAGCTTTGAGGATTTCAGGGTGGTGGTTGATGTTAATCACGCCGAGAATGCCCAACACAGCAAACCAGGTCAGCATCACCGGGCCAAAAAATGCACCGACAACGGCGGTGCCCTTGCTTTGCGCCCAAAACAGCACAAACAGCACGCAGAGTGTAATTGGCACAATCCAGCTATCCAACTGCGGCGCGGCGACTTCTAACCCCTCAACCGCAGACAGCACCGAGATGGCGGGGGTAATCATGCCGTCAGCATAAAACATGCAGGCGCCAACAATGCCCAGCATCATGATGCGCTTGCGTTGATCTGGGTCGCCACCGGCATAGCGGCTAGCCAGTGACAGCAAGGCCATGATGCCGCCTTCGCCACGGTTGTCGGCACGCATGATAAACGCGACATATTTGAAGGAAACGATCAGCAGCAAGGACCAGGTGATCAGCGACAAAATGCCATAGACATTGTCTTGCGTCAGCAATAGCGGGTGGTGGCCAACCGCAAAGACTTCTTTCATGGTGTAAAGAGGACTGGTGCCAATATCCCCGAAAACGACACCTAGCGCGGCGAGTGCCATGGTGTGGAGCGCCGTTTGCTGATTTTTTGTATGGTCCATTGTGTGAACAGCTGAAGACAAGCAATTATTATCGGTTAATTCTAAAGCTTCACCAACGACTTTGATACAAATAACAAACTTTGACTTAAATAATCTGCGCTGGTTGCGCCTTTGTGGATGATTGCATGAAAAGCCTACTGCTCAGTAGGCAAGCGCTTCTCAACCACGACTTGCGCCTGGCCTTGGTGTAGCGTCACTTGCAGGCTTTCGCCAACCGCAAGCTGGCTGGCATTCGTCACGGCACGGCCATCTTGCTGTTGCACAATGGCGTAGCCGCGTGCCAGCACCTGGTGCGGATTGAGTTGTTGCAGGCTGGTGGCGAGGTACTCCAGCCGACGACGACGGCCTTGTAAATATTGTTGCATGGCCAATTGCAAGCGATGTTGCCATTGCTGTAAGGCCTGTGTTTGTTGTTGTAATTGCTGCACGGGTGAAATCAGGCGGCGCGACAAATAATCCAGTGTTTGCGATTGCTGGCGCAGTAGCGATTGCATTGCGCGCATCAGGCGTTGTTGCGATTGCGCAACCTGCTGGCGTAATTGTGATTGATCCGGGCAAGCCAGTTCGGCTGCGGCCGTGGGCGTGGCTGCGCGCAGGTCAGCCACAAAGTCGGCAATGGTAAAGTCGGTTTCATGGCCAACGCCGCTAATGGTCGGCAACCGGCAGGCCGCAATGGCGCGCGCAACGACTTCTTCGTTAAATGACCACAAATCTTCAATGCTGCCGCCACCACGACAAATCAGCAGCGTATCAACCTCCTGGCGCTGGTCGGCCAGTTGTATGGCTTGCGCAATTAACGCGGCTGAGCCTTTGCCTTGCACTGGCGTTGGATAAATCACCACACCCATGCCAGGATAGCGCCTGCGGATGGCGGTGAGCACATCACGCAAGGCGGCTGCATCAGGCGAGGTCACCACGCCTATGCGTTGCGGGCTGGCTGGAATGGCTTTTTTGCGCGACAGGTCAAACAGACCTTCGGTTTGCAAGCGCTGTTTTAATTGCTCAAACGCTTCATAGAGCCTGCCCATGCCGGCCGGTTGCATAAACTCAATGGTCAGTTGAAAGTCACCGCGCGCTTCATACAGGGTGACGGTTGCACGCGCTTCAATCAGGTCACCTTCACGTGGCATGCTGCCAACCAGGCTGTTACGGCCTTTAAACATCACACAACGTACCTGGGCGCGATCATCCTTGAGCGAGAAATACCAGTGACCGCTAGCGGCACGTGTGAAATTGGAAATTTCGCCACTGATCCAGAACAGTGGAAAGCTGGTTTCCAGCAGTTCTTTTGTCAGCCGGGTCAGGTCGCTGACATTCAAGATTTGCTTAAAAGGCGTCGATAACAGGTTAGTCATAGCCATGCATTATCCAACAGCAGATTGCCGTTTGGCTATGTTTTTTGCGTGAACCCCTAAGCTAATGTTGGCAGGCAGAAGTCTTTTTTGCGTCGTTTTCACCTGCGGCTTGGCACTTTGTGCCAGTAAATGAGTCATTAAATATAACCAGGCCTGGAGATATTTTTATCCGAATGCAATTGAACATTCCTCACACTGCGGCGCGTCGTACCAGCTTATGGTTTGGGTGGTGCGTGGCGCTTGCCTGCGCGGCACTTTTACCGCACGTGACCCATGCTGAAGAGCTTGCCGATGAACTGGCTGAGCCATTATCAAGTGACCCCCAGCGCTCGACTGAAACAGCACCTGCGAGTGAGATTCGGTCATTGGTAGAAACGACACACCTCCCACAGGTTGACGCGCCAGCGCCCGGTTTTAGCCGCGAGCAGTCCACACTCAGAAATGAGGCCTATAAACAATTTATTAAATTGCAGGTCAGTCTGGCAGCAGGTACTAAAAATGCCCTTGGGCTGACCAGTTATGAGCAAGCGCATGCCCATTATTGTACGCTGGCCGGGGAGTCGCGCGACCCGGATGCGCAATTTGCCATGGGCTGGTTTTACAGCGCGGGCAAAGGCGTGGCCGTCAATCATGATATTGCAGCGCGTTTTTTCAGCTTAGCCGCAATACAAGGCCATCGCGATGCCAGAGTGTGGCTGGATAACGAACCTGGCAATGCCGAGCTGGCGGTGTTACCCGCCTGTATGCTCAAACAAGGTAACTCTGCGGCGGAGGTGTTGTTTCGCAAGCGTGGCCCGATTTATCAACTGGTGAAAAAGCATGCGCCGGTGTACGGCGTCGATGTTGACTTTGCTATGGCGGTGATTGCGGTGGAGTCTGGCTTTAACCCTAAAGCCACCTCGCGCAAAAAAGCACAGGGCCTGATGCAGTTGTTGCCGGATACGCAAGCCAGGTTTCATGTGAAGGACGCCTATGATCCCGAACAAAATATTAAAGGTGGCTTGTCTTATTTGCGCTGGCTGATCAGCTATTTTAAAGGTGATGTCGAGCTGGTTGCGGCGGCGTATAACGCCGGTGAACATGCCGTACAGAGGCATCAGGGCATTCCACCTTACCCAGAAACGCGTGACTACGTGAAACGCATTGGGCATTATTACAAAAAGAAACACCATGAAGTCAAACAAAAGTCGGCCATGTATCAGGCTAACGGCACGCAGGCGGCTTCTTAATGGGTTGAATGCATAAAGTCAGGGAACGATGTGCACGCAGGCAGTATCATAAGCGCGTTATCTATTACAATTTAAGCTTCATTCAACGCGCAGGAGTAGGCAATGTGTCAGTGGTTTAAGGGTCGTGGCGGCTATATATTAGGCTTTTTGGCCGCATTTGGAATTGTGGCGCTGGCATTGACCATACAAGTACAGAATCAGCTCGAGCCTTGCCCGTTGTGTATTTCGCAACGCATTATATTCATGAGCCTGGGCGTATTGTTTTTGGCGCATGCCTTTGTTTCACCTAAGTCATGGCTGCATGCTGCGCTCACGTTGGTAGAAGTGCTCACCGCCCTCGGCGGCGCGGGTGTGGCCATTCGTCACTGGTGGTTGCAGGCGCACAAAGAAGAGATCATTGCCGACTGCGGCGTCGGTTTTGATTATATGTTTGAAAACTTCCCACTCAAAAAAGCACTGACCCTGGTATTTCGCGGTACTGGTGACTGCGCGGCGATCGACTGGACATTTCTCGGCCTGACCTTGCCACAACTGGGTTTGATCAGTTTCGTGTTGTTTGGCACGTATGCGGTATTTTTGTTTCGCGCACGCGCTTAAAGACTGAGGTGAAGTGCTCAGTCTATTTAAGTTTTTTTCTGATTCGTCACGCCAAAAGGAATATGTACTGAAGGCACCACTTCAGAAGCTGTTTTTAAATGCCCGGATTGATCATCGAAGAAAATATGCGGTCTTAATACCGCAAGAACTTTGCTTTTTTCAATGCCGCCCAGAAAGAACGCGTCATTCGCCATCACGCCCCAACTTTTTAGGGTGTTCATGGCGCGTTCATGTGCTGGCGCATCACGCGCTGTCACAATCGAAACTCTCAAACGGTTTTTGTAAGAAGGATCCAGTTTTTTCTTTTCTTCTTCGGCGAATTGAATGGAGGAAACACGCACAAGTAATTGCTGCAATGGGCCAGGATTATGAGGTTGCATGACATTCATCGCTTCGTGCGCTTTGAATTCGTTCACGTCTTTTCTGGCTTGAAAAACTGTTTCAGACTCATCGTCGACCAGCACACCATCAAAGTCGAAGGCAATGCGTAATCCAGCATCCTCTTCGTCATCAATCACCGCTGAGTTCATGACATGGCCGGCAGGCATATTCAGGCGAATGGCAGAATCGACATCGTCTTTGTTGCCCGAGAGAAAAAGGGATATGTTGAGTGCAGGAATAAACTTGTACGGCGCTTGGCCTTGCATGAATATGGCTCTCGTCATGCCGATCTTGTAATGCTCTATAGACTTCATGACCCTAAGGCCTGTATCAGGATCGTTTTTTGATAGCAATATCACTTCAACCAGCGGGTCATCTGGATGGGCGCTCAAGTCATTTAGAGAGAGCAGCCGTTTGATGAATGAAAATGCAATGCCTTTGGGCAGCGGGTTGTTAAGGTTGCGCTCTTGGAACTTGCGATAAAGCGCCTCACCGTCTCTTTTAAAGATTGCGTCAGAGTCTGACAAATCAAACATCGCACTCGATGCGACGCCTATCACTAATCTGTTTTCTAGGGTGTATGCCATGATGATTGGAAATTGAGCGTTAAGGGTTGTTATCTACCGGTTACGTCTGACATGGCCGATTGTTTGGAGATCGCCTCATGCCACTCTTTAAATGGCGCATCACATAATTGCTCTGCTTGTTGCGACAGTGTTTCGTGCGGCGTATTGGCGGCGCGCAGTTTGGCGGTTTCGCGCTTTAAACAGCCCAGGTATTTGGCTTTGGCGTAAATCTCTTCGGTTTGCAAGCTGGCAATGGCCTGGTCGGCCTGGTTGAGCGATTGGCATAGCGGCGCGGGTTGTGAGGTTGCGTGCCATGTGCTGTCTGCTTTTTGCATGTGAATCACATTGGCAATGTCTTGCCCGCGTTTGTGGATCCAGTCTTCGAGAATCTCGTTGCCGCAGCTTTCTGTTTGGCAACGCATCACACCCTTGAGCAGCCAGGCCGCTTGTTTGGTCATGCGCTCTTCTGAAATGCCGCAGTTATGAATCACGTCATGTGAGCGCGAAAAATACAATTTGTAGTTGGCGCGCCAACTGGCGTGGCTGGCGCAGGCGACTTTGCGTAAAGGATTAGCAGGCGCGCAGTTTTCGGCTTGCATAATGTGCAGCCGCTCTGGCGAATGATTACCCACGCGTCGACACGCCAACGCAATGGCTTGGCCGTAGGCTTGCGTCACACCCCAAAACGATAATCGGGCCTGGGCAAATGCCGGGTGGCTTGCCAGAGCGTGATTGTTTTTCCAGTCCATGCTTTCTGATGTCTGGCTGGCTTGATGAAACACGGTTTCGCGCTCAACTTCTAACGAAAACTCACTGCAAGAGGCTTGTACAAACCGGGTGGCAATCGTGTCGTCATGGTCGTCTGCCCTTAGCTTGAAATACACCATGTCGTCGTGCTGGCCAACTTGCAGTGAATCGAGGTCGACCGCAACGGTGAGAAACTTTTCGCGGCCTGGCACGGTTTGCCATTGTTCGGCATGGGCGATGGGGCTGAGTAGAGCGGACAAACAGGCAAGTACAAACGCAGCGGCAGAACACTTAAGCATGATGAGTAATACAAAAACGACAGAAGGGTTGAAAGATATCTAATTGCGGTGACTTAGTCTAGCGCGGCGGCGGCATACACGCTGTTACGGCCAGCTTGCTTGGCTTCGTACAGCGCCTGGTCTGCGCGTTGCAATAGTTGCGACAGATTGTCACCAGCATGTAGCACAGCAACACCCGCACTAATGGTGATGTTGCCCACGCCAGCCAGGTGCATGGCGTTGATCTGATGACGCACTTTTTCTGCCAGTTGCGTGGCTTGCTTGAGGGTTGTGCGTGGTGCGTAAATAATCAGTTCATCGCCGCCCCAGCGCACAGTAATGTCTGAAATACGACTATGCTTTTTGATGCAGCTTGCCACGGCTTTGATGACGACATCGCCCAATATATGGCCGTGGGTATCATTGATTTTTTTAAAGTGGTCGATGTCTATCAAAATCAGGGCGTCAGAAATTTTTCTGCGCGTGACAGGGGGGGAGTGTTCAGCAAACACGGTTTCAAAGTGGTGGCGGTTACTGAGGCCGGTTAAATGGTCAGTGCTAGAAAGCGTTTTAAGGTTTTCTTTTTCGATCTCTAGGGCAGTGTTGGCGGCAGCCAATTGCTCGGTGCGTTGTTTAACCAGGGCTTCGAGGTCGGTATTCAGCGCTTTTAAGTGGCTGGTTTGTGACTCACGCAGGCACTCGTAATTGCGAATAATAAAAAACTGCGCCAGCAGGTAAAAGCACAGGCTGAGAATATCCAGGTTGCTATATTCGGACGGAAAAATGCCAATCACATGGTTGCTGATCACCAATAGCAGCAAGGTCGCCAGCATGTAGTAGCCGGCCACGCGGCCTTTGAGGTAAAACGCGGCTGCCAGGATGAGTAACAAGAGAGCACTGCGGGTGGTGGTGCCCATGCCCATAAAAAACACGGTTAAAAATTGCATAAAACAAAGCCATAAGGCAATGCTGGCAATTAACTCAATGTTTTTCTGGTAGCGATAGAGCACCCACAACAAACCAAACGCCAGAAAGGCTGAGACTAAGTCTACCCGGCCAATAAAAGGTTGCAGGTTCCAGCGGATAATCCCCATGGACAGCGATACAATGCCGGAGAACGCAAACACATTATTGAGAAAAACGACTTTATAGCGGACGTTATCAGCTTCGCTGAGCTCTGGAAAAAGCTTGATCGGACGCAACATGACGACAAGCGCTTGGCTAATCCACTTCTTGAACATCCGGTTTCCTTGGTAATTATTGTTTTTGCGATGCAGGCAGTTTATGTAAAATCAGTACTTCACCAGCTAAATCAGGAACGACACTGGAATTTTACATATATTAAGCATTGCGTGTATTAATTTTAATCGTTTAAATTCAGAATATTTGGGGCATCTGCCCCCGTTCCATCTGGAAAACAACACACATCGGTCTGTTATGAAACCATACAAAACTTTGGATGACTTTGTTGGCAATACGCCACTGGTCGCTTTACAACGCATGAACCCTAATCCGAGCAATACTATTTTGCTCAAGCTTGAGGGCAATAACCCGGCTGGCTCGGTGAAAGACAGGCCTGCTTACAGCATGATTTTGCGCGCGGAAGCACGTGGCCAAATCAAACCTGGTGATACCTTGATTGAGGCGACCAGTGGCAATACCGGGATTGCGCTGGCCATGGTGGCTGCCATGCGCGGTTACAAAATGGTGTTGGTGATGCCTGAGAATCAGTCTATTGAGCGTCGCCAAAGCATGAAAGCTTATGGTGCTGAGCTGGTGTTAACGCCTAAAGAAGGTAGCATGGAGCTGGCACGCGATGTGGCGCTCAAGTTGCAAGCCGAAGGCGAGGGCATCGTGCTCGACCAGTTTGGCAATATGGATAATCCGTTGGCCCATTATGAAGGCACCGGGCCTGAGATTTGGCGTGATACTGCAGGAAAAGTCACGCATTTTGTCTCCAGCATGGGTACAACAGGCACCATTATGGGCACGTCGCGCTATCTCAAGGAGCAAAATCCTGAGATACAAATCATCGGTGTGCAGCCTGAAGAGGGCGCGCAAATTCCTGGCATACGCAAATGGCCAGAAGCCTATATGCCGTCTATTTTTGAGGCCAAACGCATTGATGAGTTGCGTTATGTCAGTCAACAACAGGCTGAAGACACCACGCGCAAGCTGGCCAACCAAGAAGGTATTTTTGCGGGCATTTCGAGTGGCGGCGCTTTATATACTGCCTTGCAACTGTCCAAACAAGTCAACGATGCCGTGATTGTGGCGATTGTCTGCGACCGCGGTGACCGCTATTTATCTACCGGGGTGTTTCCAGACTGATGCGCATCTGCGGGCTGATGCTTTTGTTTTGGTCGGCGCAACTGAGCGCCATGACCGAAATCAGCCTCAGTGCAGACAGCATCACCAGCGATCTTTTTCAGCTTGATAAGCCGCATGCGGTAGTCAATTTACATAGCAAACAGCAGGTGCAAGTGCATGCCGAGCGCCTGCAAATCGGCGATGCCAAATTAGATAAGCCTAATATCATGCTGGATATGAGCGCCAGGCCAACAGCGCTGATTACGTCTGACCAATTACAGATGCCCCCTTATCAGGTGCGTCACCCTAAAATTTTTCTCGATTACGGCGCCAACACTCACTCGCCACAAACGCGTCAGCCTACGTTGTCTTTTGATGCCGAAGTGAAGGCACTGCAAGATGAGGTGTGGGGCACATTTCATTTGAACTGCCAGGTGCCAGCGCAGGCAGCGGTGCAAACCTGGCATTGTGAAGATGGTTTGTATCACGATGTGCGCTCGCATGTGCCATTTAATGTACTGGTGACCCCCACCTGGAAAGTGCAGGATAACACTGGCCCGGCTGCCAGAGGGGTCGATGTTGAATTAGCGGTGCGTGAGGCCAAATTTAGTGATGCGGCTGGCTTGCATGCAGGCGATAAACTCACGGGTAAAGTCAATTTGGCTGCGCACGAACAAGCCGGTGGCTGGCGTTGGCAGGGTGTGTTTCAGTGGCAGCAGGGCGAGTTGTTCTGGCAACCATTTTACTTTGCTGAAGGCAACAAGCGGTTTGAGATTCGTGGCTTTTACCATGAGCCCACGGTTGATATTGAACAGGCCACGCTGGAGTTGCAAGGCGTAGGCACCCTGCATAGCCAAAGCCGCATCAATCTCATCAGTAAACAATTTGAGTTTTTAAAGGTCGATGCCAAAGAGGTCGATTTTAAAGGTGTTTACCAGGCGTTTATCCAGCCACTGATTCCGCACTCGGCGTTTGGCCATTTAAATGTCTCCGGCAAGGCCGACTGGTCGTTTGAAGCCAAAGGCTTGCAGCCACTGAAGTTTCATCTCAACATTACTGACGCCAGCGTCGAAGACCAGCTGGGCAAGTTTGGCTTTACCCACTTTAATGCCGATATTCCGTGGGATTACGACCATCCCCAGCAAATTACCATGGGTTACCAGTCAGGGCACATTTTAAAAATTCCGCTGGGCGCAACCCGTTGGCAAGCTGAGGTCAACCGGTTTTCGATTACGGCGCCGCGTTTACAGTTGCCGATTTTGGATGGCGGGCTAGATTTTCAGGATATTTCTGCCGCCTGGATTAATCAAAGCATGGTCTGGCATGTCAAAATGGATTTACAGCCGATTAGCATGACCAGTTTTAGTCAGGCGCTGGATTGGCCTACCATGCGTGGCCAGATTGCGGGCACGATTCCGTTAGTGACTTATGCCAACCATGAGTTACGAATGATGGGTGATATGCAATTTAAATTGTTTAATGGCATGGTCGGGATGTCTGATCTGGATATTGATGACCCGTTGGGCGCAGTGCCCAAGTTACACGCCAATTTCACCATGCGCGAGATTGACCTGGGTGAAGTCACACGCACATTTAACTTTGGCTCTATCAGTGGCAAGCTGGAGGGCGATATCAAGCATTTGCGGTTGCAAAACTGGAAACCCATCTCTATGAATGCCTCGGTGCGTACTGCGGACGGCCCATTTGAAAAGAAAATTTCGCAGCGCGCGGTAGAAAATATTACTGCCTTGGGCGGCGAGGGCACTGCAGCCGCATTGCAACGTACCTTTTTGCGATTTTTTAAAGAATTTGGCTATGAAAAAATTGGCCTCAGTTGTGAATTGCGCGGCGATATTTGCAAAATGGGTGGCGTTGAGCAACTGCCGGACGGGTTTGTGATTGTAAAAGGCAAAGGCGCGCCTTCGGTCAACGTGAATGGCTATACACAATATGTCAGTTGGAAAGATGTGTTGGGGCGCATGCAACGCGTCACCGATAGCAATAGTAAAATCATCATTGATTAAACTTTAATCAATATAAAGTGCCAATAGGGTGTCAGAAAGGACTCGGATTGAACCTGACTTTGATCAAACAGCATGCATGCGTGCACTGGGTGCGTACAGGGGCGCTGGCGCTGGCAGCCACTAGTCTCAGCGCTTGCGTCACTATTAATATCTACTTTCCGGCCGCTGCCGCCGAAAAAGCTGCAGATAAAGTGATAGACGAAATCTGGCAGATGCCTGCCGGACAAAACCCGGCGGCGGATCAGCATACTGCACCTGCTACCACCCCGGCTGCGCCTTCAGTGAATCAGGAGCCATCACCATGACCCAGTGTCTGAAACGTTTGTATAACTTGTGTGGCTGGTTGCTATTATGTCTGCGCCATGGCTATGCTATTTTAAAGTCTGTGTTATTCGGTTTTTGTTTGAGTGCCGTGCTTATATTACCCGCCCATGCGGCAGCCGACCTCGATGTAAACACGCCTGCGGTTGCCGCGGTGAAAGCCAGTATGCAAAGCCGTCACAGGCAACTGTTGCCGCATTATCAATCGGGTGCGGTGGGATTGACGGCAGACGGCTTTGTTGCAGTAAAAGAGGCCGGTTTGGTGCCACTGTCCCAACGTAGTGCGTTAGCTGCGCTGGTCAAGGACGAAAATGCTGATCGCACCCAGTTATACCAAGGCATCGCTGCCGCAAATGGTCACTCTGAGTGGGAGGGCGAAATTCAGCGCACGTTTGCCCAGCGCTGGATTGATAAAGCGCAAACCGGCTGGTTTGTGCAGCGGGATGGGCGATGGCTGCCTAAATAGGCAGGCGAAACAACAGCTTGGCTGATTCAGGCTAGATTAAAACGGTGTGTATGCTGCCAGGGGCGTGATCATTGCCTGTCATGGCAATTTGATGAATAGCGTAGTAAAAGTATCGGCTTTCAGTTTCAGGCATGTTCATTGCATACAATCAAAGTGTATGTTTCGATGAAAGGGGTCCGCTGTGGCAACTAATCTTTTCGTTCTCCCTCGCTTGGGTGAAAATATTCATCAGCAGGATGTGGGGATTTATTACATTCTGAATCATCATACTGGTCGTGTGCGATCTCTGATACAGCTGGCACGTGAAAACGTGCATTGGTATCTGATGCAATTGCAGCCGATTGCCGATGGCCTGGATTATCGCTGGTCTGTGATGTCGCGCGAGAATGACTGCGCGCTCAAGGCGGCGACTGACAGGCAAATTGCACACTACTTTGCCAAAGCAGAATATGCAGAACCCTCAGGAGCCTGGCAGGTGATGCGTAATGCCGATTTCGGTTTTGCCAAGTTCACACCAATCGAAGCGCCACAAGACATTAGCTATGCCATTTTGACGTTTGACGGTGAAGAGATGAATGCGCCTATCCGTTTGCATAAAGCGCCCGCCGAGTGGCTGCAAGAAGATGCTGACACAGATATTATGCAGCTGGAGTTTGCCTGATTAGCTTGCTGAATGTAGCAACTACCACTGGTTAAAGTGGTAGTTGCTTTTCAGTCTTGCGTGTCACGTAGGTAACGGTCTAGGCCGTGGTACTCACCACATTGCCTGCCGGGCCGCGGTGTTGCATGCTGCCAGACAGCGCTTGTAAAAATCCACTCAGGCTGGCGTTGTCGCTGTTACCACCTAACGAGCTCACCAGCGATTGAAAGCTGCTTTGCAGGTCGCTGTCGCTGCTGTCCGAACTGGTGTCAGTGCTATCGCTCGTGCTGCCATTACTCAACGAAGAAATCAGGCTTTGCAATTTAGACTCCATGCCATTCCCACCATAAGGCGGTGGTGGTGGCATGCCCTGGGTCGCACTCGCTTCAGTTGCACTATCACTACTTTCTGTGCTGCTGGTGTCTGTTGTGCCCTGAGACTGCAAGGCACTAATCAGGTTTTGTAAAAAACTATTCAGTGCACTGGCTGCATCGGTCGTGCTATCGCTGCTTGTGCTAGTGTCTGTGCTGTCCGTGCTACTCGTTGTACTGCTAGTGCCAGACTGGCCAAATATAGATTCCAGGCCGCCTTCAATGCCCGCACTTTTTAATGCCGAGTCAATGGCTCCAAGCAAACCGCCGCCATCTTTGCCTTGACCCTCGCCATCGGGCGGTGGTGGCGGTGGTTGCATGCCGCTGCGTTGGCCGACCTGCGAAAATGATTGAATCGCACTGCTACTGCTGAGTGAACTGATAGATGTCATGATGTACTCCGTAAATTGTAAAGGTTCAGGGCTGATGCAAAAGGTGCGTTGACCATGCATCGTGTTGACTGAACAGTGTCAGATTAAAGCGGAGTTAGGTTTTTTGATTGCTTGAAAAAACACAAAAAGTCTTTATAAATCAGTTATTTAAATGTATCAATTGATACAAATGACCTTCAATTGTATCAATTGATACAAACGATCAGCTTTTTGTACAACATGCACCTGAAAGTAAGGTTTTCTGGTGTAAGCATGGGCGCTGTGCTATTTTAAAAAACAATTTTTTTACAGGTGTTGCCATGCTAAGTTTGGTGTTTGATATTGAAACCATCCCTGATGTGGACGGGATTCGTCAGTTACATGACCTGCCTGCCAGTTTGAGCGATGCTGACGTGGCCAATATCGCCTTTCACCAGCGCCGCCAGCACAATGGCACCGACTTTTTGCCCCATCATTTACAGCGCATATGCGCGATTTCTTGTGCTTTGCGCGAAGGTAGCCAGTTTCGCGTTTGGACATTGGGCGACGAGCAGTCGAGTGAAGCCGAAATTATCCAGCGCTTTTTTGATGGCATTGAAAAATATACGCCCAACCTCGTGAGCTGGAATGGCGCCGGCTTTGATTTACCGGTATTGCATTATCGCGCCATGGTGCACGGCATCGCCGCACCACGTTATTGGGACTTAGGCGAAGACGATAAAGACTTTAAATGGAATAACTACATCAGCCGTTATCACATGCGCCATTTAGACTTGATGGATGTGCTGGCCATGTATAGCGGACGCGCCAATGCGCCGCTGGATCAAATGGCGCAGCTATGTGGCTTTCCAGGCAAACTGGGTATGGATGGCAGCAAAGTGTGGCAGGCGTATTTGAATGGTGAAGTAAAGGCGATCCGTGATTATTGCGAAACCGATGTCGCCAACACGCATCTGGTGTATTTGCGTTTTCTTAAAATGCGTGGCCACTTGAATGAGGCTAACTATGCGGCTGAAATTCAGTTGGTACGCGAGACTCTATCTGGCTACAGCGGAGAACATTGGCAGCAGTTTTTGGCCGCCTGGGCTTGAGGTTTCTAAAAAACTTAATTTATTGCCGCAGATAAACGCGGATTAACGCCGATAACATCAAAAATAGTTTTAAAACGTTTTTATGATCTGCGTTAATCCGCGTTTATCTGCGGCAAAATATTTGTTAAGGCGTCTCAGTGGCTGGTGCTTCAGTGTCTGCAGCATCCTCAGCCACCGGTTCTACCGTATCTTCATCAATCTTGTTTTTCCAGTTTAATATCACACGTTGATGTTTTTTAGCATCGTGCGTGAAACGATAGCGTTGCTCGCTACCGAGGTAACTGGCCACCGCCTGATATTTGCCCGATGGCAAGTTGAGTAGCAGTCTGGGCGCGGCATGTTCCAGTGCAAACACGGTTTGGTTTTTGCTATCAAGAATGCTCAGGTTGACGTCGTCAATCACACGGCCAGCTTTACCTTCAGAAAACAAAAAGTATAAATTAAACTGTTTTTTAAACGACTCCATGGCGTCAACCTCTTCTGAGCCGATACCACCAGTGACATAATCCACGCCGTGAGCCTCTTGCTGAATAGCCACTTCGTCGGCCAGGCAAAAAGACGATGAAGAAAGTGCGACCACCAGTACTGTGGTTAAGCGCCATTGTTTGAGCATCATGGAATCCTTATTTTGATTGGTTTGCTGGATGATTGTATGCCCAAATCAGGTAAAATGACAGGCTATGAGAAACAACCGTCAAAGATCTTCCAACCTGTCGTCTGCCGCCAGGGCAGCGCAGACTCCCCGCATTGCCACCATTGAATCGCTCGACCAGGAAGGTCGCGGTGTGACCCATGTCGATGGCAAGGTTATTTTTATTGAAGGCGCCTTACCTTTTGAAGAGGTGAAGTTTGTCTCGCATCACGCCAAGGCGACCTATGAGCTGGCAACCACGCTAGAGGTGATCAAGCAGTCCAGCCAGCGTGTGACGCCGGGCTGTGCTTATTTTGGCACCTGTGGTGGTTGTGCCATGCAGCATCTGGAGTTTTCGGCACAAGTAGCGGCCAAGCAGCGCATGCTGGAGGCCGATTTGTGGCACATTGGCCGTGTCCGTGCTGATAAAATCCTGCCGCCGATTCAGGGCACGCCGTGGCATTATCGCCACAAAGCCCGCTTGCGGGTACGCTACGTCGAGAAAAAAGGCGGTGTGCTGGTTGGCTTTAACGAAAAAGGCACCAGCTATGTCACCGCAATGGATAGCTGTGAGGTCCTCACGCAGCCGGTGTCTGACCTGATTGTGCCGTTGAAAGCATTGATTGGCCAGTTGTCGATCAAGCAGGCACTGCCGCAAATTGAGCTGGCCGTAGGTGAAGACGCCACAGTGCTGGTGTTTCGTATTATGGAGGCACTGACCGACGCCGATGTGGCATTGTTTCAGGCTTTTGAAAACACGCATGGCGCCCAGGTGTGGACACAAACCAAGGGCCCGGATACGGTGAAGCCATTGTTCACCCATGGCGACAAGCTGCACTACAGTTTGCCCGAGTTTAACCTGCAATATCCGTTTAGCCCGATTGAGTTTACCCAGGTCAATCCGGCGATTAACCGTGTCATGATTCGTCGTGCCTTGCAGTTGCTACAGCCGCAAGCTGGTGAGCGCATTGCTGACTTCTTTTGTGGCCTGGGCAATTTTACATTGCCGATTGCGCGTAGTGGTGCCAGCGTGTATGGCGTTGAGGGCTCGCAAGCACTGGTGAAACGTGCGCTGGAAAATGCCGCGTTAAACGGTGTGAGCAATGTAGAGTTTGCAGAGTCTGACTTGTTTGATATGACTGCGGACGCCTTGCAAGCGCTAGGTGCGTTTGATAAGTGGCTGGTAGACCCGCCACGTGATGGCGCCATTGAGTTGATCAAAGCGCTACCAGATGCAGGCGATACAACGTCTAGCCATGCACCTTCGCGTATTGTCTATGTTTCGTGCAATCCATCCACCCTGGCACGTGATGCGGCTATTTTGACCCAGACAAAAGGCTATCGTTTAGCTGCCGCGGGTGTGATGAACATGTTTCCGCACACGGCGCATGTGGAGTCTATTGCCCTGTTTGAGAAGATTTAACGTGACGGCCAGCATGTTGCGCCGGCTATTGCCCGGTTTGTTGTTGGTTTGCGCTTTGAGTGGATGCGAGCCGTCCAATGAACCGCGTTCGCTGGTGTTTGCCGTTGCGCAGGCACCGGTAAACCTCGATCCGCGCTATGCCACTGATGCTGCTTCTGAGCGCATGAATCGCTTGATTTATCAGCGCCTGGTCGAGTTTGATAGTCGTTCGCGTGAAGTGCCGGGTTTGGCCACATGGCAAATGCTGGATGCGACACACTACCGCTTTCAGTTGTCTCAATCTGCGACATTCCACGATGGCCAGCCATTAACCGCGGCTGATGTGAAAGCCACCTACGATAGCCTGCTGCAACTGAAAGACTCGCCGCATACGGCCGAGTTCAAGCATATCAAGCAGATGACGACGCTGGATGCCAACACCATTGATTTTGAGCTCAGCCGCCCTGATCCGCACTTTGCCGCGCGATTAATGGTGGGCATTTTGCCTGCACGCCTGATTGCAATCGACCATGATTTTGGCCATGCCCCGGTGGGTAGCGGCCCGTTTAAGCTGGATCACTGGCAGTCGGCATTGCAACTGCAGCGCTTGAGTGATGGCCTTAAGATTCGCTTTGAAGAAGTGAAAGATCCCAATGTGCGGGTACTCAAACTCAAACGCGGCGAAGCTGACCTGATTCAGGGCGACTTGCCGCCTGAGCTGGTCAAGTACCTGCAAAAACAACCTAATATTCGGGTGAAAACGGGCGTTGGCGCCAACTATTCTTATCTTGGCCTCAATGTGCAGGCAGATTTTCTGCGCGATGTGCGGGTGAGGCGCGCCATTGCCCACGCGGTTGATGTGCAAGCGATTATTGATAAGGTCATGGTGAGCCATAGCCGCCAGGCCAGTGCCATTTTGCCACCAGAGCATTATGCCGGTAACGCTGGCTTGCAGCCTTATGCTTATCAACCGGCGCTGGCCAGGCAGTTGTTGCAGTCGGCAGGCATTAAACTACCGCTCACGCTCATTTATAAAACCAGTACCGATCCGCAACGCGTGCGGCTGGCGACGATTTTACAAGCGCAAATGCAAGAGGCGGGCATAGACCTGCAAATCAAGAGCCTGGATTGGGGCACTTTTTTTGCCGATGTGCAAAAAGGTAACTTTCAGCTCTATGGCTTGACCTGGGTCGGCATTAAAACCCCTGAAATTTACAGCAAGGTCTTCGCGTCTAACAGCTTGCCGCCGCAAGGCTTTAACCGTGGCCGCTATCAAGATGGTGTGCTGGACCAGTTGTTGCAAAAAGAAGATTGGCCTGCCGTCACGCAACGCATTCATAGCCAACTGCCGGTGATCCCGCTCTGGTATGAGGGCCAGTTCGTTGCTTATCGAGAGACGATTGCCGATTATCAGCCCATGCCAGACGGCAACCTGGATGGATTAGTGCAAGTGGTGTTTAACCCAGCCAACAACTAGCTGTTGAGACGCCTTCACGGGTTAATGCCAAACCAGTGACCGATCAGTGCGGTGGCCGCCATCGCCAATGCGCCCCATAACACGACACGGCTCACACTTTTTGCGATGCTGGCACCGCCGGTGCGGGCAGCAACAATGCCTAGCAATGCTAAAAAGGGCAGCGTGCTCGCTGTGAGCCAGGCTTGTGCCTGTGCATGCGGTGACAGCCAGGCCGTGATCAGTGGCAGTACCGCGCCACTGGCAAAGGCTAATGCTGACGCCAGTGCCGCTTGTAGTGGTTGCGTTTGTTGGCTGTCATGCAAACCGAGTTCGTCGCGCGCATGTGCGGCGAGAGAATCATGTTGCGATAAGGCCCGCGCAACCTGTGTGGCTAATTCGGGGGATAAGCCGCGCTGGATATAAATACCGGTCAACTCACGTAACTCACTCTCGGGATTTTGCTTTAACTCTTCGGCTTCACGCGCCAGGTCAGCCTGTTCTATGTCGGTTTGCGCACTCACTGACACATATTCACCCGCCGCCATAGACAGTGCGCCAGCCACTAACCCTGCGACGCCGGTCATCAGTAAAGCCTGGTGGCTTGCACCGGCGGCAGCCACGCCCATGAGCAGGCTGGCGGTAGAAATAATGCCATCGTTGGCGCCCAGTACGGCCGCGCGCAACCAGCCGCTACGTTGTAAAAAATGTAATTCGTGATGGGGCATGGTGGCGCTCAAATGCAAGTCATGAATGAAGGTAATCGGGATTTTAATGGAATTTATACTGACTGATCGCGTGTTGCATCAAATCTCCGTCTATCACGGGCAAATCGCTTAGAATAATGGTTATGCATATTGAGATTTTTATCCCTGCGCAAACGCTGACATTGTTTGATGACAATGGCGGGTTAGTGACCCGTTATGCCGTGTCTACGGCAGCCAATGGCGTTGGTAATATTAAAAACAGTGGCTGTACGCCGCTGGGCGCGCACATTGTGCGCGCCAAAATCGGCGCCGGGGCGGCTGAAAACACGGTATTCGTCGGGCGTCGGCCAACCGGGGAGGTGTTTACCCCTGCCTTGAAGCAAGCTTTTCCTGACCGTGACTGGATATTAACCCGCATTTTGTGGCTAAGCGGCAGCGAGCCAGGCAAAAATCGTCTGGGAAATGTGGATACCATGCAGCGCTATATTTATATCCACGGTACGCCGGACGCAACCGAGCTGGGCGTACCTGGTTCGCATGGCTGTGTGCGCATGCGTAATGTGGACCTAATCGAGTTGTTCGACCAGGTGCCCGTGGGCACCAGCGTTAATATTTGCGCGGCGGATGATTAAGCGTTTTGCCACATTGTTGCCGGTGGTGTTTGGGGTGCTGTGCCTGACCTTTGCCTTGTTGCATCTGGTGCCAGGCGATCCGGTCGATGTCATGCTGGGTGAATCAGCCAGTGTGACGGATCGCATCGCACTCAAGGCGCAACTGGGGCTGGACCAGCCCTTGCCAGTGCAGTTTGGTCAATACCTGTTGCATGTGCTGCAAGGCGATTTTGGCGCCTCTATTCACACGCAAACGCCTATCTCGCAGTTATTGTGGCAAACCTACCCGGCCACTTTGTTACTGGCTGTGGTTGCGCTTGCCATTGGGGTGTCACTTGGCATCCCGCTGGGTATCTGGTCTGCGCTCAAAGCCGGGCATTGGCAAGACGTGATGATTACCATGTTTAGCATCCGCCTGGCGGCCATGCCTGCCTTTTGGCTAGGGCCGGTGCTGATGCTGGTGTTCGCGGTCTGGCTGGGCTGGTTGCCTGTGAGTGGCATGTCCAGTCCGGCTGCTATCCTCTTGCCTGCATTGACACTAGGCTTGGGTTTAAGCGCCATTTTGACCCGCATGACGCGCACCAGCCTGCTAGAGGTGTTGAGTGAGGATTATATTCGTACCGCCCGTGCCAAAGGTCTCAGCGAGCGGCAAGTGTTACTCAAGCATGCCTTGCGGGCGGCTTTGTTACCTTTGGTTACCATTGTTGGCTTGCAAATGGGTAGCCTTTTGGCAGGCGCTGTGATCACCGAAACCATTTTTAGCTGGAACGGGATTGGCCGTTTGTTGGTAGACAGTATAGAAAAACGTGATTACCCGGTGACACAAGCTTGTGTGCTGGTGGTGGCTGTGAGTTATGTGCTGATTAATCAGGTGACTGACCTGGTTTATCACTGGCTGGATCCGCGCACACGAGGCGCGGCATGAAAGCGTTTTGTTTGCTGACCTTGGGTTTTTGGTTGTGTGTGGTGGTGGTGGGCCATGTTGTGGGTTTAAATCCCAACCAGATTGACCTCAACGCCATTTTGCAATGGCCCAGCCTGCAACACTGGCTGGGCACCGATGATTTGGGGCGCGATATTCTGGCGCGCGTGATTCGTGGCGTAGAGGTGTCTGTAATGGTCACGCTAATTGTGACCGTGGTGACCATGATTATTGGCTTAAGCATTGGCTTGGTGGCCGGTTATAAAGGCGGCAAGCTGGATGCCGCACTGATGCAGTTGACCAATATTTTTCTCGCTTTTCCTGGCATGTTGCTGGCAATTGCGTTTGCCGCGGTTCTGGGTGCGGGTATCAGCAACCTGATTCTTGCACTTTGTTTAACCGGCTGGGTCACTTATGCCCGTTTGTCGCGTGGCCAGTCACTGGCACTACGCCAGCGTTTACACGTGTTGGCCGCTGAGTCACTCGGTGCCAGTAGTTTGCGCGTCATGCTATTGCATATTTTTCCGCTGCTTGTTTCAATTTTGCTGGTTGAAGCCGCTTACAGCATGGCCAGTGTGATGATCGCCGAAGCGTCATTGTCGTTTCTTGGTTTGGGCATACAGGCGCCAAATGCCTCATGGGGCGCCATGTTGCGGGATGCTGTGCGCTTTATGCTGGTGGCGCCACATTATGTGCTTTCCGTTGGCGCATGCATGATGAGCCTGATTCTGGCCATTAACCTCGGTGGCGATGTGCTGCGTGATCGGCTGGATGTGCGTAGTGAAGCGAGATGATGAGGAAAGTGGACGCATGAAAAAACAGTATCGCTATTACGACCTGATCATGGCGGCATTTGCCGTGGTGCTGGTTTGCTCTAACATTATCGGCCCCGGCAAGATTACCGAGATTCATGCGCCGCTATTAGGCGCATTAACCTTCGGCGCGGGCATTATGTTTTTCCCAATCAGTTTTATTTTTGGCGATATTTTAACCGAGGTGTATGGGTATGCAGCCTCGCGCCGCGTGATCTGGACCGGTTTTATCTGCCTGGCTTTTGCCAGCTTTATGGCTTGGGTGATTGTGGTATTGCCACCGGCGCCAGAGTGGCATGATCAGGCAGCGTATCAGTCTGTGTTTGGCGCCACCGCGCGCATTGCCATTGCCTCACTGGTGTCGTTTGTGGCGGGTGAGTTTGTTAATGCATTCGTGATGGCCAAAATGAAAGTTCTGACGCAAGGCCGCTGGTTATGGAGCCGTACCATAGGCTCGACGATTTTTGGCGAAGCGGTGGATACGATGTTGTTTTTTCCGCTGGCCTTTTATGGCTCGGGCGAGTTCCCAGATGCCATGATGCCGCAAATCATACTGGCGCAATTTACCGCCAAAGTACTGGTCGAAGTGGCGTTTACCCCGGTCACTTACAAAATTGTCGCCTTTCTCAAGCGCGCTGAGAACGAAGACTACTATGACAGCCACACTGACTTTAACCCGTTTAAACTCTAATTGTGACATCAATACTTTATCAACACATTTTCAACTATCGGACATCCATTGACCCATATTAACTGGTACGAAAAAAACAAAACACAAACCGCTGACTGGCAGTCTGAGGTCGGCAACGTGCCGCCTAAAGCCGTGGTCATCGCTGATGATACAACCAAGGCCGATGAAGCCTATCGCTTGGCTTGTGAAGGGACGGCGTTGCTTTATCGCGGTGATTTTCAAAACGCCAAGCAACTATTGCAAGCCATCACCCGTCGGGTAGACCGCAAACCGATCAAACCGGCCGCGACCATGCTGGAAGCGTTTCACCAGCACCGCGCCCGTCAGATTGGCCGTGCCAATATCACTAACAAAATTCTGATTGAGCTGAAATATGGTCAATGTGAGTTGCCACGTGCGCCTGAGGTGAAAGCGGCCGTGCAAGGCGCGCTGATTATGGATGAGAAAACGGATAAATTACCCGCCAGGTTGGTGCTCTCATTGCGCGAATTGTTAGGCATGGTGGGCGCGCACGAATGGCGCAAAAAGGGCGTGCCCATTCATGCGCTTAATGCCAATATCCACGCCCATTACGGTGTTTATTCACCTGTACGTGGTGAATATCTTGAGCTGGTGGATCAAGTGCCCCTGAATAATCCGCAAGTGGCCTGGGATATTGGCACCGGCACTGGCGTGATTGCGGCGATCCTGGTGGCGCGTGGCATCAAGCAAGTGGTTGCCACGGATAATCAGCCGCGTGCATTGGCTTGTGCCACTGAAAACGTACAGCGTTTAAATATGCAGCCTAATATTCAAGTCTTGCAAGCCGATTTGTTCCCTGAAGGCCAGGCTGATCTGATTGTGTGTAACCCGCCCTGGCTACCGGCCAAAGCCAACGCGGCTATTGAGCATGCGATTTATGACCCTGATAGCCAGATGCTTAAAGGGTTTTTAAATGGCCTGAAAGCGCATTTAAACGCCAGTGGTGAAGCCTGGCTGGTGATGTCAGACTTGGCTGAACATATCGGTTTGCGCCAACCCGGCGAACTGGCAAGCTGGATTGCCGAGGCCGGGTTAGATATTGTGGAACGTTTGGACACGCAGCCTAAACATGGCAAAGCGCGAGATGATCAAGATCCATTATTCGCGGCACGCGTTAAAGAAACAACTAGTCTTTATCGTTTAAAATCACGTTAATTAAGCATTAAAGGAAGCACGAATGTCTTTAGGTCCCGTCATGCTGGATGTCGTTGGCAAGGAACTCACCGCCGATGATATCCGCCGTTTGCAACATCCGCTGGTCGGTGGGGTAATTTTGTTTGCGCGCAATTTTGAGAGTTGTGCGCAATTGAAAGCGCTCACGACAAGCATACATGCGGTGCGGCAGCCACCGTTGTTGATTGCGGTAGATCACGAAGGCGGGCGTGTGCAGCGTTTTAGGGAAGGCTTTACCAAGATTCCGCCCATGCGTGAGTTTGGCCATATTTGGGATGAAAATCCGCGTAAAGCAAAAGAGTTGGCGGTGGAGGCGGGCTATGTGCTGGGCGCTGAGTTGCGTGCGCATGGCGTGGATTTTAGTTTTACGCCGGTACTCGATATGGATTATGGCGATAGCCTGGTGATTGGCGACCGCGCGTTTCATAAAGACCCGCAGGCGATTAACGAGCTGGCGTTTAGTTTGATGTTAGGCCTGAAAAAAGCGGGCATGGCGGCGGTGGGTAAACATTTTCCTGGCCATGGCTTTGTGGTGGCAGATTCGCATGTGAGTATTCCGGTGGATGAACGCGAGTTTGATCAGATTGCACAGAATGATATGCAGCCGTTTGTGCGTATGATAGACGAGGGCTTGCATGCAGTAATGCCAGCACATGTGATTTACCCGAAAGTGGATGAGAAACCGGCAGGCTTTTCACCACGCTGGTTGCAGAAGGTGTTGCGCGAGCGCTTGGGCTTTAATGGCGTGATTTTTAGTGATGACCTCAGTATGGAGGGCGCAACAGTAGCAGGTGATGTCACTGCGCGCACTTTGGCAGCATTGCATGCGGGCTGCGATATGGTGTTGCTGTGTAATCGCCCCGATTTGGCCGATGAGCTATTGGCCAACCTTGATTGGAAAATCTCGGCACAAAGTATCGCCCGTCTGGCGCGCATGCATGGTGGGCACCACCCGCATGACATGGTCGGCCTGCGTGAATCCGCCTATTATGTCGATGCGGTAAAGCGCGTAGCGATGGTTGGTCAAAAAGAGTCTGATTTGTTTGCCTGACCGTAGCGCGATACGGTAAGCTCACTGATTATTCAATTGATATACATATTCGTCGGTATTCACTATGAAATGGATTGTTTTAAGTGTGTTTTTAGCGTCGGTGAGTTATGTGCACTTTAGAGGCAAGGTGCGGCATCGCTTTTACCGCCAGGTGTTTGACCACTCAGGCATTGTGTCGCCGTTTAATGTGTTTTTATACCTGTTTTCAAAAGCGCCAACCACGCCTTATTTATCGGTGAATGAGTTTCCTGAGTTAAAAGCGATTATTGATCAATGGCAGGAGATTCGCGCAGAAGCGTTGCATGTGCGCGAGCAGGAGCGTATTGCTGCCGCACAAACCAATAATGACGCCGGGTTTAACTCTTTTTTTAAAACCGGCTGGAAGCGTTTTTATCTAAAGTGGTATGACGCACATCACCCATCGGCCAGTATTTATTGCCCAAAAACCGTGGCGCTGTTGCAAAGTATTCCCAGTGTGAAAGCCGCCATGTTTGCTGAGCTGCCACCGGGGGCGCATTTGCGTCCGCACCGCGATCCCTATGCGGGTTCGTTGCGCTTTCACTTAGGGTTGGCAACACCTAACAATGACCAGTGTTTTATCCGCGTGGATGGCGAAGACTATAGCTGGCGCGATGGGCAGGCAGTGATGTTTGATGAAACCTATATTCACGAGGCCTATAACCAAACCGATGAAACGCGTGTGATTCTGTTTTGCGATATTGAGCGCCCCATGCGTTATGGTTGGGCGCAAGCAATCAACCGCTTTTTGGCGAATACTATCGTTACCGCGGCGAGTTCGCCGAACGAGGCGGGTGATCAAACCGGTGTCATTAACCGCCTGTTTCACTATGCGTGGGTGGTTGGGCAATATCGCCGCCGGTTTAAGCGCTGGAACAAAACAGTGTATCAAATCACGCGTATCGTCTTGATTGCATTGGCTTGTTACGCGATTTGGAAGTTATAGGTGCATGGTATATTCACGCAAATGTCATGTTAAACCTTGAAACTTTGTGCGTTTGCCATTATCTTAACCCTAACAAGTCACACAAGTTTTATTACAGAGAGGAAGAAACACTATGTCAGATATGCAAGTTTTAGGTCGTGAGGGCAATGTCTCCGCGACGCAAAATCGCGTGCTGCGTAACACTTATGCTTTGCTCGGCTTGAGCATGGTGCCAACGGTGATTGGCGCCTATGTCGGCCTACAAATGAATTTTGGCTTTATGGCCGCGCATCCCTTCATATTCGCTATCGGTTTTATGGCAGTGATGTTTGGGATGTTTAAACTGATTGCCGTCAATCAAAACAGCGGTGTCGGCGTTTGGTTGTTATTAGCCATGACATTTGTGTTTGGCGTCATGTTAGGCCCTATTTTGCAATTTGCACTGCATTTGCGTAATGGTGCCGAAATCGTTGGCCTGGCTGCCGCAGGCACAGGCATTACATTTTTAAGCCTTGCTGCAATCGGTTCTTCCCCTGCGCGTGACTTTAGCGGCATGGGCAAGTTTTTGATGATCGGCCTGATCCTGGCGATTGTGGCTGGCCTGGCTAACATGTACTTCCAGATTCCAGCATTGTCATTGGCTATTTCTGGCGTGTCCGTGCTGATTTTCTCAGGCTACATTTTGTATGATGTTAACCAGATTGTCCGTGGTGGCCAAACCAACTATGTGATGGCAACCCTGAACCTGTATCTGGACGTCTACAACCTGTTTGTTAACTTGCTCAATATCCTGCTGTCTTTGCTGGGTAATCGCGATTAAGTATTACATTGACAGTTAAAAACCCGCCGGTGACGGCGGGTTTTTTATTAGCCCGATTGGGGTATTGCATTAAATGCATATCAGGCATAGAGTGGTCGTTCTAATTTTTACAACGGTTGAGAAGGGGGATGTATGTCAGTAGTAACAAAAACTTTATGTGCGGTTGCTGTGTGCGGTGCATTATCAGCACCTGCTCAGTCCGCGGTGATCTTTTCAGATAATTTTGATAGTTATCCTGCAACAACGAATGCCACAGATTTTGGCGGCAACTGGACCGTGAGCAACGGCACGGTCGATGTCATCGGTAATGGTTTTTTTGATTTTTATCCAGGCAATGGTCTTTATATCGATCTTGATGGCAGCACCAGTGTGTCCGGCGATTTCAGCTCTAAAGCCTTGAATGTCGCTGCGGGTAGTTACACGCTAGAGTTTGTGCTCTCAGGCAGTACACGAGGTGAATCAAATACAGTAGACGTTAGTTTCGGTAGCTACAGCGAAACATTTACCTTGGCCTCAAATGACCCGGTCGTGACTTATACACGCACTGTCAACTTTGCGTCCAACTCACTGGCGTCGGTTGTGTTTAAAAATGGCGGCGGTGACAACATGGGAGCATTACTGTTTAATGTTTCAGTTACCACCGTGCCTGAGGCAGAAACGGCTGCCATGATGCTGGCTGGTTTAGGACTCATGGGCTCTATTGTGCGTCGTAGAAAATCTCGCTAAACCAACTGGTTGATATGCAACAAAAGCCCGCTTAATGCGGGCTTTTTTATTTTCGCGATATTTATGACGTAATCAATATTTCTCATCGCATGGTTTATTGCAGCCAAAGCGGCTGCAATAAACCTAAAAAAGTGGTTGTAAAGATGAATTAATTTTTAAGTGACTGATTATAAAAGTCTAATTGTCGTGGTCAAGATGGTTTGATTTTTGCAACTTTCCGCCTTGGAGGGAAGTATGCTAAATAAAAAAATAAAGTCAGTGTTGTTTCTTGCAACCTATTCTTGTGTGTCAATGGCGGCAGATGGAGACGATAATACTGTTAATAAAAATACAACAGAGTCGAACAAAACAATTCAGTTAGATGAAGTTGAGGTGAAAGCAAAGCGCTTTAGGATGATTACGCCTTTACCTGGTGTGCCGATTGACAAGGCTACAGCGACTACAAACATTCAAAGTGCTACAGCCAAAGAAATTGAGGAAACTAGAGCGCTGAATGTGACGGAGTTTATGAATAATAATCTTCAGTCTGTGACAACGAATGATTATGCTGGCAATCCTTTTCAGCAGGATTTAAATTTCCGCGGATTTACAGCTTCGCCAGCAATAGGGACGCCGCAAGGCATTTCTGTCTATCTGGATGGCGTGCGTATTAATGAAGCATTCGGCGAGGTCGTTAACTGGGATCTTATTCCAATGAATGCCATTTCGAGTCTTAATTTAATCCCTGGGTCTAATCCATTATTCGGTTTGAATACCATTGGGGGCGCATTAGCCATTCGCACAAAGGATGGTTTTTCAGACAATTATTTTCGCTCTCAATATTTAACAGGGGCTTGGGGACGAGATCAATTTCAGCTGTCAAATGGGGTGAATAATGGACAGTTTGCCTTCTTTACTGCTTACAACCACTTTAAAGAGGATGGCTGGAGAGATAACTCACCGAGTAATGTGCGCCAGTTGTTTAATAAAGCAACTTTGCGGTTTGATAAAGCCGAGTTCAACTTAACCGCCTTGAATGTTGATACTGCATTGGTTGGTAATGGCATGCTGCCATTTGAAATGGCAGCGCAAGATAGAGATCAGGTATTTACATCACCTGATGCAGTTAAAAACTCGCTGGAGCATTACAACTTTAGTGGCAGCTGGTATGTGAGCGACACATTGACTCTATCTGGCATGGCTTATAAAAGAAAAATGAGTCAGTCAGCTGTTAGTGCCGATGTCTATGATGCTTACAGGCAGTTGGTTTCGGCGTGGGGGGATGATGTTGATGGCGATGGTGTTGTTGATGCTGGAAAGATCAATGGCCTTTTTAACTATTCAAATCTCAATCAGTCTAGTGATGGCTTTACACTTCAGGCAGCCTTTGATCTTGAAAAGCATCAAATTGTTGCCGGCGTCTCTCTCGATACCAACAAAGTAGCCTTCTTGCAGTCTCAGCAGCTTGGTGAGATTAATGATGCTGATCACTCAGCATCGGTGGTGACTGATCCGATTTTTGATACTTACGGATACTTTCCTGCGTACATGACGATTGTCAGAAATAATCTCAAAGGTAGCAGCAAGACAGAAAGTGCATTTATTTTCGATACATGGTCACCCACTGATAATGTGCATATCAGTATGGGCGCTCGTATGAATTGGGCGAATGTTAAAAATACCCTGGTATCAGACTCTGGAAAAGAGTTTTATAACTTTACGACAAATGATCTGAGGCCTGCCCGGCAAAAGTGCCTGGTTCCGGGCGACGTGAGCCCCAATAGAGGTCGTTTTATCTGTAGTGAAGGTGATTATGATTACCGAAGTTTTAATCCCTCGTTAGGGGTGACTTGGGAGGTTAAAGATAATCTCTCCACTTATGCAAACGTGAGTCGTGGCGCACGTACGCCAACGGTGATTGAGCTTGGCTGTGCAAATGATCCAACAAAAAGTAATGCACCTGGTAGTACTAACTATCAATTTGGTTGCTCAATTCCTACTTCGTTGTCATCTGATCCTTACTTAAAGCAAATTCGCTCAACGGCTTATGAGGTTGGTTTGCGCGGAGAAGGAAGTGGATGGGACTGGAATGCCGGTTATTTTAGAACGGAAATTACCGACGATATTTTATTCGTGCCTCTGGGTCGCAAGAACCGTGGCGTGTTTAACAACTTTGGTCGAACAATGCGAGAAGGTTTGGAGTTGGGCTTGAAAGGTAATTTTGACCAAGATAAGTTTAGTCTTAATTACACATTGATGGCTGCAACATTCGAATCTTCGGCGCGAATCATCAATGATGCTAATAGTACCAACGGTCAAGCTTCAGCAGGAAATGCTGCTCAGGCATTTGTTGATGTGCGTTCCGGCGATGAAATACCGGGTATGCCTAATCATATTATTCAGGCGAACTGGAATCATCGTTTTACAAATAAGTTTGATGCAACCTTGTCGATGGTGATGCACTCTTCAGCTTATGTACGCGGAAACGAAAATAATAGGCACCAGCCGCGTGATGCCTTACCTGGGGAGCGTTATGATTACATTGGTGATGGCTCAACTTCGGGGTATGCAGTATTTAACTTGAGGGCAAATTATAAATTCAGGCCTGGTGTAAATGCCTATTTAAAGTTCGATAATATATTTGATCGTGAATACTCTACTGCGGGTGCGCTTGGACGAAATCCCTTTAGTGCGAGCGGGAGTTTTCAGACCAATTCGAGCTCGTGGAATAATACAACCTTTATTGGCCCTGGTGCTCCGAGAGCTGTATGGATTGGAGTGTCTCTTGATTGGGATTGGAAAAACAAAGCGCTAAAAGATTAGATGTTAAATAGATGACTAAAAGCCGATATCGAATGATATCGGCTTTTTTATTTGGTGGTTATGAGCAGCCAGGGTGGTTGATTTAAGCCATGTCTATTTTAAGTTGCGATGGGTGGCTTGTCTTTGCTGACTTTGTTGTCCGCCTGTTAATGTTTTTTTACATGCGCTGAATTTAAATTTTTTATATAAAAAACAGTTGGTTACGATATTTTTTTGTTTTGATCTGGGCTTAAATGTGATTGCGTTTTCCAGTCCAATCAGTTGGCATATCTTTTGCAAATAGAAAGTGAACTGTTATAAGCCGTTTTTGGTAAACAAAAAATATCCAGAGTCTGGGGGCAGTTAGGCACGAGCGATGCCGTCATGAATGTTGCTCGTGACAACAATTCGAAAGCTTAATTTTTAGGAGAATATGGATGAAGTTGAAAATAGCAATGCTTGCCACCTTGATGGCTCTAGGCGTTAATGCTGCAAATGCGGGTCAGTTTGTGTCACTGACCAGTGGTAATGGTACTAATTTGACGTTGGCTAATGGTGGTTTAATCAATGGCGCCAACAGTCTAAATGCAGACAAGTTTTATATCGAAAATCTGGCTTCCACGACTTATCTCACTGGATACGAGTATGGCTCTGATAACGGGACTATCGCTAGCACTTTGAATTACAGGGCCTACACCGGCGCGAATTCAACTTTCGGCACATTGACACTGGTTGATTACAAAATCACTGAAAATGTTGCGCTGTTACCTGGCATTCCTCAGGCGACTATTTTTGACTACGTTTATCGCGATAGTTTGGATGGCAAGCTGGTATTCGGTACTCGCTATATGAACCTGGTAGACAATGATCAGGAAGTGAATTACCTGTATCGCCAAGGTGCTGGTGGTAACGTTTCAACATCATGGACTTTCTTGAGCGATTATGATTTGCGCATGTATCAAGCTGGTCAAACAAACGATATTACTTATAACTCATCCGTAAGCTATGTTGATGGCATCGTTCGTCAAAAAGCTGATATCAGTGTTTCCGAAGGTAACCCATGGTCTGGTTTGTATCTGGTGAAGACAGATGCAGTTAATTATGGTCTTGGCGCAAATGCAATTGGATACTATCAGGCAGGTGAAGAGGGCCAGGCAGTTGTTGGTGGCTTCCTTACTGGCTTTATTGCTACCCCAGTTCCAGAAGCAGAATCCTATGCTTTGATGATGGCTGGACTTGGCGTAGTTGGTGTTGCCACTCGCCGTCGTAAATCAAAATAATTGGCTTAGTTAAAACTACATGCCATGAAAAAAAGAGCGGGGAGCAAAAGCTACCCCGCCAATTAATCAATTTCAATTCGTGAGGAAATAATACTATGAAAGCAACTATGTTGAAACAATCTTTTGCTATTGCCGCGTTCACGCTGGCAGCAACTTCTAGCGCTTATGCCGGTGGCTTTGTTGATCTTTTGGATACCGGTGCACGTACACCTGGTAGCACCAATAATACAGGCACCGACGCATTCTATTTGGGTGCTAATCTGCCATCAACCTGGACATTGCAAGCTACGCAAACCTCCACTGTTTACTCACCAGTAAATAGTGCAGCAGTAGGTTCTTTCATTGATTCTGTGTGGCTCGATAGTGCAACTAACTCCTACATTATTGGTAGCTATTTCCAGTTAGATAACAACACCAACGGTATTACAGAGATCAACTCTATCGTACGTACTGGTTTTGCTGATTATGCAGGTACCCTGTCTGCGTCTTGGGTATACGCTTCAGACGTTTATGGTTCTGCGCCTGCTGATGGCTATCGTTTGCGCGATCCTGCTCGTTCAGACTATATTGCATCATATAATGCCGGCACAGCAGCTACAGGGGCATATTTTGATGCTGATAAAGTGGCGATCCGTACCGACGTAAGCATCGGTGAAGATAACCCGAACAGTGGTTTGTACCTGATTAGCTTTAGCGCAAATAACTACTCTTACGAGTGGGTAAGTAACGCAGTGCATATTGTTCAAGGCGCCTCTGCAAATGAAGGTGGTCGTATTCGCCAAGATATGTGGTTGAGTGGTTTTGCTGTGACTCAAGTGCCAGAAGCTGAAACTTATGCCATGTTCATGGCTGGTTTGGGTTTGATGGGGGCAGTTGTTCGCCGTCGTAAATCTGCTTAATTAAGTTTAAGAAATGCTGCAAACAACAAACCCGCCAATGGCGGGGTTGTTGTTTGATGAAGATGGTTTTACTCTGTTGGCAAATGTTGCTAGGTGTCAGTTGGTTGTTTGGATTTAGCCAGTCTGCGCTGCCTGAAAAAATCACTTAACAGTGCACCACATTCTTCTGCCAATATGCCGTTGCTAACCTCGCAATGGTGGTTCAGTTTTTGTTCTGCCATTAAATTCACCACGCTGCCGCAGCAGCCGGTTTTGGGGTCGCTAGCACCATAGACCAGGCGGGCGATGCGCGCATGCTGGATGGCACCGCTGCACATGGCGCAAGGCTCCAGCGTGACGTAGAGCGTGCAGTCAACCAGGCGATAGTTGCCGAGGGCTTGTGCGGCTTCACGCATGGCTTGAATTTCAGCATGTGCTGTCGGGTCGCTGAGGCTGATGGGTGCGTTGCGGCCTTTGCCGATAACACTGCCGTCTTTGACCACTAATGCGCCAACCGGGACTTCTCCCAACGCGGCTGCTTCGGCGGCCAGCGCAATGGCCATGCGCATAAAGTCCTGATCTTGCATCATTTATTGGCTGCTTGTTTTGTCGGCCAGCCGAATCAGAATATAAACCAACCCCATAATAAATGCCCCTGCCAGCCAGATGCCGATTTCTTCATAAGTCGGGGTGGCGTCTTGCACCGGCAGCACAATCAGTTTGCGCAAAAACATCACCAGTACCACTTCAATAAAGGTTTCCACCAGCAGTTTATGGCCGCGCAAATAGCGGATTTCGGCTGAAATCAGCGCGGAAATTGACCACAATAGCATTAAGGTGCCAAGCGCACGTAAAAAGCCATGCACCAGGTTATGGGCGTAGGCAGCTTCTTTCACGTCCAGAAAAAACAGCCAGGTGAACATGATGACTGAGGTCGCCAGCGCCAGGCCAATAATGAGATGTGCCAGACCGTTTAGCCACAGCATGGCTTTGATAGCGATGCGGTTAAGCGGTTCAAACTCTTCGGGTAGTTGTTCTTGTGACATGCTCAGCCCAGTGAATAATGCATGCAGAATGATAAATCATTTGTTCAGTAATTGCTCCAGCGGCAATTGCGAGAGTTGCTTTAATAGCCATTGCATGGCTTTACCCATCTCAGATTGGCGCTGTTGCCGCCAGGCAATAAAGATGGGAAAGATGGGACCCCGCGGTTTGGGCTCTGAGACTTGTTTGATCATTAATTGCCCTTGTGTGACCGCTGTTTGGGCGAGCGATGTTGGCAGGTAGCCAATTGCAACGCCCGAAATTTGCGCCTGCAACTTGGTGTGCATATCCGGCACGGTGAGAATATCTTGCCCGGAAAGAATGCCGGATGTGCGCGGTGGCAAGTTGCGCGAACTATCGGCAGCGGCAACCACACGATGCTGCACAATATCACTGGCACTCAGTGGTTCTGGTAATGCTGCCAGCGGGTGATGCGGGGCGACGGCAAACACAAATTCCAGTTGGCCCATTAACTGTGTAGAAAAATTGCCGCCGGGTGGCGCGTCACCTGGTGCGCCAATCGAAATGTCGGCGCGCCCCGATTGCAGTGCATCCCAACTACCGCCATACACTTCACGCAGTAATTTAACGCGGGTGCCAAACCCTTGCTGGTAAAAGTCCTGCAGGATATGCAAAATTGGCAGAAAGTTAAATAAATCGCTAACGGCAATTGCAATGTCGGTTTCAACGCCGGTAGCTATGCGTTGCACGCGGCGCTCAAGTGCGTGTGCTGCATCGAGTAAATAGCGGCCTTCTTTGAGCAACTCTATGCCAGCCTGGGTCAGCGTAGCGCGGTGGCCGCTGCGGTCAAATAACTCCAGACCCAGGTCTTCTTCCAGCCTGCGTATGGTGTAAGTGAGGGCAGACGGCACACGGTAAAGAGATTCTGCGGCGGCGGCGAAGCTCCCTTTACGGTCAATAGCGTCAATGACTTCCAGGGCTTCGAGGCTGAGTTTAATGGTCATGGGGCTTTAATCAAAAAAACTGAACAAGTGATGCAAAATGTTTTGCTATCAAAACATTAAGTGTTTTTTTATCATACAGTTAATCTTTCAAATGGAGTGAATAAATGTTGCATGTTCGCCCTTCAAATACACGTGGTTACGCTGATCATGGCTGGCTGCAAAGCTTTCATAGTTTTTCGTTTGCAGGCTATTACGATCCTGCCCATATGGGGTATTCGGTGTTGCGCGTGATCAATGATGACAAGGTTGCCCCGGCCAAAGGCTTTGGTATGCATGGTCACCAGGACATGGAAATCATTACCTATATGCTGGCCGGCGAGTTGCGCCATACCGATAGCATGGGTAACACCTCGGTTATTCGTGCCGGGGATGTGCAGCGTATGTCGGCCGGGACCGGCATTCGCCATAGTGAGATGAATGCTTCTGCGCAAACCACCGCGCATTTGCTGCAAATCTGGATCACGCCTGACACGCTAGGGCTTGCGCCTGGGTATGAAGACAAAACAATCGCACTCACCGACAAGCAAAACCGCTGGGCGCTGATTGCATCCCCTGATGCGCAACATGAGTCATTAAAAGTACATCAGGATATGTCACTGTATACCACGGTGCTGGATGCGGACTTGTCTTTGCCGATTACCGTGACTGAAGGCCGTTGCGCCTATGTGCATATCGCGCGTGGTGAAGTAGAAATAGATGGTCAGCGCTTACAAGCGGGCGATGCACTTAAAGTGGATACTGTTAGTGCGTTGACTATGGGTGCTGTGAGTAATAGTGAAGTGTTGTGGTTTGATTTGCCACAACACTTTGAATAATGTTTTAAATCGTTGATAAGGAGCTAAAGAATGACTCAGGTTGCAATTGTTTATCATAGTGGATATGGTCATACGGCCGAGCAGGCCAAAGCGGTTGCGCGCGGTGCGCAAAAAGTGGCCGGCGTAACCGTGCATTTGCTAAGCGTGGACGAAGCGCAACAGCAATGGGACTTGCTCAAAGCCAGCGATGCGATTATTTTTGGTAGCCCAACCTATATGGGCTCTGCTTCTGCCCAATTTAAAGCGTTTATGGATGCCAGCTCAAAGGCGTGGTTTACGCGTGACTGGCAAGACAAAATTGCCGCGGGTTTCACTACCTCTGCCAGCCAGAGTGGCGATAAATTGAATACCTTGACGCAATTGTCTGTGTTTGCAGCGCAACATGGCATGATTTGGGTGAGTTTAGGCTTGTTGCCAGGGAACAATCATAGCAATGGGTCGGTCAACGACTTAAATCGCTTGGGTAGCTTTTTGGGCGCCATGGCACAGGCTAACTCTGATCAAGGTCCAGACCTGGCACCGATTCAGAGTGATTTGCTGACTGCTGAACACTTGGGTGAGCGTGTGGCTACCGTGACCAAACGATTTTCTAAATCCGCATAACGCATAACAAACACATAAGGAGTGATACGTGAAAAAGATGATTTTAACGCTGGGCTTGCTGGCGGCGACACAGGCCTGGGCGGCAACTGACACCTACAATATTGATGCAACGCATAGTTTTGCTAACTTCAGCATTCGTCATGTGGTGTCAAAAACTACGGGCACTTTTAACGATGTCACCGGCGTGGTGACGTTGGACCCTGCCAATCTGAACACCGCCACTGTGCGCGCGGCGATTAATGTTAGCAGCGTGAATACCGGTTTTGGCAAGCGTGACGAACATATCAAGGCAGATAAATACCTGGACGTGGGCAAGTACACGCAAATCTTGTTTGAAAGCACCAAATTCACGGCGACCAATCAGACACAGGCGGTGATGCAAGGCAAACTGACTATGCATGGCGTGACCAAATTGGTGGATATTCCAGTGAAAGTATTGGGTTATGGTGCAGATCCATGGGGCGGCCAACGCGCAGGGTTTGAAGGTCATTTGACGATCAAAGCGTCAGATTATGGCTTTGGCTGGGCCGCGGGGGCGAATGCGCCAGTCGGTGATGATATTGAAATTACTTTATTGATTGAAGGCGTAAAAGCCAAGTAAGTGCAGTCTTTGCGCAGGCGCACTGCCTGCGCGGCTGTTCATCTTTAAGAGGAGCAAGTAAATGGCATTGGATTTATTTTCCCCAGCCACGTTGGGTAGCATTGCATTACAAAACCGGGTGGTGATGGCGCCGCTAACGCGTAACCGTGCAGGCGAGGGCGGCGTGCCACAGGCGATGAATGTGACCTACTATGAGCAGCGCGCCACCGCGGGCTTGATTATTACTGAAGCTACGCCTATTTCGCCAATGGCGCATGGGTACCCGGCGTTGCCAGGGATTTATACTGATGCGCAAGTGGCTGGCTGGAAAAAAGTCACCGATGCCGTGCATGCCAAGGGCGGCAAAATCGTCATTCAGTTGTGGCATGTGGGCCGTATTTCACACCCCAGCTTGTTGCCTAACCAGGCCGCGCCAGTGGCACCTTCTGCCATCAAGCCCGCTGGCCAGGCATTTACTTACCAAGGTTTGCAAGATTACGTCACGCCACGTGCGCTGGATGCGGCAGAGTTGCCCCCAATTGTGCAGGATTATGTGCATGCGACGCGTTGCGCCATCGCTGCCGGATTTGATGGCGTAGAAGTGCATGCTGCCAATGGTTATTTGTTAGACCAGTTTTTGCGTGATGGTAGCAACCAGCGCCAGGATCAATATGGTGGCTCGGTTGAAAATCGTAGCCGCTTGCTGCGTGAAGTGGTGCAAGCCGTGGTTGATACTATAGGCGCCGATAAAGTGGGTGTGCGTTTGTCGCCGGTGAATCCGTTTAATGATATGCATGACAGCCAGGCGCAGCAGACGTTTAATTATGCCACGCAGGTGCTGAGCACTTTTAACCTGGCTTACCTGCATGTGGTCGAAGGCGGCATTCATGGTGGTGGCGAGTCTGACCCGTTTGATTTCACAGCGCTGCGCAAGCTATTTAACGGTGGCTATATTGCCAACCTGAGTTATGACAAAGCACGCGGTGATGCGGCGATTGCCAGTGGTCATGCCGATGCGGTGGCCTATGGTGTACCGTTTATTGCCAACCCTGATCTGGTCGCACGTTTTGCCAGCAATGCACCGCTTAATGCGGCTGACTCGGCCACGTTTTATGGTGGCACCGAGCATGGCTATACTGACTATCCGTTTTTAACGGCTTGAAACGGGTGATGCTGCGCGAAAAGTAGTTTATTCGTTGCGATATTCCCCGTTGTGCTTGCCGCTCACAGTGTGCGGGCGTAAAATTCGCGCAACGCGAATTCAACCGAGCTAACGCTCCGCACATTGTGAGTTAATTTCTGCATGTCCCGCCCTGATATTACACCTTCATCCCCGCATAAACTTGTCGTTGCCAACTGGAAAATGCATGGCAGCCTTGCCCGTAACCAGGCATTGGTGCACGACTACCTGCAAGGCCTGCAATCGCTAAAACAAACAGAGGTGGTTGTCTGTGTGCCATACCCTTATCTGGCGCAAGTACAGTCTTTGCTGACGGGCACCAATGTTGCCTGGGGCGCACAAAATATTGCCAAGTTTGAGCAGGGCGCTTATACCGGTGAGGTCAGTGCGGCTATGCTGCAAGATTTTGGCGCGCGTTATGTCATTATCGGCCACTCTGAGCGTAGTACTGCGTATTGCGAGTCGGATGAAAATATTGCTGAAAAATTCATGATGGCCAAGCGGCATGGCTTGATCCCGATTTTATGTGTTGGCGAAACTTTGCTGGAGCGCGAAGCCGGGGTGATGGAGCGTGTGGTGGGCAAGCAGCTCGAGACGATTATCCGTTTGTTTGGCGGTGAGGCATTTGCGCAGAGTATTGTTTCTTATGAGCCGATCTGGGCGATCGGCACTGGCCTGGCAGCGTCAGCCGAGCAAGCGGTAGCCATGCATCAATTTATTCGCGAGACAGTGGCTGCTGCTGATAAAACCACGGCCGACAGCTTAAAAATCCTCTACGGGGGCAGCGTAAATCCGCAAAATGCGGTACAATTATTAAATCAGAAGGAAATAGACGGCGCGCTGGTCGGTCGTTGCTCGCTAGATGCGGAGCAATTTATAAAAATATGTCAGGCCGTTCCTGAAAATAGCGTCATCTAGATAGCGAAGATGCCAAAAGCTTAATCGTTATTCAATCAATGGATTAAAGAAATATGGAAAATGTCATTCTCGTCATTCTCGTCATTCATGTGCTGGCAGCTGCTGCCGTGATTGGCTTGGTCTTATTACAGCATGGCAAGGGCGCCGATATGGGTGCCGCCTTTGGAAGTGGTGCCTCCGGTAGTTTGTTCGGGGTGTCCGGCTCTTCTAACTTGCTCAGCAAGCTGACGTCGATTTTTATTACAGTGTTTTTTGCAACTAGCTTGACGCTGGCATTTATGTCCAGTCATAAAGCGAGTTCTGGCAGCGTGGTTAAATCCGCGTTGACACAACAGGCTCCGGCCCAAGGCGAATCCGCAGCAGCGGTGAAGCCGGTTGAAAATACACCCAAAGATATTCCCAATTAGTTTTAAGCCGTCGTGGTGGAATTGGTAGACACGCTATCTTGAGGGGGTAGTGACGAAAGTTGTGCGAGTTCGAGTCTCGCCGACGGCACCAGTCCTATGTTGTGTTGGCGACGTAGCTGGATGGGAATTGGTTATTTGGGAGTATTTCAATGTGCTGTTGGGCATGATGCATTGAAATAACTTGTTAACATGATCGATTAAGGCAAATCAGTGTTAGAAAACTATTTCCCAATTCTGATGTTTATCCTGGTCGGCCTGGGCGTAGGCTTGGGGCCGTTGCTTGCAGGTAAAATTCTCTCTCCGCACAAACCTGATGCGGAAAAAAACTCTCCTTATGAGTGCGGCTTTGAAGCATTTGAAGATGCCCGCATGAAATTCGATGTGCGCTACTATCTGGTCGCCATTCTATTTATTCTGTTTGATCTGGAAATTGCATTTCTTTTCCCGTGGGCAGTAGTGATTCAGGAAATCGGATCCGCTGGCTTTTGGGCGATGATGGTCTTTTTGTTTGTATTGGTGGTCGGCTTCATCTTTGAATGGATGAAGGGCGCCCTTGAATGGGATTAATGCAAAATGAGCATTGAAGGCGTATTGGAAAAAGGGTTTGTCACGACCACGCTAGACACGGTGATTAACTACACGCGGACCGGCTCTTTATGGCCGATGACATTTGGTCTGGCCTGCTGTGCGGTAGAAATGATGCATGCCGGTGCCTCGCGTTACGATCTGGACCGCTTTGGCATTGTGTTCCGCCCAAGCCCGCGCCAGTCTGATGTGATGATTGTGGCCGGAACGCTGGTGAATAAAATGGCGCCTGCGTTGCGTAAGGTTTACGACCAAATGGCAGAGCCACGCTGGGTGATCTCTATGGGTAGCTGTGCCAATGGCGGCGGTTATTACCATTACTCTTATGCGGTGGTGCGTGGCTGTGACCGCATTGTGCCGGTCGATGTCTATGTGCCGGGTTGCCCGCCAACGGCTGAAGCTTTGTTGTACGGCATTATCCAGTTGCAAAAGAAAATCAGGCGTACCAATACCATCGCCAGAACCTGATTGTTGACTGTACCCCAATCAATACGTATCCAGATTAAACAATACGAAATTAAACTATGTCCGCAAAACTCGAACATTTGTCCGCACAGCTCAAGCTAGCCTTGGGTGAGGGTGTGGTCAAGCTGGAGCAAAAGCTGGGTGAGATCACGGTAGAAGTGCATGTGAAGCACCTGTTAGCTGTCGCAGAAAAGCTAAAAAACCATGCCGAGCTTAAGTTTGAACAGCTGATAGACTTGTGTGGCGTGGATTACTATGATTATGGTGATGGCCGTTGGGAAGGGCAGCGCTATGCGATGGTGCTGCATTTACTTTCTGTTAGCCTAAACCAGCGCGTGCGTATCCGTGTTTTTGCCGCTGATGATGATTTTCCTGTGTTGCCGACCTTGGTTGATATCTGGCCGGTGGCTAACTGGTTTGAACGTGAAGCGTTTGATATGTATGGCATCATGTTTGAAAACCATCCAGATTTGCGCCGCCTGCTGACAGACTATGGCTTTGTTGGTCATCCTTTCCGCAAAGACTTTCCTATGATTGGTCATGTCGAAATGCGCTATGACCCGGTGCAGCAACGTGTGATTTATCAGCCAGTGTCTATTGATCAGCGTAATAATGTGCCGCGTGTGATTCGTGACGAAGGGACGCACCATGGCTGATTGCTTGCAAGCTTCAACCCAATGCGGCGTTGTCATTGCTTGCCGTATTTATTCATACTGTCTGCGCAATTCCGCCTTGCCTTGGGCTGAATCTAGCAAGCTGAGGAATTGTTAGTATGGCTGAAATTAAAAACTACACAATGAACTTCGGCCCGCAGCACCCTGCAGCGCACGGTGTATTACGTTTGGTGCTGGAGCTCGACGGTGAAGTGATTCAACGTGCCGACCCACATATTGGGTTGCTGCATCGCGGTACAGAAAAACTGGCAGAAAACCGTACTTATTTGCAAAGTGTGCCGTATATGGACAGGCTGGATTATGTGTCCATGATGGCCAATGAGCATGCGTATGTGATGGCCATTGAGAAAATGCTGGGCATAGACGTGCCTATACGTGCGCAGTATATCCGCGTCATGTTCGACGAAATCACCCGTATCCTCAACCATTTGTTATGGTTGGGCGCGCATGCGCTGGACGTGGGCGCCATGACGGTATTTCTGTACGCGTTCCGCGAGCGTGAAGACTTGTTTGATGTGTATGAAGCGGTGTCTGGCGCGCGTATGCATGCGGCGTATTACCGCCCGGGCGGTGTCTATCGTGACTTGCCAGAAAAAATGCCGCAGCACGAAACCACCAAATTCCGCAGCGCAGATGAAATCAAGAAACTCAATGAAAACCGCCAGGGTTCCATGCTCGATTTCATTGAAGACTTTACCAATCGTTTTCCTACCTATGTCGATGAGTACGAAACACTGCTGACTGATAACCGTATCTGGAAACAGCGTACCGTTGGTATCGGGGTCGTGACACCTGAACGTGCGTTGGCACTGGGCTTAACCGGCGCCATGTTACGTGGTTCGGGCATTGCCTGGGATTTACGTAAAAAGCAGCCGTATGAAGTCTACGACAAAATGGACTTTGATATTCCAATTGGCGTGAATGGTGACTGTTATGACCGTTATCTGGTGCGCGTGGAAGAGATGCGTCAATCCAACCGCATCCTCAAGCAATGCATAGACTGGTTGCGCAAAAATCCAGGGGCGGTGATCACCGATGACAACAAAATTGCGCCGCCTAACCGCGAAGGCATGAAAACCAATATGGAAGACTTGATTCACCATTTCAAGTTATTTACCGAAGGCTTTCATGTGCCTGCAGGCGAAGCGTATGCGGCGGTAGAGCACCCGAAAGGCGAGTTTGGCATTTACATGGTGTCTGATGGTGCCAACAAGCCCTATCGTTTGAAAATTCGCGCGCCGGGCTTTCCACATTTGGCCGCGCTGGATGAGATGACGCGAGGTCATATGATTGCTGACCTGGTCGCCATCATTGGTACACAAGACATTGTGTTCGGTGAAATTGATAGATAACCGAACGACGAGATAGCACGGACAAGGAAAGATAGTAAGGGTCAAGCATGCTCAGTGCAGAATCAATTGAAAAGATTGAATACGAATTGTCCAAATATCCGGCAGACAGACGTCAAGCGGCAGTGATGTCTGCTTTGCGGATTGTACAAATGGAACGCGGCTGGTTGTCTAAAGAAAGTATTTCTGAGGTGGCCAAGTATTTGCGCATCCCGGAAATTGCTGCGCTGGAAGTGGCGACTTTCTACAATATGTATGATTTGCAGCCGGTCGGTCAGCACAAAATCACCATCTGTACCAATATTTCTTGCATGCTGCGTGGCTCGGATGAAATTGTTGAGCACTTGCAGCACAAGCTGGGTGTCGGTTTTAACGAGGTGACGCCAGATGGCAAATTTTGCCTCAAAGAAGGTGAGTGTATGGGCTGTTGTGGCGGCGCGCCGTTGCTACACGTCAACAATGCTGAAATGCACGAATTTTTGACCACTGAAAAAGTGGATGCCCTCATTAACGCGCTAAACAAGGGCTAAGGAACTAAACATGGCAAAGACTTCAAACGCGACAATGAATAGTCAATCTGTGGTCAAAACCGACTTGGCTGGCCAGACCTTAGTGACTTTGCGTACGCTGGCAGAAGAAAACCCTTCGTCACTGGCGACCTATGAGAAGTTGGGTGGCTATGTGCAACTTAAGCGCCTGGTGGCAGAAAAAGTAAAAGCGCCAGACATTATTAGCCAGGTTAAAGTCTCTAACTTGCGTGGTCGTGGCGGTGCTGGTTTCCCAACCGGCCTCAAATGGAGTTTTATGCCACGTTATTACGATGGCACCAAGTATCTGGTCTGTAATACTGATGAAGGCGAACCAGGTACGTTTAAAGACCGTGACATCATTCGTTATAACCCGCATCAACTGATCGAAGGCATGGCGATTGCTGCTTATACCTTGGGTGCACGTGTGGGTTACAACTATATCCACGGTGAGATCTGGCAGGATTACGAAATTTTTGAAGCCGCCCTTGCTGAAGCACGTGAGGCGGGTTACCTGGGTGAAAACCTGTTTGGCTCCGAGTTTAGTTTTGATTTATATGCCGTACATGGCTACGGCGCCTATATCTGCGGTGAAGAAACCGCACTGATTGAGTCGATTGAAGGTAAAAAAGGCCAGCCACGCTTCAAGCCACCGTTTCCGGCCAGTTACGGCGTGTTTGGCAAGCCGACCAATGTGAACAACACTGAAAGCTATGCCTCTATTCCATGGATTATGCAGCATGGCGGTCAGGCATTTTCTGATCTCGGTGTGCCAAACTCCGGCGGTAGCAAATTGTTTTCGGTGTCTGGCCATGTTGGAAAGCCTGGCAACTATGAAATTAAAATGGGCACGCCGTTTAAAGACTTGCTGGAAATGGCAGGCGGTATCTGGAAAGGCCGCCAGTTAAAAGCGGTGATTCCAGGTGGACCTTCTACCGCAGTGATGCCTGCGAGTGCCATTGAAAATGCCACTATGGATTATGATGGCCTGAGCAAAGCAGGGTCTAGCCTGGGTGCCGGCTCCATGATTGTGATGGACGAAACCACCTGTATGGTCAAAACGCTAAAACGCCTGAGCTATTTCTTTTATGAAGAAAGCTGTGGTCAATGTACGCCATGCCGTGAAGGTACCGGCTGGGTCTACCGCATCATTGAGCGCATTGTCGACGGCAGAGGCAAGATGGAAGACCTCGACTTGCTGACAGATTTAAGCAATAACATTTCTGGCCGCACCATTTGTGCCTTGGGCGATGCAGCAGCCACGCCGGTCTTGAGTTTTATCAAGCATTTTCGCCCAGAATTTGAATACTATATCCAGCATGGCAAGTCCATGGTGGATGGCCGTTAAATGGCTGCGCGTGCGAATGACTGTGTTGCGCGGTACTCGAAATCCTCATGTACATTCAAGTACATTCCGGTTTCTGCGTGCCGTGCGCCTTGTCCTTCACCCGCTCGCTCATTTAATTACACGCTTTGTAACGAAATAACACAGTGTTGAAACTATGCTAAACATCGAAATTGACGGCAAACCACTAGAGGTCGAACACGGCAGCACCATTATTGATGCTGCTGATGCGGTAGGGATTGCGATTCCCCGTTTTTGTTACCACAAAAAACTGTCCGTAGCGGCCAATTGCCGCATGTGTCTGGTGCAAGTAGAGAAGTTCAACAAGCCTCTGCCAGCTTGTGCGACGCCAGTCGCCGATGGCATGAAGATTTATACGCGTAGTAAATCTGCCGTTGAAGCGCAGCAAAGCGTGATGGAGTTTTTGTTGATTAACCATCCGCTGGATTGCCCGATTTGCGACCAGGGTGGTGAGTGCGATTTGCAGGATATTGCCGTGGCCTACGGGGCCTCTGGCTCGCGTTATACCGAAGAAAAACGTGTGGTATTTAATAAAAATATCGGCCCGTTGGTGAGCACCGACATGACGCGCTGTATTCAATGTACACGTTGCGTTCGCTTCCTCAAAGAGGTGGGTGGCATGCAGGAGCTAGGCCTGGTCAATCGTGGTGAGCACGCTGAAATTACAGCCTATGTCGATCAGTCAGTGAATTCAGAATTGAGCGGCAACATTATTGATTTATGCCCGGTAGGTGCGTTGACCAGCAAGCCATTCCGTTATTCTGCACGCAGCTGGGAGCTGGTACGCAGGCCTTCAATCGCGCCGCACGATGGCCTCGGCTCGCATATTGAAGTGCACGTCAAAGACAATAAAGTCATGCGCGTGCTGCCACGTGAAAAAGAATCTATTAACGAGTGCTGGTTGTCTGACCGCGACCGTTTCTCTTACGAAGGCCTGAATAGCCCTGACCGTTTAAAAGTGCCTATGATCAAGCACAACGGCCAATGGCAGGAAACCGACTGGAAAACAGCGCTGGAGTTTGCTGCCGGGCAATTAAAAGACATCACCAAAGAGCACGGTGGCGAAGCACTCGGTGTGCTGGTTTCACCAAACAGCACTATGGAAGAGGGCTATCTGGTCAAGCAACTGGCTGAAAGCCTGGGCAGTGGTAATGTAGATTACCGTCTGCGCCAGACAGACTTCCGTTTGGATGGCAAGCGTACTGGCACACCATGGATGGGTTGCAACATTCAGGAAATCGAAGAGCTTGATCGTATTTTGCTGATCGGCTCCAACCTGCGCAATGAGCATCCATTGCTGGCACAACGTATCCGCAAAGCGGTTTCAAACGGTGCTGAGTTATGTATCGTCAGCCCGCTCGATAATGATCCGCTGATGGATATTGCACACAAAGTGATTGTGCGCCCGAATGATATGGTCAATGTGTTGGGCCAGGTGTTAAAAGCCATGTCTGGTTTGCAAAAACTGTCACTGTGCTTGCCACCTACCTTGAATACATTGCTGGAAGAAATTCAGGTACGTCCGAATACGCAGAAAATCGCTGAATGTCTGGCGGGTATCAGTGACGAAGTGATCCTGATTGCGCCAAAAGTAGGTATTTTCTTAGGCAACATGGCCTTGAGTGATCCTCGCTTTACCGAAATGTATAGTATGGCTGAAGCCATTGGCGGCATCACCGGCGCCAAAGGCGGCATTTTGCCACCAGCGGCCAATAGTACCGGTATGCACCTGATGGGGGTGATGCCTTCCGCCACCGGCATGCACGCGAGAGCCATGCTTGAGGTGCCACGTAAAGCTTATCTGCTGTTGAATATCGAGCCTGAGCTGGATTGTCAGCATGCAGCGCTGGCCAGTGATGCGATGGCCAAGGCCGAGTGCGTGATTGCGTTAACCGCTTACAAGTCCTCAGCGCTGGATAATGCGGACATTCTGCTGCCGATTGCGCCATTTACCGAAACCTCAGGCACCTTTATGAGTATGGAAGGCCGTGTACAAAGCTTTCAGGCTGTGACGCGCCCGTTAGGCGAGTGCCGCCCAGGCTGGAAAGTGCTGCGTGTGCTGGCGAATACACTGGGCTTGTCAGGCTTTGAGTTTAATAGCTCTGAAGAAGTCAAAAACGCGATTTTTAATCATGAAAAACCGTCTGCAGTGGTGTGGCGTAGCTTGAACAACAACCTGAAAGAGCTGGTTGAGATTCAGGTCAATATCAAAAAAGACGGCTTGCAACGCATTGGTGAAGTGCCGCAATACGAGTCTGACCCGATTGTGCGTCGCTCGGCGCCGCTGCAAAAAACCAAATACAACGTGCGCCCGATGGCACGCATGCGTGCTGAGCAACTGGCTGAGTTAGGCTTGCAAGATGGCGATATCGTGGTCGCACGCCAAGACAAAGGCAGTGCAGTGCTTAAAGTGCGTGCGGATAACCATGTGGCAAAAGGCTGCGTACGTGTGGCTGCGGCTCATCCATTAACCGCTGGTTTGGGTGACCTCATGGGTGATATTACGATTGAAAAAGCATCGACCGATCAAGTGGCGATTTACGAAAAACAACTGACCGAGATGGCATAACATGCAATTCTTCGCTGAATTATTTGGATCCTACTGGGCAGATGTGCAGCTGGTGGTGTGGACGCTGATTAAAATTGTGGCGATTGTGCTGCCACTGATGATAGGCGTGGCTTACCTCACTTTAGCAGAGCGTAAAGTCATCGGTTATATGCAAGTGCGTATCGGCCCCAACCGTGTTGGTTATTGGGGCTTGCTGCAACCCTTGGCCGATGGCCTCAAGTTGTTGTTTAAAGAAATTATCCTGCCAACCGCTTCTAACAAAGCCCTGTTTTTTATTGGGCCGGTATTAGCGATTGCGCCTGCCTTTGCAGCCTGGGCAGTGATTCCGTTTGACGCCACCTTGGTATTAGCCAATGTGGATGCTGGCTTGTTGTATATTCTGGCCATGACGTCAGTGGCGGTTTATGGTGTGATTATTGCCGGTTGGGCGTCTAACTCCAAATATGCATTTTTGGGTGCTTTGCGCTCAGCGGCACAAATTGTGTCTTACGAAATTGCCATGGGCTTCACGCTGGTGGGTGTGCTCATGTGTGCTAACTCACTCAACCTGGGCAATATTGTCATGGGCCAGGAGGGTGGTTTCTGGCACTGGTATTTCTTGCCATTGTTCCCGCTGTTTGTGGTGTATTTTATCAGTGCCGTGGCTGAAACCAACCGCGCCCCGTTTGACGTGGCCGAAGGTGAGTCTGAAATTGTGGCTGGTTTTCACGTTGAATACTCCGGCATGGCGTTCGCCGTATTCTTCCTGGCTGAATATGCCAACATGATGCTGGTCTCCATGCTGGCTGCGTTAATGTTCCTCGGCGGCTGGTTGTCACCGCTGCCTTTCTTGCCTGACAGCATTTTGTGGCTGCTGGCAAAAGTGGCTTTCTTGCTGTTCCTGTTTCTATGGTTCCGCGCCACCTTTCCGCGCTACCGCTATGACCAGATCATGCGTCTGGGCTGGAAAGTATTTATTCCCATCACGCTGGTCTGGATTGTCGTGGTTGGGGCGATGATGCAAACTCAATGGGCTTATTTGTTCCATTAATGGGGCATTGAGTAAGGCACAGACAAGGATTTTGGAAACCTGACCATGTTGAACGCGATTAAAAATACATTAAGCAGTTTGATGTTAGTGGAAATGCTGAAAGGCATGGCCCTGACCGGACGCTACTTTTTTGCTAAAAAGATTACGATTCAGTATCCAGAAGAACGGACACCACAATCTAACCGTTTTCGTGGCTTGCACGCGTTACGTCGCTACCCTAACGGCGAAGAACGTTGCATTGCCTGTAAATTGTGTGAAGCCGTTTGTCCGGCGATGGCGATTACGATTGAGTCTGACCAGCGCGAAGATGGCACCCGTCGTACCACACGCTACGATATTGACCTGACCAAGTGTATTTTTTGCGGTTTTTGTGAAGAGTCTTGCCCGGTAGACAGTATTGTTGAGACCCGCATCTTTGATTACCACGGCGAGCAACGTGGCGACCTGATCTACACCAAGCAAATGCTGCTGGAAGTTGGCGACAAGTATGAGGCGCAAATTGCAGAAGATCGTGCCCAGGACAAAGTGTACCGATAAGCGCAGACAGGATAATCATGTTATTTACCGATATTGTTTTTTACGTGCTGGCAGCGATTTTGCTGTTTTCCGGCATCCGTGTGATTACCACGCGCAACCCGGTGCATGCAGCGCTGTTTCTGGTATTGGCGTTTTTTACAGCCGCCGGTATCTGGCTGCTGCTAGAAGCCGAGTTTTTGGCCATTGCCCTGATTCTGGTCTATGTCGGCGCGGTGATGGTGCTGTTTTTGTTTGTGGTGATGATGCTGGACATTAACCTGGATAAGTTGCGCGAGGGTTTCTGGGAGTACTTACCCATGGCGGGCCTGATTGGCGTGTTGATGGTGGTCGAAATGACCATGGTGCTGGCAGAGAAAAATCTGCATCCTAGCCAGGCCGTTGAACTACCAGCCAATTACAGCAATACCGCCGCACTGGGTAAAGTACTGTATACCGACTATTTACTGCCGTTTGAGCTGGCGGCCGTGGTATTGCTGGTGGCGATGATTGCCGCAATTGTGCTGACCCTGCGTGAGCGCAAGGACAGTAAATCCATGAACCCGGCCGACCAGGTCAAAGTAAAACGTAGCGACAGGCTACGTATTGTATCCATGCCTGCTGAAGTTGAACCACCGGCAGCGCCTGCAGAGGAGAAAAAGTAATCATGGTCGGTTTGTCGCATTACCTGATTCTGGGTGCCCTGATGTTTGCCATTAGCGTGATTGGTATTTTTCTCAACCGCAAAAATGTGATTATTTTGCTGATGGCGATTGAGTTAATGTTGCTGGCAGTGAATCTGAATTTCATCGCTTTTTCGCACTACCTGAACGATATTGCTGGTCAGGTGTTCGTGTTTTTCATCCTGACCGTGGCCGCCGCAGAATCAGCGATTGGCCTGGCGATTCTGGTTGTGCTGTTCCGTAATCTGCGCACCATCAATGTCGACGATTTGGATCAGTTAAAAGGTTAAGCGTGATGACAATAAAACAAATCTTGATGTTGATTCCGGTGCTGCCATTATTGGCCGCCGTCATTGTCGGTATTTTCCGCAACTTTTTGCCGCGCTGGGCCGGGCATGTGCTCACCATTGCGGGCGTGGGCGCTGCATTTGCGCTGTCTGTGTATATTTTTAACCAGACCTTGAGCGGCTTTACGCTCAATGAGGCGATTTACACTTGGCTTGAGTCAGGCGATGTGCATTTTGAGGTTGGTTTTTTGATCGACAACTTAAGTGCGATGATGATGGTCGTGGTTACTTTTGTCTCGCTCATGGTGCATATCTACACCATCGGCTATATGGCAGAGGACCCAGGCTATAGCCGCTTTTTTAGTTATATCTCGCTGTTTACCTTCTCTATGCTGATGCTGGTCATGAGCAACAACTTTATGCAGTTGTTCTTTGGCTGGGAGGCCGTGGGCCTGGTGTCTTACCTGCTGATTGGTTTTTGGTTTACACGCCCAACCGCCATTTATGCCAACCTGAAAGCGTTTTTGGTTAACCGGGTAGGCGACTTTGGCTTTTTACTTGGCATTGGCATGGTGCTGTATTATTTTGGCAGCCTGGATTACGCCACCGTATTTCAACGCGCGCCAGCGTTAGCGAATACAGAGGTTAACTTACTAGGTAGCTGTCATTGGTCATTAATGACCGTGACTTGCCTGCTGTTATTTGTGGGGGCCATGGGTAAGTCGGCGCAAGTGCCATTACATGTGTGGCTGCCAGACTCAATGGAAGGCCCAACACCGATTTCTGCCCTGATTCACGCCGCGACGATGGTCACGGCCGGTATTTTTATGGTGGCACGTATGTCACCACTGTATGAATTATCAACCACGGCTTTATCAACCGTGATGGTGATCGGCGCGATTACGGCCTTGTTTATGGGTTTTCTCGGCATTATCCAGAACGATATCAAACGCGTGGTGGCTTACTCCACCTTGTCGCAATTAGGCTATATGACGGTGGCTTTAGGCGCTTCTGCCTATTCTGTGGCGATTTTTCACCTGATGACGCACGCTTTCTTTAAAGCCTTGCTGTTCCTTGGCGCGGGTTCTGTGATTATGGGCATGCATCACGATCAGGATATCCGCAATATGGGTAACCTGAAAAAATACATGCCGATCACTTGGATCACGTCCTTAGTTGGCTCACTGGCGCTGATCGGCACGCCTTTCTTCGCTGGCTTCTACTCTAAAGACAGTATTATCGAAGCGGTCGAGTTATCGCATATTCCTGGTAGCGGTTTTGCTTATTTTGCCGTGATCGTCGGCGTGTTTGTGACCGCGTTCTATTCTTTCCGTTTGTATTTCCTGGTGTTTCACGGTGAAGAGAAATGGCGCCACGCCAAGCATGACCATGCACATGCCGCACATGCTGACGAACATGATGAGCATGCTGACGACGCACATCATGATGATGACGCACACGACGATGCGCATCATCATGGCTTAGGCCCAAATGACAACCCGCATGAGCCAGGCTGGGTGGTCACGTTGCCATTAGTGTTGCTGGCGATTCCGTCACTGGTCATTGGTTATATCGCGCTAGAGCCCATGTTGTATGGCGACTTCTTTAAAAATGTGATTTTTGTTAATCCTGAAGCGCACCCAGCCATGGAGCACCTGGCGCATCATTACCACGAGTTTATGCATAGCCCGGCTGGCATGGCGATCCATGGCTTTACCAGCCTGCCATTTTTCCTGGCGGCTTCAGGTGTGTTGTTGTCCTGGTTCTTTTACATGAAGCGTCCGGATATTCCGGCAGCAATCAAGGCGCGCTTTATTGTGATTTACAATATTCTGGAAAACAAATACGGTTTTGACAGCTTTAATGAAAAGTTTTTTGCCGGTGGCTCGCGTTACCTGGGTAGCCTGTTATGGAAATACGGCGACATCACGCTGATTGATGGCGCTATGGTCAATGGCACGGCCAATACCATGGGCAAAATCGCTGCCAAAATACGCAACTTGCAATCCGGTTTAATTTATCACTACGCCTTCGCCATGATTATCGGCGTATTCCTTCTCATGACCTTCTTTATCAAAATAAACTAATGATGCAAGCCGACCTCTCAAGTATTTCCTGGTTAAGTCTGGCCGTCTGGCTGCCGATGCTGTCCGGCGTGCTGGTATTACTGCTCGGCGGTGACCACAAGGCCACATTAACGCGCTGGCTGGCATTGGCTGGTAGCCTGCTCAGTTTTGTGGTGACGCTGCCGCTCTATACCTTGTTTGATGTACAAGATGGCTTTTTCCAGTTTGAAGAGTTGCTGCCCTGGGTGCCTGCTTTTAACATGCATTACCACCTTGGAGTGGATGGCTTCTCAATGCCACTGGTGTTGCTGACCAGCTTTACCACGGTGATTGTGGTGCTGGCGGCCTGGGAGGTGATTACCAAGCATATTGCCCAGTATATGGCTGCTTTCCTCATTATGAGTGGCATCATGATTGGCGTGTTTTCGTCATTAGACGCCATTCTCTATTACGTGTTTTGGGAGGCGATGCTGATCCCGATGTTCCTGGTGATTGGTATCTGGGGCGGGCCGAATCGTGTTTATGCAACGATTAAGTTTTTTCTGTATACCCTGCTTGGCTCATTGTTAATGCTAGTGGCCTTTATTTATCTTTATCACCAAACGGGTAGCTTTGAGTTGGCTGACTACTACTTGTTGCCGCTCAGCATGCAGGCACAAATTTATATCTTTATTGCTTTTTTCATGGCGTTTGCGGTAAAAATCCCCATGTGGCCAGTGCATACCTGGTTGCCAGATGCGCACGTTGAAGCGCCAACCGGTGGTTCTGTGGTGCTGGCGGCAATTGCGCTGAAGCTGGGTGGGTATAGTTTTCTGCGCTTTGCCATGCCAATCGCGCCGGATGCTGCCCATTATTTTAGTACCGCCATGGTTGTATTGTCATTGATCGCGGTGGTGTACATTGCGCTGGTTGCCCTGGTGCAAAAAGACATGAAAAAACTGATTGCTTATTCGTCTATTTCGCACATGGGTTTTGTCACGCTGGGCTTTTTTATGTTTAGCCAGTTGGCACTCGAAGGCGCCGTGGTACAGATGATTTCGCACGGATTTATTTCCTCCGCGATGTTCCTTAGTGTAGGGGTGTTGTATGACCGCGTACACAGCCGTGAAATTTCCGCCTATGGTGGTGTAGTCAACAAAATGCCGGTATTTTCTGCGTTTGCTGTGTTGTTTGCCATGGCCAATAGTGGCTTGCCGGGCACTTCTGGCTTCGTCGGTGAGTTTATGGTGATTCTGGCGGCGGTAAAATTTAATTTCTGGGTCGGTTTTCTTGCGGCAACCACCTTGATCTTTGGCGCGGCTTATACCTTGTGGATGACCAAACGCGTGTTTTTTGGCAATGTGACTAATCATCATGTCGCCGAGCTCAGTGATCTAAACAAGCGTGAATTCCTGATTCTAGGCATATTGGCATTGTTGGTGATTGGGTTTGGTGTGTATCCGCAACCGCTGACTGAAGTGATGCAGGCCACCAGTACTGAGTTCTTGAAACATATGGCAATTTCCAAATTGCCGGTCACCGGCTATTAAGGCAGGATGTTAGAAAATGGATAATATGCAATTCGATTTGCTCACCCTGTTGCCGGAACTGGTCGTCATGGGCATGGCCATGTTTATTTTGTTACTGGATTTGTTCATCCTGCCAAAAAATCGCTTTATGATTTATGGCCTGAGCCAGTTCACCCTGTTTGCTGCTGCTTTTTTCACCTTTAAAACCCATACGCCTGCTGTCGGTTTTGCCTTTTCGCATATGTTTATCGACGACACTTTGTCAGATGTGATTAAACTGATGATGTATCTCGGCACCTCGTTAATCCTGGTCTATACGCGCAAATATCTGCAAGACCGCCATCTGTATCGTGGCGAGTTTTATGCCATGGTCTTGTTTGGCTTGTTGGGCATGATGATCATGGTGTCTGGCCATAATATGCTGACGATTTACATCGGCCTTGAACTGCTGTCGCTATGCTTGTATTCACTGGTGGCGTTTGACCGCGATAATCCTAAAGCATCAGAAGCGGCCATGAAGTACTTTGTATTGGGGGCGCTGGCGTCTGGCATGTTGCTGTATGGCATGAGCATGATATATGGCATGACCGGTAGCCTGGATGTGAGCGACATTGCCAATAGCATTGCACAACAATCTAAAAGCCCGGTGCTGATTCTGGGGCTGGTGTTTGTGGTGGCAGGGCTGGCCTTTAAATTTGGCGCGGTGCCATTTCAAATGTGGGTGCCAGATGTTTATCAAGGCTCACCAACGCCGATGACCTTGCTAATTGGCTCTGTGCCCAAGCTGGCTGCCTATGCCATGACGGTACGTTTACTGGTGCAGGGCTTGCATCCGCTGGCACTAGACTGGCAGGACATGCTGGTGTTGATGGCTGTGCTCTCTATCATCATCGGTAACTTTAGCGCCATTGTGCAAACCAACCTCAAGCGCATGTTGGCGTACTCCACCATCTCGCATGTGGGGTTTATCATGTTTGGAATGATGAGTGCAAACGCCAATGGCTTTGCCTCCAGCTTCTTCTACATTAGTGCTTATGTGCTGATGTCGATTGCAGGTTTCGGCATTATTTTGTTACTGAGCCGTCAGGGATTTGAGGCCGAAGAAATCAATGACCTGAAAGGCCTCAATCAGCGTCACCCCTGGTTTGCCTTCTTGATGCTGATCATCATGTTCAGCATGGCAGGTATTCCGCCCACCATTGGTTTTTATGCCAAGTTTACCGTGCTGCAGGCCGCGTGGCAGGCAGGCTTTACCTGGCAGGTGGTGCTGGCGGTATTAATGGCCACCATCGGTGCGTTTTACTACCTCAATATTGTGCGCAAGATGTACTTTGATGCACCGGAAGACCATACACCATTGACCGCACCGCTGGATATGCGTTTGATCTTGAGTGTGCACGCCATGGCATTGCTGGGCCTGGGCTTGTTCCCTGAGGTGTTGCTTAGTGTGTGTGGCCATAGCTTGTTAATAAGTCTGCAATAATCATGGCCGCTAAACTGATCTTTTTATTGTTGATGCTGTTTATGGCTAATCTCGGCTGGGTGTCGGATAAGTGGCTAGGCCTGGTCGGCACCGTGAATCAACTCTGGCAGCGCTTTGCTTTGCTGCTGCCTGCCTACTTCATCACGCTTGTGATCGGCTATCTGGTCGAGCGTTTTGTCATGGGGCAGGTCTGGCCGCAAGGCTGGGAGTTCTACAGCATCACCTTGTGTGTATTTTTGGTGCTGTCGTTCCCGGGCTTTATTTATCGCGTGCTGTGGAAATAAACCTCCGTCGTCATATTAACTTCATTAATTCTTCACGATAGTTTCAAGCATCACAGTCAGACTAAGCTTACCCAAGAAGCATAGTCGGGGCGAGCCCCGGAAAGGACTTGAGATGCTGAAACTACAACAAACCCTAGGCTGGGTGCAGTCGGTAGACAGCCGTTTGTGTGTCAAAGTCAGCCATACCGGGCAATACCGTCTCATTCGCAACCTGTTTCGTGCCATTTCACGCATGGGCGATGGCATGTTCTGGTACTTGCTGATGCTGGTGATTGCGATCACGCAAGGGGCCGCAGGTTGGTATGCCTGCTTGCATATGTTAACCGCAGGCCTGACTGGTACGCTGGTTTACAAATGGCTCAAACACCGCACCAGTCGCCCAAGACCGTTTCAGGTGCGTCAGGATGTATTGCTAAGCGGCACTCCGCTTGATTACTTTAGTTTTCCTTCTGGTCATACCTTGCACGCGGTGGCGTTTGGCATGGTTGCCGTGCAGCATTATCCGCAATTGTTTCCTATTGTTTACCCGTTTGTTGTGCTGGTTGGCATCTCGCGTGTCGTGCTCGGTTTGCATTACCCTAGCGATGTGCTGGCAGGGGCGGGCGTTGGATATTTGTTGGTGGCACTCTATGCGCCGCTGTTTTAAGGTTGTTGGTTGAAATAAGTGAAAACGGATGCATGTGCATCCGTTTTTTATTTGTTAGCCCGATTGTTTAGCTGATCACAAGCTGGTGTTAAGCCGTATCAACCAATCGCTGTACAAGATACATGACCACTGGCCTCACAATCAGCACGCACAAAAACGCAATCGGCATGGCTAACGCATACGCGTGCAAGACGCGAAATAAATAGCCTGCTTGCATGCCGCTATTCGCCGCCACAATCACCATAGACATTAAAAATGCCATGATGCCTGCCATCAAAAATGCAAACACATAAGGCGTATATCTTTTTGGGATCTTGTAAAAATGGTTGTTTGTTTGCGTCATTATGTTCTCCAGAGGCGAGCTAACACTATATTCAGGATGGGCATGCCGGGGTAGCCACTTGAATATTGAATCACTATAAAGATAAACTATCGAATCATTTTGTTGAGTCGATAGTTTATGGATACGCTACGCAGCATAGAGAGTTTTGTAAAAGCGGTGCAGGCAGGTAGCATCGCAGCCGGTGCCCGGTTGCAGGGCATTACCGCCGCTGCGGCTAGCCAAAATATCCAGCGGCTCGAAAAATCATTAGGTGCACGCCTACTGGTGCGCACCACCCGCAAACTGGCCATGACTGAAAGCGGCGAGCTTTATTATGCTGAGGTGCAGCCTGTGATAGAGGCGCTCGCCAGGGCACAATCGGTCATTACTGAGTTTCATGGGCAACCACAAGGCCGTTTAAAAATAGGGTCATCGGTCGCGTTTGGTCGTCACGTCTTAATGCCGCTGATGCCGGCTTTTACCCGCAATTTTCCTAAGGTGTCTATTGAGTTAGTGCTGTCTGATCATAGTCTCGATCATGTCACGCAAGATATTGATATTAGTATTCGCTTCAAGCAGCAGCTTGAACCCGGCCTGGTGGCAAGAAAGATTGCCAGTGTGCCGGTGTTGTTTTGCGCATCGCCAGATTACCTGCTAAGAAAAGGCACGCCAAGCCAGCCTGAACAGTTGTCTGAGCATGATTGCCTCATGTTTCGTGTGCCGGTAGATGGCCGGTTACTCAGCTGGGAGTTTGATCGCAACGGCCTGCATTACGTGCCTGAAATCACGCCCAGTATGATCTGTAACGATATTGACTCATTGCATCGTTTGGCAGTGGAGGGCGCGGGTATCGCACGGCTGGCCGCCTTTGTAGCAAACGAAGATATTCAGCGCGGCAGCTTGGTGTCACTGTTTCAAACGGCGTCGGTCTCGTCTGACTATCTGCCATCTGCCAGTGTGCCGCTAGAGTTTTATGCCTGTTTTCGTGATCGTCATGCGATGACCAATAAGGTGCGAGCTTTTATGGATTACTTACTGAAAGTGATGCCGGACGTGTGGTGAAGACACTATGTTGAATCGCTAGACGCACGGTTTGTCGTAAATTAGCCACTAATCGCGTTGAATGCACGATTTTTTATAAAATACTTGTTGCTAATATTCAATATTGCGTGCATAGTTCACCCTCACGAAGTTCAAGTAGTGTTGTTGTTCTCCGGTTCTATCTTTTGGTTCTATCGTTACTTCTCGCCATCTTGATCCTCGTATTTATGGGTATTAACCCGTTTTTTTATTTTTCATCCAAGGATTTATTATGGTAACAGGTTCTGTTAAGTGGTTTAACGATTCAAAAGGTTTCGGTTTCATTACGCCTGACAACGGCGGCGAAGATTTGTTCGCACACTTCTCTGCAATTCAATCTGCAGGTTTCAAAACTTTGAAAGAAAATCAACGCGTAAGCTTTGAAGTAGCTACTGGCCCTAAAGGCAAACAAGCTGCAAACATTCAAATCATTGAATAATTTAAAGCCTGTCCGCAAGGTTGCTTAGGCAATCTACCGGAAAAAGCCCGGAAAATCCGGGCTTTTTTATTGTTACAAGGATGTTTAATGGCAAAAGAAGAGTTAATTGAAATGCAAGGTGCAGTGACTGAGATCCTGCCGGATGCACGCTACCGCGTCAAGCTGGATAATGGTCATACATTAATTGCTTACACTGGCGGTAAAATGCGCAAGCACAAGATTCGCATTCTGGCTGGTGATAAAATCACCATCGAAATGTCTCCTTACGACATGGACAAAGGCCGCATTATTTTCCGTCATTTAGAGCCGCGCAAGCCGTTCTAATTATTCAGGGTCGTAAGACTCTCTGACCTATGGCTTGCAATTGTGTTTGTAAGGCCAGTCAGACTCGCGATTGATTTATCCTACCGCTAAAGTGCCTTTATGTGCATCTGCAACAGGCCGTAGGCCTGTTTAGCATTGGCGTGTATCTATTCCGCCACTCTTTCGGTTGTCACCACGTTTGCTCCTCATTTGATTGTATTTGCCTCTAAATAGGCATGTTACGATCTATGCGTAGGACTTCGTTCATGAGCGTATTCACGTAAAAAACTCTGCACAGGCAGAGTTTTTTAATTTAAAGCGTTGGTGGGCTAACAATACCTCGCTGACGCTAGGCCGGTTCTTTGATCAAATATTCCGTCAGGCGCAGCAAATGCGGCGCAATGATCAGGATGCTGACAAACACAATAGGCCAGGCCACACTAATACTGGTTAGCCATTTCTCTAGCAATAATGCCGTTGGCACGCGATGCATCAACAAAATAGACAGGCTGACTATATTCACGGTCACCAGTGACATTAGCATGGCAAATACCAGCTTGCGCTTGAATGCCACGTGTTTATGGGGCCTGTTTACCATGGCAATGGCTGGTCTTCATGGAAATAAGCGCCGGTTGGGCCTTGAGCATCTAGTGTGGCCAGTCTGACTGAGGTTTTCCAGCTATCGCTGACTTCCATCGGTGCATCGGCACCACCCAACTCGGTTTTAACCCAACCAGGATGGGCAGAATTGACTTTGATATTGCTGTCTTTTAACGCATGTGCCAGATGAATAGTAAACATATTCAAGGCCGACTTGGAGGCGTTGTAGGCCAGACCTTTTGCCGCTTCAATCGGCGAATTGGGCGCGCTATGCAAGGTTTGTGAGCCTAGTATGCTGGATAAATTGACAATGCGTCCAGCAGGAGAGCGTTGCAGCAAAGGCAGCAAGGCTTGGGTTAAGGCGACAACGGCAAAAAAGTTGGCTTCAAATGTGGTTTTGAGCGTGTCCTGGTCGACGGTTAAGCTATTGTTTTGCCCGATCAGGTCTTCTTTTAAAATGCCGGCATTGTTAACGAGAATATCCAGTTGGCCAAAGCGCGATTGCAACGCTGCCACCACGGCTTGCGGTGACTGGGGCAGTGCTGCATCATAATGTACATATTCAGCCGTTATGCCGATGGCTTTGAGTTCGGCGACGGCCTGTTCGCCTTTGTGCTGGTCACGTGCGCCAATGACGACCTTGATCCCTTGCTCACCTAGTTTTTTTGCGGTTTCAAAACCGATGCCACGATTGCCACCTGTAATTAAAGCAACGCGTTGTTGTAAAGCACTCATATTAGCTCCTAGCTTAAGATTTATTTGTATTAAATACCAATCGGTAAATAAATAATAAACGGTTGATTATAAAGTTGTCAATATATTTTTTACCGAGTGGTATAATAATTAAAAAATGACACAGGTAAATCAACTATGACCCTAGCACTCCCTCCTAAGAAACGTGGGCGACCAGTCGCCTTTGATTACGATACGGCGTTGCAGAGCGCCATGCATGCCTTCTGGCAACATGGTTATGAAGGGACGTCTATGAGTAGCTTGATGGATGCTATGCAAATGAATAAAGCGAGCATTTATGCCGCCTATGGCAGCAAAGAGGCTTTATTTCAGAAAGCCGTGCTGCGTTATGTGCAGGGGCCTGCCAGTTTTTTAACGGCGGCACTGGCACAGCCTACGGCGCTGGCGGTGATTCAGTTAATGTTATCGCAGGCGGCGCAGATGCTCACAGAGCAATCACATCCTGCGGGTTGCCTGGTGACGCAGGGCGCATTGGCGTGTAGTGCCGAGTCGGCTGAGATCAAAACATTATTAAGAGGCTATCGCCAGACGCTTGAACAACAACTCGCACAACGCTTTGTACGTGCGATTGATGAAAAAGATTTATTGGGCTCGGCAGATCCGGCAGTGCTTGCCAAATGGGTGATGACGGTACATCAGGGCATGACAGTGCAAGCAACAAGCGGCGCCACCCAGGCTGAGTTATTCAATGTGGCAACCATGGCCACGCAGTTAATCGCGCAGGCCTACTCGGTAAAAGCCACAGTAGAGGGCTAAACATGGCTGCTAACTGATGGCAGATAGCAGCCAGGGAGATTACACCGCGTTACGCACCAGTGTGATGGCTGCGAGTTTGGCCCGCGTTGCCGCGCCGGAGTTAGGGGCCAGACGCTCAACCAGCGCGGCACCTTCAAATAGAATAGTGAGCTGCTGCCCCAGCGCTTCTGGGTCTTTAGCGCCGGCATGCCGGGCAATTTTGCACAAATAACCTTGCAGTTCGGCCGACAACACAACTGAATATTGGTTGATCGGATGTTCTGCCTCGGGGAACTCCACCGCAGCGATATGGAAGGGCAGGCCGCGGAACTCTGGCTGGCTGATCCATTGCTCCATCAACTCGCACAGCAATAGCAACAGTTCTAACGATTCGGCTTTTTTAGACGCCAGTTGCGTATTGAGCCAAGCATAAAATCTGTCTGATTTATCGCGCAAATAGGCGGTGATCAGCAGGTTTTTGCTGGGGAAGTGTTTATACAACGTGGCTTTGGCGACGCCCGCCTCCAGTATGATGGTATCGACGCCGGATGCCTGTATGCCTCTGCTATCAAACAGGCTGCTGGCGATATTGAGTATTTTTTCTCGCATGTTCATCACTTAATCCTTTTATCCCGATTTTCAGGGTTCCCGATTTTTCGCTTATTCTCTTGGTAAACGATCACGCCCTTGCGGTCGCATCAGCTCTTGCGGATACAGACAACTGACGTATCCCAGTGCTTGCCGCAAGTGTTCTACCTGGTCAACATCGACATGGCCCTCTGTGACAAACAAAATGAAGGCTTGGCGTTGTCTCGCAGGCAGCATGGCCGCCTGTGGCAGTTGGCAGCTGCCATTTTGCATTTTCTGGTAGGCCAAATTGAGCAAGCTCATTGTGACCGGGTCTACGGTGCCACCTAAAGGTTGTTCAGTGGCCACTTCTAATGGCGACCATACTGGCTGTACCTGTTTGGGTTTAAGCGGCGCGAACGCCATCCAAACCACACATACACTCACTAGCAAGCCAAATGACAATGAGCGCTGCAATGCGGGCGGCGCCAATTGGCTATGCACAGACTGGTCAAATAACTGCCAGGCCTGGCCGCTCCCGGTTTGTGACTGCACCTGTATTGCGCCCACCGCCAGAAAAAACCATTGGTCGAGCAGGGTAGGCGATAATGCTGCCGCCGATTGTTGCTGTGCCTGGTCTATCTTTTGGCGAATGGTGGCAATGTCTTGCACATTCAGTCTATTGCTTGCACCTGCTTGCGCCAGGCGCTGTTTGTTCCAGCCTGCCAAGTCATCGCGCAGCTTGTAAAATGGTGCATGCCTGCCCCATTGCTTTAATCCGAGTGTCCACAAGCCATGCGTGGCATATGCCTTGCAAGTGCGCCCGTATCGCTGTCTGGTCTGATTCACGATCGTTAATAAATTCACCATAACCCCTAAAAAATCCGCTTGCTTTTTTTTCAATGGCTGCAGTAGACTAGAAAAAAGTGAACAGACCTGTCTGCATCTTAACGTGGCAACACGTAAAATGCAACCAGTGGTTAAACACTTAATTCCAGAGGCTACTTTGGCATCATAGCTCCGGCTGAATTTGTAAACAAGGGATCACCATGACATCTGTCTCCATCGCAACACAATTGGCGGAATGGCGCGATCATGCGCTCACGCTTGAAAATGAAGTAAAAAAAGTCGTTGTTGGCCAGGATAAAGCCATCCGCGCAATTAATATCGCCATTTTTGCTCGTGGCCATGTGCTGCTGGAAGGCGGCGTGGGCGTTGGTAAAACCACCTTGCTGCAATCGATTGCGCGTGGTTTGGGTGGCGCTTATGAGCGGATTGAAGGCACGGTTGATTTAATGCCGAATGACCTGATTTACCATACTTTTTTAGGTGAGGATGGCCGCCCTAAGGTAGAAGAAGGCCCATTGCTGCGTGCTGGTGAGCAACTCTCGGTATTTTTCTTTAACGAAATCAACCGTGCCAGACCGCAAGTGCATGCCTTGATGTTGCGTGTGATGGCCGAGCGCCACGTGCATGCGTTTAAAAAAGAATATCGCTTGCCGCACATGCTGGTGTTTGCTGACCGCAACCAGGTCGAAAAGAACGAAACGTTTGAAATTCCCTCCGCAGCACGTGACCGCTTTATGATGGAGATCCCGATTGAGATCCCTGAAGACCGTGAGCTGCGCAAGGCGCTGATGTTTGATGTGAAATTTCAGCATGCTGAGCGCCTGACCCAGCAGGTACAAAGTGGTGTACTCGCCTATGACCAGCTCAATGCTTTTTCTGATATTTTGCAAAGCCATATTCGCGCCAGTGATGTGCTGGAGGATTATGCGCTGGACTTGTGGCAGGCAACACAATCGCCAGCTGCGTTTGGTATTCAGCTTGATAGCGTGGATGTTAATCGTTTAATTCATACCGGTGCCAGCCCGCGTGGCATGGGCATGCTACTCAAGGCAGCACGCGTACACGCCTGGCTGATGCAGCGCGATAGCCTGTACCCTGAGGATATTCATGCTGTGTTTCACGAAATTATCGCGCACCGACTGGTGTTAAATCCGATGTTTGAAAGCCGCCGCACCCAGCTTTCGCGTGAACTCACCAACCAGATTTTGGCCAGCGTCAGCGTGCCGACACGGGTCAAGGCAGCATGATTCCAGCTAACGCACAGCCGTTTTTTTACCAGGTGCCATGGCGCTCGGCGAGTGTGCACGCCGGCGAGCATTTGGGTATACAGCGCGGGCCGGGCGACGAGTTCAGCAAGCATGTGTCGCTGGTGGACTACCCGGATGCCAGGCGGTTGGATTTAAGGCAAACCTTGCGCGACCCCTACGAGCAGGTGCAGGTACGTGTGTTCAAGCAGGAAGCGTCGAGCCCGCTGTATGCCATCTGCGATTTATCCAGCTCGATGCAGTTTCAGGGGCAGACCAGCAAACTTGATACCTTGCAAGCCGTGGCGGCCTCAATTGCCTGCTCCGCGCATGAAAATAGCGACCTGTTTGGCATGGTCTGTTATGACCACGCAGTGATTCCGCATTTGAGCCAGGCGCCCGGGCATCATGCGCATCAGTCATTTGCCACCATTGCCGAGTTGGCTCAGTTTCACAATAGGCATAAAGATGGCCAGGGCATTATCGAGGCGACCGGCTGGCTAGGGCAGCAAAAAGGCCTGGTGTTCTGGATTTCGGATTTTCACATGCCACTGGCCTTGATTGAGCGTGGCCTGAATGGCATGTCTAATCATCAGGTGATCCCGATTGTGTTATGGGATCCGCAAGAGTATCAGCGTTTGCCGCGCTTTGGCTTCGGCAATTTGCAGGACCCCGAAACCGGCCAGCAAAAAACCATTTTTTTCCGCCAGGCGATTCGTGCCCAGTTTGTCGAGCAGTTTGAGCAGCGCAAACAGGCATTGGATCAGTTATTTGCACGCTTTGATATTCGTCCGCTATATATTGCCGGTCGTTTTGACGCTGGCTTGCTGTCGGATTATTTTGAACAACTTATTCATTAGAGTGTGGTGATGAAACAGATATTTTTAGCATGGCTAGTTGCTAGCCTGGTGGCAATGCCAGCCTGGGCCGATGCGCCAGAGTCGCCTACACCGCCAACGGCTGCAACAATTCTCGGTGTGCATAATCCGGCACTGTATGCCGGCATACAACTGGGTGATGTGTTGCAACGCAGCCTGCAAGTCTCAGTGGCAGCGCAAGATCAGCTCAATGACAGCAACTTGCCGTTAAAAGGCTTACAACGCAATGGCATTGAGCTACGTCAGTTGCAGGTGAGTAGCGCGGAAAAAGACGGCAAAAAAGTGTATACCCTGGTGTTTGAATACCAGGTATTTGCCAATAGCGGCAAACCAGTGCAATTGCAATTACCGGCTGAGCACGTGACTTTTAATAGCGGCGCCTCGGTTGAGTTGCCTGCCTGGCGCTTTTGGCTGATGGCGCAATTACCGGACCGCCTGCATCCGGCCAAGCCTACTGTGATTGCGCAATACCAGCCCAGCTTGCTGGAGACACAAACGACACAGCGCTGGTTGGGCCTGAGTGCTTTACTTGCATTGCTAGGTGGCTTGGTATTGCTGTATCGCAATGCAGACTGGACTTGGTTGCCGATAATGAATGGCCATTTTGCCCATGCTTATCGTCGCCTGAAACAGTTACCAGCTACGCCAGAAGGGCAAAAGCAGGCCGCATTGCTGATGCAGCATGCGTTTAACCAGCATTATGGTCAGCAAATGTTGGGCAGCCAGGTTGGTGCGTTTGTGCAGCAACAGCCGGTGTTTCAATCGCTAGAACCACAGATACAAGCTTTTTTTGCACAGGCAAATGCCGTGCTGTATGGCGGTCAACTGGCCGCCACTGCTGAGTATTTGCAGCAATGTAAAACCTTGGCGCATGCGCTACGTGCTTGTGAACGGAGGGTGTGATGCATTGCTTACACCCGTGGTTTTTGCTGCTGTTACCAGTAGCCGCGGTACCGTTTCTGCTCAAAAGTCGGCATGCGCAGGTGTACTCCTGGCTGGAGATGGTGCCTGTAGATGCATTTTCTGAGCGTATTAATCTGCTGGTTAAAGCCGCGACCAGTGTCTTGTTGTTGTGTTTGGTCTTAGCGCTGGCCGGGCCACAAGGCGACAGCCACCAGGAACAAAAAATCGGCAAGGGCGCGCAAAGTGTGTTTGTGATTGACCGCAGCGTGAGTATGGACCATCCGTTTGCTGGCCAGGCCACCGGCGGTCATGCCGCTGAAATCAAATCTGCCGCAGCCAGGCGTTTGATTACGGCCTTTATTGATTCACGGCCAGATGACATGATGGGCGTGGTTGGGTTCACCAACTCTGCTTTGTATGGCATGAAAATCACCACCAATCGCGAGGGCATCCATGCGGCGATTCAGGCCGCGACCGGGCCAGCCTTAAACCAGACCAATATTGGCGCGGGCATTACCAATGCCGTGACCTTGTTTGAAAATATTGCCAGTACGGGGTCGCGCGCCATTGTGTTGTTGTCGGATGGCGCGGGTAAGTTGAGTCCGCGTGTGAAGTATCAGATTCGCAAGCAACTGGTGGGGAAAAAGCTCAATTTGTACTGGATTGTGCTGCGAGAGCCGGATGACATCAGTATTTTTACCGACAATGTTTACGACGATGATCATTTGCCGGAGGCGATTGCGCTGGACCGTTTTTTTCAGTCATTGAATGTGAAATACAAAGCGTTTGAAGCGGATAACGCGACGGCGCTGGAGTCTGCGCTGCGTGAAATTGACGCCAAAGAAAAAAATGTGATTCAGTATGGCGTCATTATTCCTGGCCATGATTATGCCAAAGACCTGATGGTGGTGGCTTTGCTGCTGGGTTTAGGCTTGGTGTTGATTAAACAGATAAAGGTATATTAATGACGATCTATCGTAAAAATGCCAATTGGTTATGGGCGGGCGTGACCACGCTTGGTTTGCTCGGTGTGCTGTACTTTGGCTGGCAGCTGTATACGCTGCGCGCCTTAAATCAGCAGATTCAAACCGGTGTGGTGATCAAGCAGGGTGGTTCGCCGGTATTGCAAAAATTCACCGCTGCCTATGATCAGGGCCTGCATGGCGATTACAAACACGCGGTGCAAACCTATGGCCAGGCGCTAGAGCTTTCGCCACCAGCGAGCGAACTACCGCATATTCACTTTAATATCGGCAATAACCTGTTTTTGTCAGGGCTGGTACGCACGGTGAATGAAGATGGCTCATTTCAGGACGAAGCACGCTACGCGTTCACCCAGGCCAAAATTGCCTATGAGCAATCGCTGCGTTTGCAGCCGGATGACAAAGCAGCCAAGTTTAATTTAGCGTTGCTGCATTCGGTGATGGCGCGCGGCATGCAAGGCGCGAGCAAAGAGCAGTCGCACATGGAACTCAGTAACCTGCCGATAGGATTGCCATAATGAAATGGCTAGCATGGTTAAAACAACATATTGAGCCGGTATTGTATGGGCTAGCCCTGCTGCTGGTCGTGCTGGCATTGCTTAAGCCTGAAGTTCAGCTCAGGCAACAGGTGCAACATTATTTGCTGATTGCTGATATTTCGCAAAGCATGAATGCCGAGGATGAAACACTCAAGCAGCAGGCCGTAAGCCGCCTGGCCTATAGCCAGCACTTAATGAAGCAACTCGTGCATAAAGCACCTTGTGGCACCTATTTTAGCCTGGGTATTTTTGCCTCAGATAATATTGCCATGCTGCAAACACCGCTCGAGGTGTGTAAAAACCTGGACGTCATCAGTGATGGTATAGACCACCTGGAGTGGCGCATGGCCTGGAAAGGCAATAGTCGCCTCAGTTTTGCCGTGCATGCGGCGACGCATGTCTATGATGCGTTGAACCAGCCGGCACAAATGCTGTTTTTTACCGATGGCGATGAAGCGCCGCGCGTGAATGTGACTATTCAGCAGGATTTAAGTGGCGTCCAGATTGGCGAGTTTTTTACCTTTATTGGTGTGGGCGGCGCGCAAAAAGTGGCGATTCCACGTTATAACTCGGCGAACAAAAAGGTGGGTGACTGGCCGGTGAGTGACAATAACAACGCCGGGGCAGTGGGGGTGACTTATGCCGACGCGAGTCAGGATGAGCCTGACCCGCCAGTGGCCTATGCAGAGTATGACCGTATGTTGTCTCAGCTGGAAGAAGACTACCTGAAGTCGTTGGCTAACGAGTTTAAGGGCAGTTATCTCAAGGGTGCGGATAACGAAGCATTTTACCGCGCACTGGCAGACAAGCCAGCCACTGCTAGCTTCATTACCGATTACCCATTGCGTTCGATCTATTTGTTGTTGGCGTTGTTCGCGCTATTAGCGACGTATCTGCCAGATTTACGTTTTCGGCGTCAGGCCGTGGCTAGCTAATAGGCGCAGCGTGGTTTAATCGTTGGCGGTCACCAGCGTTAAGCAGGTGATTTCTGACGGTGAGCCAAAGCGGTTGGGCGGGCCCCAATAGCCTGTGCCGCGGCTGACATAAATCCATAAGTCTTGCAGCCGATGCAAGCCCGCAACATAAGGCTGTTGTAGCGGCACAAAGTATTTCCAGGGCCAGAACTGGCCACCGTGGGTATGGCCAGACAGTTGCAAATCAAAGCCTGCTGCCTCCGCTGCTTCTGCGCTGCGTGGCTGGTGCGCCAGCAATATTTTAGGCGCATCTGCAGGTGCGCCTGCAATCGCCGCTTGTGGATCGCTGTGATGGTCGTCATAAAAACTGCCGGCCGTGTAGTCGGTCACCCCCGCTAACACCAGGGTTGCCCCTTCATGCGTCAGCTGTACGTGCTCATTGAGCAACACACGCACGCCTAAGCGTTCTAATTCATTAATCCAGGCCAGCGCGCCTGAATAATACTCATGGTTACCCGTCACAAAAAAACTGCCATGCCGTGCCGAGAGTGCGGCTAATGGCTGCGTATGCTCGGCCAGTTCATGCACACGGCCATCAACCAGGTCGCCGGTAATGGCAATCAGGTCAGCCTCTAATGAGTTGACTTGTTGCACGATGCGGGAAAGATACCCTTGTTTGATGGTGGGGCCGACATGAATATCACTGATCTGCACAATGCGGAATCCATGCAAGCTGCTTGGTAAATCGCGTAGCGGCACGCTGACATTGACCACGCGCGCCAGTTTGCGCGCATTAAAGAAGCCGATGATGCTGATGGAAAAAGCCGCCACGACCGCCAGTAAAGCAGACTGTTGTTCCAGCGCGGTGAAATCTACCTGCAGTAAATGCATGGCGTGCAAGCCTGCCATGACCAGGAGCAGCACATCTCGCAATACCGTGAATACCAGCAAGGACGAAAATAGCCCCATCACCGTCATCGCCACCCAGCTCACAGCATCACGCAGTGCCTGGTTAGGAAAGCCGCGTGCCAAAAACGCCACCGGTTGCAGCAGCGCAGAGGCGATTAACCCAGCCCAACCCAGCCAGATGACCAGACTGGGCCAGGGTAAATGACCCAGCAGGCGTGAACCAATGTAATAGTGTAAAAGACCGACCAAGGTGGTGGTCACAAGCAAAAAGCGTAATGGTGGCATGCGGTTATTTGTCCGGGGGATCAAAGGCTGGATAGCCTTTAGATGGCGACAATGCCATTAGATTCAAGTGCAACTGGCTGGTTAGCAATCCGGCTGGTTAAACCATTGATGCTGATAGTGCTCAAACGCACTAATGGCGCGCGTAGGGCGCAAACGTGCATCTTGCAGGCATTTGCGGCGCCAGTCATCTAACTGCTCCATGCCCAGGTTGATATGCTCGGCATGCAGTGATGGAAAGGTGCCGTTGAGCAATTGTGGCAGGTCGTGTAAGGCCAGGGTGACCTGGTCGCGATAATAAGCGAGTTTGTGCTCAAACTCGTTGTCCAGCCTACGGTAACGATGTAGCAGGTATTGTGGGATGTGCGACAGGCGCAAGGCCTGATCAGCACTGGCCAGCCTCGAGACCGCCTTATGTACGGTGGCCGCGTCGCACGACATGGATTGTGTCAGCGTGTCGACGATGGTTTTGCGGTGTATACGCAATAGTTTGCCCGGCGACGGCAAATCTGGCTGGTGCAGGTAAGCATCCATCGCCCACTCCGCAGTGGCATGCGTCAACAGACTGTGATGCTGCCATTTGGCTTCAAAGGTCGGTACAAAGTGCTGGTGGGCGACCACGTCAGTCAGCAAGTGTATGTTGTAGCCTATGCCCAGCGCCAGTTGCCGTTCGTTTTTTGTTTGTAACAGTTGCTGACCGATGCCCCAGCCATGACTATGGTTAAACGTCCGTGAGACGACCGCCAGGTCGGGCAGGCAGGCACCCGCCATGACCAGCGTCGGGTAACGCCGCATGACCCCCAGCCAGGGTAGCGGCAATAAGGGGAGTGCTTGCAGCCATTGGTGGGTATACGCCACGTGCGAATACAAGCCCCAGGCATGTGCTTCACCTGGCAGCGCCAGTAACAGTAGCAAACTTATGATCAGGGTGCGCAATAACATGGGCGCACTTTGCGCTTGCTAAATGACAGACAGATGAATGCTGTATGACGTTGATATGAAAGCCCTTTTCGTCATAAAAGCATCACGAATGCTTGTTAAGCTGTGTGAATTGTTAACGCGGAGCCTGCCTGGCGCAGCGCCTGCATAAAACGGAATCCTGCATGAAAATATTGATGATTTCAGATGTGTATTTCCCGCGCGTGAATGGCGTGTCTACCAGTATTCGTACGTTTGCTGAGAGTTTGCGTGAACAAGGGCATGTCGTCCATTTGATTGCACCGCAATATCCGGGCCAGCCACCGTTAGCCGATGAGGCCTGGATCACTCGTATAGAGGCACGTAAAATTGTGTTTGATCCAGAGGACTATTTAATGAAATGGTCCGCGTTGATGGCTTATGCCAACAGCCTGCACCCGGGTGACTATGATCTGGTGCATATCCACACGCCGTTTATTGCGCACTATGCCGGGCTTAAAATTGCCAAAAAGTTGCAAGTGCCCGCAGTAGAAACCTACCACACCTTTTTTGAAGACTATATGCATCATTATTTGCCGTGGGTGCCACGCAAATGGGCGGTGCGCATTGCGCAAACGGTTTCGCGCAAGCAGTGCCAGCAGGTCGATACCGTGGTTTCACCTTCGGCGCAGATGCGCGATGTGTTGCAGCAATATGGCGTGAAAACGCCGATCTCGGTGATTCCAACCGGGCTGGATGCTTCGCGTTTTGTGCCTGGCGACGGTGCCGCTTTCAGGGAGAAATATGCGATCCCGGCACAACGTCCGTTGTTGCTGTTTGTCGGCCGCGTGGCCTATGAAAAAAATATACAGTTTTTGCTGGAGATGTTGTCGCTGGTGATTCAGGACCACCCGGAGGTCTTGCTGGTGATTACTGGTGAAGGCCCGGCCGAAGGCATGCTTAAAAAAATGGCACGCGATAACGGTTTACAGTCACATGTGATGTTTTTGGGTTATCTGGATCGTGCAATTGGCCTGAATGCCGCGTATCAGGCAGCGGATATTTTTGTGTTTTCCTCCAAGAGCGAAACGCAAGGCTTGGTGTTACTGGAAGCCATGGCGCAGTCAACGCCGGTGGTGGCGATTGCCGAGCTGGGCACCGCGTCTATTTTGCGCCAGGAGCAGGGCGCATTGATTGCACAGGATAACGAGTTGCATTTTGCCGAGCAGGTGCAAACCTTGCTCATCGACCATCAGCTGCGTGAGCGCGTGGGCAAACAAGGTAAGCGTTACGTAGAGCAAGTGTGGTCTAGTGATGCGCAAGCGAACAAATTACTTGAGTGCTATGAGCGGTTAATGTTGACGCACATGCCGTTGGCCGCCACTGCCGCCGCTTGAGGGCAGGCGGTGCGGTAAAGGCCGCTCAGTAAAATCCTGAATTTGTGCCGGGAGACTTGACGTCCACCGGCCTGCCCGCCAAGATATGGGCAGACTTGTTTTTATGCAAGCGTCATATATCAGGAGAAATCAACCATGTTTACCCCAGACACCTGCTGCACGCTGGTTCCTTATTTTGAAGTCCCTACCGAGAACCTGGCTGCATTCAAGGCCTTAGGTGCCCAGTTTTTAGAAAAAACCCGCAATGAAGCCGACTGTATGCACTATGCATTTTCTTTCAGCGGCAATATTGCGCACTGCCGTGAGGGCTATGCCAACGCAGAAGCCATTCTGGCGCATCTTGAAAACGTGGCAGAGCCGCTCGGTGAAGCGCTAAAACTGTCTAAGCTGATTCGTCTGGAAGTGCATGCCCCAGCGGCAGAATTAGAAAAGCTTAAAGCACCTTTGGCGGCATTGAGCCCACAGTTTTTTGTACTGGAAGCTGGCGGCATTCGCCGCCAGTAAACCTTCTTCAATCGAGCAATACAAAAACGCCACCTTTTGTGGCGTTTTTTACGTGGTCGCGTTTTTTATGCATGTAAGCATCATGATTGATGCCTTACTTTACAATGCTGCCTAGTGGCTTAAAGCTTCAATACAATCAATATACGTTTTAAGGATAGTCATGACATTGCAGGCCATTCAAAATATTAACCTGATCTCTTTGGCTGATTCATTGCTGAGTCTGACGGCGGCGTTTGTCTGCGGGGCCGTGATTGGTTTTGAGCGCCAGTATCGGCAGCGCACTGCGGGATTGCGTACCAATGTGCTGGTCGCCGTGGGCGCGGCTATTTTTGTCGATATGGCCAACCGCCTGACCGGGCATGAAGGCGCCGTGCACGTGGTGGCCTACGTGGTCTCCGGGATTGGTTTTCTGGGCGCTGGTGTCATTATGCGTGAAGAGGGCAATGTACGCGGTCTCAACACAGCGGCGACGCTGTGGGGCTCAGCGGCAGTAGGGGCGTGTGCTGGTGCTGATTTGTTATTAGAGGCTGTGTTAGGCACTTTGTTTGTGTTGGCAACCAATACGTTGTTAAGGCCAGTTGTTAATCAGATTAACCGCAAGCCAATTGATACTTTACGAGTCGAGGCGACGACAACCATTTATGTGATTGCGTTGCGGCAGCACCAGAAAGAAGCGCTGGCCTTGCTGGAAAGCATGCTGGTGGAGGCGCAGTATCCAACCAAGCATTTACAGATGCATGCGTTTGGTCATGACTGCGTGGAGATTGAGGTTGAGCTATTGGCGGCGGCCATTAACAGTGACGAGCTTGATAGTGTGACGCAACGATTGCTGGCGGCGAGCTATATTCATCAGGCTTTCTGGAGCCCGAGTATGATGGATTAGCCGCAACCAGACACACATAAAAAAACGCCACATTGTGTGGCGTTTTTTTATGCAGACACTGATTAACCAAACTTGCCGGTAATGTAGTCTTCGGTTTCTTTACGGCCTGGGTTAGTAAAAATCTTGTCGGTATCGTCATACTCAATCAAGTCACCCAGATACATGTAAGCGGTGTAGTCAGACACACGCGCTGCCTGTTGCATGTTGTGCGTCACCACTAAAATAGTCAGCTTGCTGCGCAGCTCAACCATCAACTCTTCAATGTTGGCAGTGGCAATCGGGTCCAGTGCAGAGGTTGGCTCGTCAAACAGCATGATTTCCGGGTCTGTGGCCAAGGCACGCGCGATACACAAGCGTTGTTGCTGGCCGCCAGAGAGGTTAAAGGCCAGGTCGTGCAAACGGTCTTTGACTTCGTTCCACAAAGCCGCGCCTTTGAGCGCTTCTTCTACTTTGTCGTCCATGATGCGCTTGTTGTTCTCGCCACGAACGCGCAGGCCGTAAGCCACGTTTTCGTAAATGGATTTTGGAAACGGGTTAGGTTTCTGAAATACCATGCTGATACGCATACGCACTTCAATCGGGTCAACGCCTGCATCCAGCACGTTGGTATTGTCCGGGTGCATCACAATCTCACCCTGGTATTTGTTGCCAGGATACAAATCGTGCATACGGTTAAAGCAGCGTAGAAAGGTAGACTTTCCGCAACCGGAGGGGCCAATCAGCGCCGTGATTTTGTTTTCGTATAAAGGCATCGAGATGCCTTTGAGTGCGCGGGCGCCGTTGCTATAAAAAAAGTTTAAATCGCGTGCTTCGGCTTTTATTGCAGTAGTGACAGTGGCCATGGAGTTTCCTAGATCTTGTGTGGCATTACCATTTAATATTTTTACGAATTTTGTAGCGCAACCAGATGGCTGCACCGTTCATTAACAGCGTGACAACGATAATCAGTGCACCAGTTGCCGCCGCATTGACGTGAAACGCATGGTCAGGGCGCGACAACCAGTTAAACATTTGAATCGGCATCACGGTAAATCCTGAAGACAACCACTCGAAGTTGAGAAACGGTGGTTCGGTAGTGATAGGGCTAGGCGGTAAAAATGCGATAAACGTCAGCGCACCAATGGTGATAATTGGTGCAGTTTCACCCAGGGCACGCGCCATACCGATAATAATACCGGTCAAAATGCCGCCATAAGAGTATTTGAATACGTGGTCGTAAACCACTTGCCATTTGGTGGCGCCCACGCCATAAGCGGCTTCGCGAATGGAGACCGGAATGGCGCGGATGGCTTCACGGGTAGACACAATCACAATCGGCAAAATGAGCAGGCCGAGCGTCAGGCCGGCGGTCAAAATACTTTGGCCGAAATCCAGCATGTAGACAAACAAGCCTAGTGCCAGCAACCCGTAAATAATCGAAGGCACGCCTGCCAGGTTAGACACGTTGATTTCAATCAGGTCAGTAAACCAGTTTTTTGGCGCATATTCTTCCAGGTACAAGCCTGCCGCTACACCCACGGGCACTGCGGTTAAAAAGGTCACCGACATCACCAGTAAAGACCCTACCCAGGCAGAGAGCAGGCCTGCACGGCCTGCACGGCGTGATGGAAACTCAGTCAGAAAATCCAGGTTGAATTTAGGATGGCCATCGGCAATCAGTTGCCAGAATAGCAGCATCAGGGTCATTAAACCCAGCATCAGGCAAATTAGGCCGATGGTGGCAAACAGGGTGTCATTGCGCTTGTGGCGTTTAATCATGGCGCGCACATCGGCCAGATTTTCGAGGACAGAAGCTTTATGTTCCATGGTGTGTAATTTCCGCATTGGCCAGTAGTCTGGCTACTGGCAGTGTATGGTGGTTATGTGTCAGTAATGAGACAGTTTATTAGTAGCTTTCGCGGTATTTTTTGCGCACCCAGTGACCAAAAATATTAAATGACAGGGTCATTGCCATTAATACCAGGCCTGCTGCAAAAATACTTTGATAACCAATACTGCCGTGTGGCAAGTCACCCATGGCCACTTGCACAATATAGGCGGTGATGGTCGCCGCACTATCCAGCGGGTTAAAGGTCAGGTTAGGTTGCTGGCCGGCGGCAATCGCCACCACCATGGTTTCACCCACGGCGCGTGAAACAGCCAGAATATAAGCGGCAACAATGCCTGAAATCGCTGCCGGAGTGACCACTTTAATCGCAGTTTGAAAGCGGGTGGCACCCATGGCGTAAGAGCCTTCACGCATGCTCATCGGCACCGCGCGCATGGCATCTTCAGACAGGGAGGCAATGTACGGAATAATCATGATGCCCATCACAATACCGGCGCCCAGCATGTTGAAACTAGGCAGGTCAGGGTAGAGGCTTTGCAGCAAAGGCGTGACAAAAAACAGGGCAAAATAGCCAAATACTACGGTGGGCACGCCCACTAATAGCTCAAGAATAGGTTTGACGATTTCACGCGTTTTGTGTGAGGCAAATTCAGACAGAAAAATCGCTGAAACAGTGCCAATAGGCACGGCAACCGCCAGCGCAATCGCCGAGGTAGTCAAGGTGCCGGAAACCAGCGGCATAATGCCGTAATGCGCATCTTCAAATAGCGGCGTCCATTGCGTGTCGGTAAAAAACTCAATGACAGACACGGTTTTAAAGAAACTGAGTGACTCGTAGAGCAACACCCCGACAATCGAAAATGTGGTGGCAACGGCAACCAGTGCCGCCATCATGAGGATCAGTTCAATGATGCGTTCTTTGACATTCCGACGAATGTTTTTCGCCAGTCTGGGGCTGATGGTCAGTTGCGCAGGTAATTGCATTGCTTGAGTCGCCATAGTGTTGAGCTTTGAGTGATGATCAAGAGTGTTGATCTGCCAGGGACGAATTTTAGCGGATTATCCGCTGTTCAGGCCGAATCAACACTAAAAAAGGGGCATTGCAGCCCCTTTTTATGATTACTTGATACGGGATAACAAGTCAGTAATTTTGATGCCGACTTCAGACGTACCGTTGAAGCCAGTGCCTGGTTTCATCGCCTTGAAGTGTTCTTTCACTGCGGTGTAGTCTGCTTTTGGCAGCGGCACGTATTTCACTTCTTTCACCAGCTCTGGCGCGTTTTCCAGGTAGTAGTTCACGAAGGCTTTCACTTCTGGTCTGAATGCAGCAGCTGTTGCGTTGACGTAAATAAACAATGGGCGGGATAACGGCTGATAAGTGCCATCCATCACGGTTGCCTCAGATGGCAACACTGGTTTGCCGCCTTCTTTACCGATCACAGGCACCGCTTTCAGCTTGTCAGTGTTTTCCAGGTAGTAAGCCAGGCCAAAGTAAGCCATGCCACCCGCGTTACCGGCCACGCCTTGCACCAATACGTTGTCATCTTCAGACGGTGTGTAGTCAGTACGGCTGGCTTTGGCTTTGCCATTCACCGCTTCGGTGAAGTAGTCAAATGTACCAGAGGCCGTACCTGGGCCATACAGGTTGATTGGTTTGTCTGGGTAAGTAGCATTGACGTCTTTCCAGCTTTTGACTTTTGAGCCTGGCTCCCAGATTTTTTTCAGCTCGGCTACGGTGATTTGTTTCACCCAGTCGTTTTTGCCGTTCACCACCACCGTCAATGCATCGTAAGCAACAGGCAATTCAATAAATTGCACGCCGCCTTCTTTACACGCATCGATTTCTTTTTGTGAAATAGGGCGTGACGCATCTGAAATATCGGTTTCGCCGCGGCAGAACTTTTTAAAGCCGCCGCCAGTGCCAGATTCGCCGACAGTGACTTTGATACCTTTAGCGCGCTGAAACTCTTCAGCCACGGCTTCGGTAATCGGATAAACCGTACTAGAACCATCAATCTTGATGATCTTGTCCGCAGCCGCTGCTGAGTGCGTGAAGCTAAATGCCTGAACGATCAGACCGGCCATTAAAGTATTGCGGAACAAACGGGTTTTCATCTATACACTCCTGTGTTTGGTGTTGTCTGTTGTGATGCACGAAATCATAAGAATTTAATATGACAAAAATGTGACAAAAAATAAAAAAGGCGCAGTCTGCGCCCTTTTTTGTCCCTTTTTTCCTTACAGCAAGCTTTCACCGATATGGTAAGCAATGGCTGCCATGATCGCGGCACAAGGAATAGTGAGCACCCATGCCCACACAATGCGCGAAGCCAACCCCCAGCGCACGGCCGTCATCCGGCGCGACAGACCAACGCCGACAATCGCGCCGGTAATGGTATGCGTGGTGGAGACTGGAATCCCCAGGCTGGTGGCCAAAAATAAGGCAATCGAGCCAGAGGTTTGCGCCGCAAAGCCACCTGTGGGGCGAATTTTGGTAATGCCCATGCCCATGGTGCGGACAATGCGCCAGCCGCCAAACAGCGTGCCCAGGCCCATGGCCAGCTGGCAGGCGATCACCACCCAAAACGGTACATGAAAGTCACCTTGCAAATAGCCATTAGCAAACAGTAATACAGTAATGATGCCCATGGTTTTTTGCGCGTCGTTGGCGCCGTGGCCCAGGCTGAACAGTGACGACGAAATAAATTGCAGCTTGTTAAAGCGGCTTTCGATTTTGTAGGGCGAGGATTTTTGAAATACCCACATAATGCCTATCGACAGCAGCAGCGCGAGTAACATGCCAAACAGTGGCGACAAGATAATCGCAATGCCGGTGCTGATCAGTTTACTGCCGATAATGACGCCTTTGGTGCCTGAGTGTGCCATGCCTGCACCTATCAAGCCGCCAATCAGCGCGTGTGAAGAAGAGGAGGGGATGCCAAACCACCAGGTGATGACGTTCCAGGCAATGGCGCCAAACAACGCGCCAAAGATCACTGTGTTATTGACGATGTTGGGGTCAATAATGCCTTTGCCTACCGTGTCAGCCACGTGCAGGCCAAAAAACATAAACGCCACAAAGTTGAAAAAGGCAGCCCAGATCACAGCCGCTTGCGGGGTCAGTAAACGGGTCGACACCATGAGCGCAATCGAGTTGGCCGCATCGTGAAAACCGTTCATAAAGTCAAAAATCAAGGCGACGAAGACCAGCACCGCCATGACTAAAATCACATGATCCATGTTGAGTTCCTGGTGAGGGTCTTAGATGCGTTCAAGCACAACGCCATGAATCACGTCGGCCACGTCTTCACAGCTATCGACGGCTTCTTCAAACAGGTCATACAGCTGTTTTGAGCGAATCAAGGTGCGCGCATCGTGGTCTTCTGAAAACAGCCGGTGCATGCCAGAGCGCATAATATGATCTGCTTCGCCTTCGATTTTGCTGATTTCTTCACAGGTGCGCAAAATACGCTCAGCATTTTTCATGTCAGACAGCATGTGTACTGCGTCCTGCACTTTTTCAGCCGCGCGTAACAGGATTTGTGCCAGCGCCACCATTTCTGGCGTGAACTTGCTATTGCCGTAAATTTCGACGCTCTGCGGAATCGCTTCCATGTAGTCGATGATATCATCTAGCGCCATGGCTAGTTCACGAATTTCGCGACGATCAAACGGCGTGATAAAGGTTTTATGTAGCGACAGCAAGATTTCTTTGGTGTATTCATCCGCCTCGGATTCAATGTCACGAATATCGGAAAAATGTTTATGAAAACCCGCCTGGTCAACCTCAGCAGCCATCAATGCCAACACTTTGGAACCACGCACCGCACAATCGGCCAAACGGTTAAACAGTACAAAATAGTTATCGTTTCTGGGGCTGATTGCAGCCATGATGCGGCCAAAAGTGGCATTCGCCATTGGGTACTCCCTGGTGGTTTCAAAGTTTTGTGACAGGGATTTTACTATTTTGTGACAATGTTTGTGACAAAAATATGTGTTTAAGACTAAATTACAAAATGTGGGATGCATCATAAGCTGCAAGTAATACAAAATTAATTTCAAGTTTTAATTCCGAATGTTGCAAGTCAGATACGATGTCTAGGCTATTTTGATATATTTATCAATAAGCAGAGTCAATCTTCGACAAAAGGGATAGGTCTTAGTAATTACTGCCTGACTCTAGCTTTAAAAATATCAAATTAAAAACTACAACTAAGAAAAGTGAGTTGGAACTTATGTACTTGTATCGAATGTCCATTGAAGGCTTTAGAAAACTAGAGAAATTAGAAATCCGGTTCAAGAAAGGTTTGAATTTAATTGTTGGCCCGAACAATGCTGGTAAAACCGCAATCATAGATGCACTTAGAGTTCTTCTTTCAACAGGAGACGAAGGTGCATTAAGAGTTTCTGACCTGGATTTGCATGTAAAAAAAGATGGCTCTTCTGAAACTCAAGCGACATTCAGCTTTGTCTTTAGGGGCTTAGATGCAAAAGAAGAGGCTGATTTTGTACAGGCATTACAACCAGTATATTCGGCGGGAGTAATAGTTGAGTATGAGGCATTGCTTGCTATCCGTTATACCAGCGTTCCCACTTCATCACGACTTCAAGTAAAACGTTGGGCAGGACTTCATGAAGAGACACCCGTGTCAGTAGAGATGCTGGATGACTTAAGGGCTGTTTATCTTCCGCCCTTGCGTGATCCGGCTCTAGGCCTTAAGCCAGGAAGAGCCAGTCAAATTGCTAAACTAATTCAGTGCTTAGTGCCCCCTTCTTCGGCTGATGTGACTCAAGTTGAAGATGCTTTGAAGAAACTAGATGACGAGCTAAAAAAAACAAATGCTATCAAAGGAACTCGGGAAGCTATCACCAAACGACATTCTGAAATGATGGGAGATGTATTAAGTCAACCAATAGATGTGAGCTTAAGTGCTAACGACTTCAAGAAAGTAGCTGCGCGTTTAGGAATGTTGATTTCATCTCTTGAAGTTGAGCAAAATGGATTGGGGTTTAATAATCTGATCTTCATGGCCATAGTTTTAAGTGAGCTGGCGATGAATAAAGACGCAGCTTACAGAGCACTTTTAGTAGAAGAGCCGGAGGCTCATCTACATCCGCAATTGCAAGCAGTGTTACTGAATTACCTTAAAACAGTGGAAATACCCTCAGAGGGTGAAAGTGCAGTACAAGTATTTTTGACAAGCCATTCGCCCAATTTTGCAGCATTGGCTGATTTGGATTCTATTGGATGTGTTTATCACCACAACGAGGTAATTGAAGCGTTTTTCCCAAGGGAAATTGCATTCGAAAAAAAGAAAAAGGAAAAACTTCAACGCTATCTGAATGTAACTAGAGCGGAGTTATTTTTTGCTAGAAGGATAATCTTAGTTGAAGGTGCAGCTGAGCTTTTCCTAGTGGACTCACTAGCACGAAGGCTTGGGTACGATCTTAAAAAACATGCTGTAAGTATCATTAGCACTGATGGTTTAAATTTCGATGCTTTCATACCTCTTTTTGGCAAAGAACAATGTAAGATCCGAGTGGCTATACTTAGTGACTCTGATGAAACAGGGTTTCCAGCTAAGGGTGCTACCCCAACTCTTTCCGCGAACGCAAAACTCCTAGAAACAAAATCAGATGACTATCTGAAATCTTTCTTTTCGCTGAAAACATTTGAATATGAACTAGGCCTTGAAGCTGAGAATCAGGCCACTATGTTAGAGGCATTGAAGGAAATAAATCCTGGTATTGGCAAAGCCCTTGAAACCGCAGTGAATGGCGCAGCAATAGCTGATCGACCACGGATTTTGTTCGAAGGAATGTTTGACCGTGGCAAAGGATTAACCAATATTCAAAAAGGTGCCTTTAGTCAATCCTTGGCACAAACTCTTTCTAAGGATGAAAATAAGTTCATAGCGCCTGAATACATTAAGAATGCATTCGAGTTTATATGCAATTAATCGATACATTCGCGCCAACTCATGAACAACAAGCGATCATCGGGGCAGAATTAGTTTCATCATGCATCATTGCCTGTGCGGGAAGTGGTAAGACTACGACTGCTGTGCGTAGAGTGTTGCAAGTTAACAAAGAGATGCAAGCAACTTATGGAAATGTTCTATTACTTTCATTTTCGAATGTGGCTGTAGATACCTTCCGTACGGAATATAACGCTCTTGCTAAGCAAACAGCCTTATTAAATAAAGCCAGGATTGAAACACTAGATGGTTTTCTGGCGAATTTCATAATTCGTCCACATGGTTCAAGAATTATGGGATGCAGCCGCCAACCTTTCTGGATTAGTGGTGATGAGGCATTTTTAACTAATTTCCGGGTCTGGGAAACAACTCGTCCTAGAGATATCGCAAACTTAGTTATTCAAGTAGATGATCAGGGTTTCAAGTACATTGTTAGAGAAAATAACTTCGACGTTAGCATTGAAAAGTATGCCGCTAATACTGCTATCAACAAGCTTGGAGTAATTGGTGCCTATACCTATGAGTTAGGTCGATACTGGGCAATAAATCTGCTGATGCAAGAGCCGAAACTACTTTCAGCTCTCTCTAAACGTTTTCCCCATATCATTGTAGATGAGGCACAAGACATAGGTGTTTTGCATGAGTGTCTTTTGAGGTTACTTCAACAGGAAGGATCGACAATTACTTTGATTGGAGATCCCAATCAAGCCATTTTTGAATTCGCTGATGCCGATGGCAAGTATTTAATCGAAGAATCTAAAAAACCTGCAAATAAAGCATTTCAATTATCTGAAAACAGAAGGTCACTTGCTCCTATTGTGAGCTTAGCTAACAAACTCACTTCCTCCAAAAGCCAACCAGTTAGGCAACCATCTCAACGTAAGCATGGGATTTTTTACGTAAAGTACGATCACAAGGATATTACGACTGCTGTGGAGATATTTACATCCATTCTCGATACGGCCAAATATGATTTGTCTGAAGCCGCAATCTTGTGCCGAGGCACTACAATGTTGAACAACTTATTGGGTTCGAGTACAAATGTTGGGGTTGGTGCTACAGCGTTACTAGCTGAAGCAGCTGTATTACGAGATCAACGAGGTGATATTTCTGAAGCTTTCAATCGTATAGTTTCAGCGATAATCAATCTACTAAACAAGCCAGATAATGATCTTAAGGCCAAATTGCTAGCTAACATTTCCGAAATAACATTTAAACAATTGCGCAGACAGCTGTGGAGTTTTTTAAGAGATAGTAAGCAGGGGTTACCATCCGCTAACTTAAAAGGTACTTCTCAATGGTTTGTGGCTTTAAAGACCAATGTGAACAACTTACTAAGTCAGATAGAGGCTACGTCCAGATATTCACGAATTTCTTCGTGGGCAAATAGATTAACTAAGGCAAAAATCGATGATATCCCATTGTATGCCAGCGATCTTGCAACAACAAAAAACAATTCCGTCTTAGTTGAGACTGTTCACAAAGCAAAAGGTAAAAGCATTTCAGCAGTGATGTACTTGGCAAGAACTGAGGATATAAATAATCTATTAACAGGAACTCTAAACGAGGAAGGACGAATAGGATATGTGGCAATTACTCGTGCGAAAGATTTGCTAATTCTTGGTGTACCTAATTCTGCGAAAAAACAAGTTATAGAATCAATTGAGGGTTTAGGATTTCAAGCTTGGTGAATAATTGATTAGCCACTACTTAAAGGTGACTCTCGTATGGCATCAAATAAAAATCAACATTTTGTGCCTCGCTGCTACCTTAGGCCATTTTCACAAAATGACGGTAAAACAATAAATTTATACAACATTGATCGAGACAAACTAATATTTGATACCGCATTGAAGAATCAATGTTCAAGAGATTATTTCTATGGAAAGGATGACAACCTAGAAAGAGCCATTCAGCAAGTCGAAAGGCTTTATGCCAGTCTATTACCGCATCTACTTCAACCTGGCTTCGTGTTGAATACGGATGCATCTAGCATTCTTTTTAGATTTTGGTTGCTACAACATCATAGAACGGAAGCTGCATCAATTCGTATGGCTCAAATGACTGGTGAGGCAAATGGTTTGCTTGGCGACTCGCGGTTGTCTGTAGCTTTAGAAATTAAACAAGCAGTGCAAATCTCAATGCAGACCTTTGCAGACTATATGTATGCGCTAGATGATCTAAAAATAATATTAATAGAGAACAAGACTGATAAGCCATTCATTACTTCTGATGATCCAGCAGTGATTGTCAACCGTTTTGCTGACAGTAAGCGCGTTGATGAGCGAAGTTATGGTTTGAATGCAGCTGGACTTATTTGTTTACTTCCGCTATCCCCTAGAGTTTATTGTATGTTCTACGACGACTGTGTTTATGGCATTAAAAGTACTAACAACTGGACATCGATAAAATCAACTAGGGATGTAGACTCGCTTAATGCAACCCAACTTTTAAATTGCTTTGCAAATCTATATTTTAAAGAAAAAGATGATTCCAGTATTTTCTCTAATTTACGAAATACAAATCTAAATATTAGGCCAGTCGAACGTTACCGAATTCATTATGCTATTAAAACTAAGACTGAAAATGACCACGAAGTTTTCACTGTGGTTGATAAAAAGAACATTCCAAATCACACGCATGCATTACTACATCTCTTAGCTGTTCATATCAAACCAAGTAATTGGCCAAGCCTCTTGAGATGGAGGCCAAGCGGGTATTATTATTCAAACAAGTTTGGAAGGGTATGTGTACGCAAAGCGCATATTGTCAGTAGCCACTCAAATCCCTATATGAGAGTGAAAACTGGCCAGTAAATTCTGCATTGAACTATTGGTTAAAGGTTACTGAACATCGGTCAAGAGCTCTTCAATTGGGAGTATGTCACTTGCATTTTATTGGTTAATTTCATCTGATAATTGCAACATATAGGGTTGAACGCTTGCAGCTTATAGGAACGAATCCTTTGTAAGTCTTTGAATCCATTAAATAGCAACTTTCACCATTTGGGGGAGTCCACAAAGGGCGGTATTGGCGCTGAATCGCCGTTTTAGCTGCGGTATAATAGTGGTTTTTACACAATTTAAAACCAATCCTATGGAAGCCGAACAACTAAATGCCATCGCCAATGCGTTGAGCGATTTGACCCAACGTCACCTTGCCCTTCGGGGGTATCTTTGACTACGAAAACAAAGAGCAACGCTTAGCCGAGGTTAACGGCCTGCTGGAAGACCCCAAGGTGTGGGATGACGCCGAAAAAGCGCAAAAACTGGGCAAAGAAAAGCGCATGCTGGAAACCGTGGTCATGACCCTGGATTCTGTCTCGCAAGCGCTCACCGACAGTCAGGAACTGTTTGAGATGGCGCGCGAAGAGCGCGATGACGATACCTTGCTGAGTGTAAGTGATGACGTTAAAAAAGTAGAAAAAACCATTGCCGAGATGGAATTTAAACGCATGTTCTCGCAGCCGATGGACGCTAATAACTGTTTTATTGAGTTTCAGTCTGGCAGTGGCGGCACCGAGGCGCAAGACTGGGCAGGCATGCTGCTGCGCATGTATTTGCGCTACGTTGAGCGCAAAGGTTTCACGGTAGAAGTGCTGGAAGAATCTGAGGGCGATATTGCCGGGATTAAAGGCGCGTCGATTAAAGTCAGTGGCGATTATGCGTTTGGTACGTTGCGCACCGAAAGTGGTGTACATCGCTTGGTGCGTAAATCCCCGTTCGACGCCAACTCCAAACGCCACACCAGTTTTGCCAGCGTGCAGATTTTTCCTGAGGTGGATGATTCGATTGAGATTGATATTAATCCAGCCGATTTGCGTATTGATACCTATCGCGCCAGTGGTGCGGGTGGTCAGCATATTAACAAGACTGACTCCGCCGTGCGGATTACCCACTTGCCGACCAATGTGGTGGTGCAATGCCAGAACGACCGTTCGCAACATCGAAACCGCGAGGAGGCGATGAATATGCTGAAAGGCGCGTTGTATAACCTGGAACTCAATAAACGTAACGAAGAAAAGCAGGCGCTGGAAGATGCCAAAACGGATATTGGCTGGGGTCACCAGATCCGCAGCTATGTGCTAGACCAAGGTCGGATTAAAGATTTGCGTACCAACGTTGAAATAGGCAATACGCAGGGCGTGCTGGATGGTGATTTAGACCCGTTTATTATGGAAAGCCTGAAGCAGGGCATGTAATAAATATAGGCATAAAAAAGGCAGCGATTTCGCTGCCTTTTTTATTACCTGACCATCTCATCCGGCTGACCGTCAACATATAACCACCGCCCGCTCTCACGGCTAAAAAGGCTATGCTCTGTGAGCTGCTCTTTCTTTTGTTGACCACTCTGAAAGGTCGCCACGAACGTGACAAAAGCGGTGTCAGCATCCGTTTTCTTATGTGACAACACCTGCAATTTTAACCATTTAATGCCACTGAGGCTTGCCAGTGTCAGGTCGGCCGGGCGCGTGTCTGCATGCCAGCTTTGCATAATATAGTCGGGTAACTTAAGCGCATACGCACTATAACGCGCACGCATCAGGTGCTCGGCATCTGGTGCAGCCAGTCCGTTATGTAATGGCTGGCAACAGTCTGCGTAAGCGTTGCCGCTATAGCATGGGCAGGGGTTTTTCATGGTGACACCAGATTGCAAAAACGCAATTATACGCGTTGCTAAAACAATTCTGCCTGCGCGGCAGGTGGCGCAGCCAGCAATTTATCTATATCAATCTCAAAGATTCCCAGTTTGCCAGCGCAGGGCATCAAGGCTAATGGCGTGGCCTGTTCAAATAAAAAACCGTAATACTCCTGATGCACGCCACCAAAATGCGCGCGTTGCTCACGGCTGATGCCAGCAGGTAACTCGCCAGGCTTGCTGCATAACACCAGTCTGGCAATCCCCACCACGCCGCCATACTCCAGTTTGTCTTGGTCGGGGATAGGAATGTCGGTATGGCGTTTGATGTGCTGGTAATATTCTTCATACAGGCCTTTGCTGGCATGAATGAGCATGGGGCCGCGATATTGCGTGCCCCAGCTACGGTCATCTACCAGCAAGTAGCCGTTCGCAATCAACCAGGCGAAAGGTTGCTTGAGTGAGAGCGCTTTGATGACGCCAGAAAGCGCGAACGTTGACATGGGGTGGGCGACTGGGTAATGGCTTAAGCGATTTCTCGCGTTTGTTTAAACTCAATATCCGGGTAACGCTCTTGTGCCATTTGCAGGTTAACGCGGTTAGGCGCCAGGTAGACGTAATCATCGGCGCTATCCAGGCCAACGTTAAAGCCGTATTTGTCGGCAATGGCTTTTAAGTCGGCGTCACTGCCCTTGAGCCAGCGTGTGGTGTAGCAGTCGTAGGGTTCAAATACCATATCGACGCCATATTCGTGCTCTAAGCGGTGCGCCACAACCTCAAACTGCAGCATACCGACGGCGCCCAAAATCAAGTCGTTAGATAGCAAGGGGCGGAATAATTGTGCCGCGCCTTCTTCGGATAACTGTTTGAGGCCGATTTGTAATTGCTTCATTTTCATCGGGTTTTTAATGCGCGCACGACGAAAAAACTCGGGTGCAAATGATGGGATGCCGATGAATTTGAGCGCTTCGCTCTCGGTAAAGGTATCGCCTAATTTAATGGTGCCATGGTTAGGAATACCAATAATGTCGCCAGAATAAGCTTCGTCCATGATGGTGCGGTCTTGCGCCATAAAGGTAATGGCGTTATTCACATTAAGCATTTTGCCCGAAGCCACTTGCTTGATTTTCATGCCGCGTTCAAAACGGCCAGAACACACGCGCAAAAACGCAATGCGGTCACGGTGTTTTGGGTCCATATTGGCTTGGATTTTAAACACAAAGCCTGTGAATTTCTCTTCATTGGCTGCGACGGCACGGGTGGCTGTGTTGCGCGCTTGTGGCGGCGGCGATAAGTCTACGACGGCATCCAGCAATGATTGCACGCCGAAGTTATTAACGGCAGAGCCAAAGAACACCGGTGTTTGTTTGCCGCTCAAATAGCGCTCTTTGTTAAACGCATGAGAGGCACCGCGCACCAGCTCAATGTCTACGCGTAACTCTTGCGCCTGGTAACCGATCAGCTCATCCAGGCGCGGGTTATCCAGGCCTTGAATGGTTTCTGAGGTGCCTTTTTCAGCGCGAGGGTCAAAAAATAAAATGGAGTCGTTGACCAGGCTATAGACGCCACGGAAAGTTTTACCCATGCCGATTGGCCAGGTCATTGGCGCACACTCCATGCCCAAGGTGGTTTCGATTTCGTCCAGCAACTCAATCGGCGCGCGGCTTTCGCGGTCCAGCTTGTTAATGAAGGTGATAATTGGCGTGTCGCGCATGCGACACACATTCAGCAACTTAATCGTTTGCGCCTCCACACCATTAACGGAGTCAATCACCATCACAGCAGAGTCGACGGCGGTCAGTGTTCGGTAAGTGTCTTCCGAGAAGTCATCATGGCCTGGGGTGTCTAGCAGGTTGACCATATGCTCACGGTACGGGAACTGCATGACAGACGAGGTGACTGAAATGCCGCGTTGCTTTTCCAGTTCCATCCAGTCAGACGTAGCATGGCGGGCCGCTTTACGGCCACGTACTTCACCAGCGACCTGAATCGCGCCACCAAACCACAACAGTTTTTCTGTGAGCGTGGTTTTACCCGCATCCGGGTGCGAAATAATGGCAAAGGTACGGCGGCGTTGGACTTCTTGCTGCAAACTGGACATGAAAAAATAGCGCTTTGGAAAAAAGCGCTATTCTAACCTAATCAAAGACTTGGCCGGATTATTTTCGCATCAGGAAGATGGCGATCGCTGCGAAAACAATCAGAATAATTAAACCTTCCATAAATTGTCTTTTAAAAACATTTTTTGCCGCCGATGGACGCGGATAAACGCAGATAAATTCTTTGGGTTAACCGCATTTTTCTGACTTAATTCACTGGTTGTTTTAATTGGTCCAAAATGGCGGGGTTGTCCAGCGTAGAAATATCCGATGTAATTTCTTCACCTTTGGCCAGGCTGCGTAACAAGCGGCGCATGATCTTGCCAGAGCGTGTTTTGGGTAAGTTATCGCCAAAACGGATTTCGTCTGGTTTGGCAATCGGGCCGATCTCTTTGCCTACCCACTCGCGCAGTTCGGCAACGATTTTTTTGGCCTCTTCGCCTTCCGGGCGTTTACCTTTGAGCACGACATAAGCCACCACAGACTCGCCCTTAATCGGGTGCGGTTTACCTACCACGGCAGATTCAGCCACCAAGTGGTTAGCGACCAGTGCGGATTCAATCTCCATGGTGCCAAGGCGGTGACCAGACACGTTCAGCACGTCGTCGATACGACCCATGATGGTGAAGTTGCCGGTGTTCACATCGCGCACCGCACCATCACCAGCTAAATACAACGTACCGCCCAGCTCAGGCGGGAAGTAGCTGGCTTTGTAACGCTCAGGGTCGTTGTAAATAGTGCGTATCATCGAGGGCCACGGTTTTTTTATGACCAGCAGGCCACCGCTGCCCCAGGGCGTGTCGTTGCCGACTTCGTCGACCACGTCAATATCAATACCGGGGAAAGGCAGGGTACACGAACCTGGCACCAATGGGGTTGCCCCTGGCAATGGCGTGATGACATGGCCGCCGGTTTCAGTTTGCCAGAAGGTATCGACAATCGGGCAACGGTTGCCGCCCACTTGCTCGTAGTACCACATCCAGGCTTCCGGGTTGATTGGCTCGCCGACCGTGCCCAGCAAGCGCAGGCTGGATAAGTCAAAGTGGTTAGGGTGTGTGGTGAAGTCGGTTTCACCGGCTTTAATCAATGAGCGGATCGCCGTTGGCGCAGTGTAAAACACGCTGACTTTGTGGCGCTGGATCATCTCCCAGAAACGACCGGCATTGGGGAAGCTTGGAATCCCTTCAAATACAATTTGCGTCGCGCCCATGGCCAGCGGGCCATAAGTCACGTAGCTGTGGCCGGTAATCCAGCCCACATCAGCCGTACACCAGTAAATGTCGTCCGGTTTAATGTCAAAGGTCCAGCGCATGGTGTTCATGGCGTGCAGCAGATAACCTGCCGAGCTGTGTTGTACGCCTTTAGGCTTGCCGGTAGAGCCCGAGGTGTAGAGCAAAAATAAAGGGTGCTCGGCGTCGACCATGACTGGTTCACATTCGTCGGCTTTGCCTGCAATCAGGTCATGCCACCAGGTACATTTGCTATCCCAGGCCACGTCTTGGCCGGTTTTTTTAAATACCACCATATGGCGGATGCTGTCACAGCCGCCCATGGCAATGCCTTCATCCACCGCTTGTTTAAGCGGCAAGGTTTTGCCGCCACGGTATTGGCCGTCTGAGGTGATCACAGCCACTGCACCAGCGTCGATAATGCGCTCATTGAGGCTTTTGGCTGAAAAGCCGCCAAATACCACCGAGTGGATAATGCCTAAGCGCGCGCAGGCTTGCATGGCCACAATCGCTTCAATGCCCATCGGCAAATAGATAATGACACGGTCACCTTTCACCAGGTTGAGTGATTTTAAGCCGTTAGCAAACTGGCAAACCTGGTGATACAACTGTTTATAGCTGATATTTTTAACGTCACCATTGTCCGCTTCAAAAATAATGGCTGTTTTGTTCGGAATGGTGTGCAGGTGTTTGTCCAGGCAATTGGCTGAGACATTGAGCTCACCATCTTCAAACCACTTGTAAAACGGCGCGTTATCTTCATTGAGCGTTTTGGTGAATGGTTTGTGCCAAATCAATAACTCACGCGCCAGCTTGGCCCAGAATCCTTCGTAATCCTGTGCGGCTTCCTGGCACAACCGTTGATATTCCTCCATGCTGGCCACGGTGGCCTGATTGGCAAAAGCCTTATCTGGCGCAAATACGCGGCGTTCATGAAGTACAGATTCGATAGACATAGCGACCCCCAAAAATCAATGTCAAAAATGTAAAGTGCGAAAGACAAAAACGTAAGCGAACCTCAGGTATTATTATTCTGGTTCTAAATTGACAAACTCTCCGAGCACACCACTCATTACACGAGCAAAAACTCATGCAACAGCTTGCCCAAATTCTAACAGAAAAGCAGGTCACGTCTACAGAGGCCGCCTATTTGCTGCATGCAGCAGCCTGCAGCCCGTTTTTTGCCAGATTCGTTACGAAACATACAGATTTTATAACTGATTTGTTAGACAACTTATATAAGACATATAAGACTGGAAATGTTAATGCATTGTTTTTATATGAAAAAGATATTGAAGAATCTGTTTTTTTGCAACAAATCAGATTAACTCGACAACGTTTAATGGCGCATATGATCGTGCGTGATCTGAATGGCCTGGCCGACTTTGCCGAGGTGGCTGAGATCACTAGCGCGTTGGCAGAGTCGGCGATTGCCGCTGCGGCTGATTTTTATCATGCACGCTTGGCTGAGGTGTATGGTGCGCCGCGCGACGACAGTGGCCAGACGCAACAGCTGATTGTGGTCGGTATGGGCAAGCTGGGCGGGCGCGAACTCAATGTGTCGTCTGACATAGACCTGATTTTCGCTTATGAGCAAGCAGGCGTGACTGATGGTGAAAAGTCTATCAGTAACCAGGACTTTTTTACCCGGCTAGGTAAAAAGGTGATTGCGGCGCTGGATGATGTTACCGCCGACGGCTTTGTGTTCAGGGTTGATATGCGTTTGCGGCCATTTGGCTCGGAAGGTGCGCTGGTGTGCAACCTGGATGCGCTGGAGGATTATTACCAGAATTATGGCCGCGAATGGGAACGTTATGCCTGGATTAAGGGCCGCGCCGTGTATGGGCCAGATGCGGCATTGAGCAAGGTGATGAAGCCGTTTGTATTTCGCAAATACCTCGACTTTAATGCCTATGCCTCCATGCGCGACCTCAAAGTGCAGATTCAGCGCGATGTAGTACAGCGCCGCATGTCCGACAATATCAAACTGGGCCGTGGCGGTATTCGTGAGGTGGAGTTTATTGCACAGGTGTTTCAGTTGATTCGTGGCGGGCAAGTGCCGGATTTGCAGATTAAGCCGACACTGGCGGTGCTGGATTGTCTGGCTGCCCGTAGCATGCTGCCTGCGGCTGATGTGGCTGAGTTAAAGCAAAGCTATATTTACCTGCGCAATCTGGAACATCGGCTGATGTATATCGACGACCAGCAAACGCAGGATTTGCCTGACTCGGAAACCTATCGAGGCTATTTGCTACAAATGCTTAAACAGCCCGATTGGGCCAGTTTTAAAGCTGAGCTTAATGTGCACCGTGATCGCGTACAGCGCTTTTTTGATGACACGTTTAAAGACGAAAAAAGCGATGATTTACAGCAGGAAACTGCGCTGTGGCAAGGCACGCTGAGCGCGGCTGAAGGCGAGCAGTGGTTGCAACAACATGGCTACACACGTGCCAGCGATGTGGTGCATTTGCTGCAACAAACGCGTAACAGTCAACGCATACAGCAACTGCCGGAACAAAGCCGCCGTCGACTAGATCAACTGATGCCTTTGTTATTGCGCGAGGCGAGCCAGCAGCAAAGCGCAACACCGGATACAGCTTTAATACGCACACTGGATTTACTGGAGAGTATTTGCCGCCGTGCCAGCTATTTGGCGCTATTGGCCGAGTTTCCAGATGCGCTGGCGTTAATCGTCAAATTATGTGCGGCCAGCCCGTGGATTGCGCAGTACGTGTCTGCGCACCCGATTTTGCTCGACGAATTGCTCAACAAACAAACTCTGTTTAAGCGGCTGGATGCCGTGCAGTTAAAGGCCGAACTGACGCGGCATATGCAGCAACTGGCAGGCGATGTTGAAGCGCAAATGGACGCCATACGGCATTTTAAACACGCCAATGTGCTTAAAATTGCAGCACAAGATTTGATGACGGCCTTGCCGCTGGAGGCTATTTCAGACGATTTGAGCGCATTGGCTGATGTGATTTTGCAGGTGAGTGTGCAAACCGTGTGGCAAAACCTGTCGTTTAAGCATATGGAGACACCGAAGTTTGCGGTGATCGGCTATGGCAAGCTGGGAGGTAAAGAGCTCGGTTATTTGTCAGACCTGGACATTATTTTCTTGTTTGAAGATGATGCAGAGCGGGCGCAGGAAATTTATGCGCGCTTTGCCCAGCGCTTAAATACCTGGTTTAACACCTTGACCAATGCCGGGCTGCTGTATGAAACCGATTTGCAACTGCGGCCAGACGGTAACAGTGGTTTGCTGGTGAGCACCGTTGAGGCGTTCAACGCGTATCAGCAACACAAAGCCTGGGTGTGGGAGCATCAGGCGATTACGCGCGCGCGGTTTGTGGCAGGTGACGCCAGCATTGGTGAGGCGTTTGAGCGAATTCGTCACCAAATGATGTGCCAGCCACGCGATACGCAGGCGCTAAAAAATGACATTGCGCAGATGCGCGAAAAAATGCGCGAGGCACATAAGCCCAAAGCCGACCGTTTTGAGGTGAAGCAGGGGGTTGGTGGCATTATTGACGTGGAGTTTATGGTGCAATATCTGGTATTAGCGCAGGCGGTGCATTACCCAGAACTCACCGATAATATTGGTAATATTGCCTTGTTGCAGCGCTGCGCCAACCTGGGCTTGATTGAATCAGCTGCGCTGGCAGAGCGGGTGGCAGATGCTTATCGCGAATATCGCACCTTGATTCATCATGCTAAATTGCAAGGGCAGGAGGCAGTGGTGGCTAGTGACCAACTGCAAGCTGAGCGTGCCGCTGTGGTGCAGCTGTGGCACGCCTTATTTGCTTCTGGCCTGGCTGTGTGATTGCATCGTATATTTAACTGTCAGGCATGCCTTCCGGTGTCGCTGCATTGCCTGCATAGCTAATCACAAGGTTGCGGCCGGACTGTTTGGCCTCATAAAGTGCTAAGTCGGCATGTTTATACAATAGTTCGTAGGCGTAAATTGTCTCTGTCGCGCAAGAGATACCAATACTGATGGTGGTGTGAAAGCTTTGTGTACGCTGCGCCGTATAAAATGATAGCTCGGCAATCATGACGCGAATGCGCTCAGCAATCACACGTGCTTCTTCTAAGCTAGTGTTTGGTAACACCACCGCAAATTCTTCACCGCCCAGCCTGCCCAGCAAGTCTTTTTCACGGATGGTGTTTTCAATAGTGCGCGCACAAGCCACCAACACCTGGTCGCCTTGCGGATGGCCGTAGGTGTCATTAATCATTTTAAATAAGTCGATATCCAGCATTAAAAAACACAGCGGCTCGCCCGCATGGTCTGCTTGTTGCAACAAAGCTTTGGCGCGGTTGTAAAAAGAATGGCGGTTAGGAATCTGCGTCAGGCTGTCGATGGTGGCTTCTTTTTCGGCTTTATCTTTGGCGCGCTGCAATTCGCGGGTTCTGACCTTGACCTGATCCTCCAGTGAGTGGGTCAGGCGTTGCATATCGCTGCGGAAGTTCTGCAGGCTGCCAGACATACTTTTAAACAACTTGGCCAGCTTGCCGATTTCATTGTCGAGGTGGTCGGGCAAGGGCAGCACATTGCCGGTAATTTTTTCGTAACGTTGCCCTTCAATCGCACTCGATGCATCCATAAAGGTTTCTAGTGGTTTCACCACTTTTTTCATCATCACCAGATACAGCATGACGAGTTCAATCACCAACGCAAACAGACTCACAATCAGGATAAATTTAGCCGCTTTGAGCGAAGGCGAGGAGAGCAAGGATTTAGGATAAACCGTGACAAACCACCAGCCGGGGCCCTCAATTTTGCTCACAGCGAGAAACTCGTCCTCAGCTTCCACAATAAAGTAATCGGCTTGTTTTTTCTGGATTTTGGCCTGTAGGGTCTGGAAATAATGATTGAGTTGCGTGTCTTTAAGCTTTGAAATCATCAACATGCCGCGCGTGCGGTCCATCTCTTTTCTTTTGGCTGGATGTGCAATCAGGCGGCCATCTTCTCTAAAAATAAAGTTATAGGTGCCAGACAAATGGTCCTTAAACACGCGGTCAAACAAAGCATTGAGCAAAATGTCATGGCCGATATTCAGCGTGTTGGTGGGCGTAATGTCAATGGGTGTTTCCAGTGACACCATCCACTCCAGCGCGGTTGGGTCGTAGTAAAGGCCAGTCCAGACACTTTCGCGGTTCGGGTTATTTTGCCGGGTGGTGATATACACCCATTCTTCACTTAGCACATTTAACTTGCTGGTGGCGTTATCTGCCCACCGCACGCCCGGCCAATACACAATATTGACGTTCTCTGGCATCGACACATACAGATTGGCAAATTGCCGGGTCCAGGCCACACCAAAGTGATCAACCATGGTATAGGCGAGCAGCAGCTTTTTTCTAAAGGCATTGTTTTCTATGGGCGCGTTAGCGCCAATATAGGCGGTGACATCTTTGCTAATGAGCCCGGAGTGATTGAAGTAACCGTCGTAGGCTTTTTTTTGCAAATGAATGGTCTGGTCTGGCCGTCTCTCAAACGCATGCCAAAAGAACTTATCGTTATAAAAAAAATCTTGCTGCCAGTGCGCGAGATAAGTGGCTCTGAAGATTTCGTGATTCGATTCTGCCAGTTTAAAAATGCCGCTCTCACGCTGGCCGCGCTCCTGAATATATTGTTCCAGGCCATCTATGGTTGAGCTCACCAGGGTTTTATAAATATGCCAGTAGGTCAGCGCGCTCACGGCAATAATGACGATGCTGACCCTGACAGCCATCTGCAACATCACATCCATGGTCAGCGATTGTTTGTAATTCGGGAAGCGCATGATAATTCCGGGAAAGCTAAATTTCTGGAGAATGAGAACGTCGTGCTGAATGTGGATTCAGAAAGAATTTCAAAGGATTGTTGCAGTAGTGATACACGCTGTTTGAACTTATATTTATGTTGTTTTGTTTTATATCAATCCGCCTGTAGGCTGGATTTTTTCCCTGTTCTGAGAGTCAACATACTCCTGCCATCAATCAGAAGCAACGACTAAATGCGGCTAACGATGCCGCGTGTTGCAGATTGCCAGCATTGTGCTGATTTTGTTGAAAACGGCTGAATGCGCGTATGGTTGACAGCGGGCAGTCTGCAAGTTGCACGGTGCAACTCACAGGCTGTGTTGAGGGCGGGGCGTGGTTAGCAGCCCCAGCGTAAACCGGCGGTATGCACCGGGCTGTCCCAGTGTTGTTTGATGTCGTCATCCAGCAAGCACACGCTGAGTGAGGCGCCCGCCATGTCAATGGCGGTGATGTAGTTGCCAACCAAACTGCGGGCGACGTTAAAGCCTTGCTCCGCCAGCAGTTTTGCTGCGGTGTTATAAATCAGGTATAGCTCCATGAGTGGCGTGGCGCCCAGGCCATTAACCAGTAGCAGGATGTCACCTTGGGTCGGTAATTGTTTGGCGCTGATGTCATGCACAATGGCCGCCACCATGTCGGCGACAATGGCGTCGGCTGCACGCATGGGCTCGCGGCGGCGGCCAGGCTCACCATGAATGCCAACGCCCATTTCAAGTTCGCTGTCATTGATGTTAAAAGTTGGTCGACCGGCTGCAGGCACGGTGCAACTGGTTAAGGCAGCGCCTATGCTGGAGGTATGCAGGTTTATTTTGTCGCCCAGTGCTTTACAGCTGGCAAGGTCGGCACCCGTCTCTGCCAGACTGCCTACACATTTTTCAATAATCACCGTACCTGCCACACCGCGGCGTCCTGTGGTGTAAGTGCTGTTGACGACGGCGCAATCATCAGACGTAAGTACGGTGGCGTGTTCAAATGACAGCATTTCGGTTGCCATTTCAAAGTTCATCACGTCGCCAGCATAATTTTTGACAATAAACAGCACGCCTTTGCCTGCGTGCACTGCCTCTGCGGCGGCCAGCATCTGGTCTGGCGTCGGTGAGGTGAATACCTGGCCCGGGCAGGCCGCATCCAGCATGCCTTTGCCTACATAGCCAGCATGCAGGGGCTCATGGCCTGAGCCGCCACCAGAAATAATTGCTACTTTGTTTTGTGCTTTTTGTTGGCGAGTCACAAAAGTGGGCTCAAATTGCAGAGCTACTAGGTCGCTGTGTGCCGCAGCAAAGCCTGACAGACTTTCTATCAGCATGTGATCAACATTGTTCAGAAATTTTTTCATATTTAACTCTCACGTGAATCACGGTTGCAAACACCCTGAATGGGGCTTGGTTCGTGATGTTTACTGATTTGATAATACGATGTCGCACACGGTATTTATCATGACCTGGCAGCTTTTGGCCCCCGCATCCAGGTGGCCAATGGCGCGCTCACCCAGACCAGAGGCGCGGCCTTTGGTCGCCAGCATGTTGCGCGTAGATTCGAGTCCATCACTGGCGACCGTTTTTAATGCCGTAGCGATATCTTTGGCTGACTGGCCTTGCGCAGCCAGTTGTTTGAAGGTGTCGGCTACCGGAATCAATACATCCAGCATGGTTTTTTCGCCAGCTTGCGCCTTGCCGCGCTGCATAATCGCCTGCACGCCAGCCTCGAAAGCCAGTGCAATTTGATTAGTGGTGGTTGCTTCGCTGCTGTTGAGTGCTTTGCTCATGCTTATGAAAAAACTGGCAAACAGCGGCCCCGACGCGCCACCAATGGTGCTCAGCAACTTGATGCCAATTTTGTTTAGAGCTTCTGGTGCAGAAAGAGGGTTTAGTTCGTCTGCCAGACCGACAATCGCCTCACAGCCGCGCTTCATATTGATGTAGTGGTCGCCATCGCCGATCTCCCGATCCAGGCATTCAATATCGGCTTCATGCGCCAGAATGGCATCACGAATGGCGGCGGCATAGTGGTTGATGGTGGGGCTATTCATTGTGAAGAGGCTAGCATATGGTTAAAACCCCATGTTACTCACAAGCATTGTGACTCGGCAAGCCTGAATTTATTGTTTTCAGGGTAGGCGTTTTGGCCACTTGCGTTTAAAATGGCGCCGCGGTCCTCGTGGTGAAACAGGATATCACCAGCCCCTCCTAAGGGCTAGTTTCAGGTTCGAGTCCTGACGGGGACGCCAGCTCAGCTGAAAATCGTTAAGTGCTTGAAAGTAATTGATTTAAGCGCTATAATTTTGGATTGACTTTCGTGTCAATTAACTTGCATGCGATCACATTGGGTGCCTTTAAACGGGTGTTTTTGATTGCATGTTAATGAATAACCCTTTGAATTGAAAGACTAAAATCATGTCTGTGACTATGCGTCAAATGCTGGAGGCCGGTGTTCACTTTGGCCACCAAACTCGTTACTGGAACCCGAAAATGGCTGAGTTCATTTTTGGTGATCGTAACAAAATCCATATTGTAAACCTTGAAAAAACACTGCCACTGTTTGAAGAAGCGCAAAAATACGTGCGCACTTTGGCAGCAAACAAGGGTCGTATTCTGTTTGTGGGCACTAAGCGTCAAGCCCGCGACATCGTTAAAGAAGAAGCACAACGTGCTGGTTGTGCTTATGTAAACCACCGCTGGTTGGGTGGTATGTTGACTAACTTTAAAACAGTGAAGCAGTCTATCAAGCGCCTGAACGACTTTGAGGCCATGATGTTAGATGGCAGCATTGAGAAGTTCGGCAAAAAAGAAGCATTGGGCATCAAGCGCGAAATCGAAAAGCTGGAGCGCTCTATCGGCGGTATCCAGGAAATGGGCGGCTTGCCAGATGCGATTTTCGTGATCGACGTTGGTCATGAAAGCGGCGCGATCACTGAAGCGCGTAAATTGGGTATCCCAGTGATTGGTATCGTTGATACCAACAACTCTCCAGATGGCATTACTTACGTGATCCCTGGTAACGATGACTCTTCACGCGCAATTCGTTTGTATGCACGTGGCATGGCGGATGCGGTGTTGGAAGGTCGCGCAAATGCGATTTCCGAAATCGTGAAAGCTGCTCAGGAAGAAGCTGCACCAGCTGCTGAGGCTGTTGCCGAGTAATTTCGGATCGGTTGAAAAGGGGGCGCAGCGCCCCTTTTTCTATTGCATCTGGTTCTACTGATAGACTTCTGGCTGTCGCGCAGCGAAATCTCGCTGTCACATGGCCCTTGTACACTGAAAAGAATATTTAAGGCGACTGCATCAGTCGTTGAATAAAAGGAGCAAATAAATGGCTGAAATTACCGCAAGCATGGTGAAAGATTTACGTGAGCGCACCGATGCCCCAATGATGGACTGTAAAAAAGCACTGACTGAGGCGGAAGGCGATATGGCCCGTGCAGAAGAAATTCTGCGTGTCCGTTTTGGTAATAAAGCCAGCAAAGCTGCTGGTCGCGTGGCTGCTGAAGGCACTGTTGGTATTAGTATCTCTGCTGATGGCAAACTGGGTACATTGATCGAAGTGAACTCAGAAACAGACTTCTGTGCTAAAAACGAAGAGTTCCTTAAGTTTGTGGCCGATCTGGCACAAACGGTAAATGAAAATAACCCGGCTGATATCGACGCGGTGGGTGCTTTACCATTGCGTGGTGAAACTGCTGAAGCAGTGCGTGCGCAGTTGGTTGGTAAAATCGGCGAAAACATCACGCCACGTCGTTTTGTCCGTACATCAGCACAAGGCCAGCTGTTTAGCTATGTGCACGGTAGCAGAATTGGTGTGTTGCTGGACTTGGTGGGTGGTGATGAAGCATTGGGTAAAGATATCGCGATGCACATTGCTGCGGCTAAACCTAGATCACTGGATGCCAGTGGTGTGGACGCTGCCTTGATCGAAGCTGAGCGCCGTGTCGCGATTGAAAAAGCCAAAGAAGCAGGCAAGCCTGATGCTATGTTGGAAAAAATCGCTGAAGGTACTGTGCAAAAGTTCTTGAAAGAAGTGACTTTGTTGAGCCAGACTTTCGTTAAAGATGACAAACTGAGCATCGAGCAATTGCTGAAATCAAAAGGTGCTAGCGTGGCCTCTTTCAGCATGTACGTGGTTGGTGAAGGCATTGAAAAAGCAGTGGTTGATTACGCTGCTGAAGTGGCTGCTGCTGCTAAAGTCTAATTGACTTTCTGACGCTGTATCCGAAAAAGTGGAATCTGTTGATTCCACTTTTTTTATGGCTGATACAGGCGCAAGACGCCAAAGAAAGCACATTTTGTGATTAAATAAGCACATTTTGAGTTTGGGAAAATAATCATGGCACAACCTGCTTTCAAGCGCATCTTACTCAAGTTGTCTGGTGAGGCGCTGATGGGCGATGATGCCTATGGCATTAATCGCGAAACAGTGACATCTATCGTGGCGCAAGTGAAAGAAGTCGTCAATATGGGCGTGCAAGTGGGCATCGTCATTGGTGGCGGTAATATCTTTCGCGGTGTTGCGCCGGCGGCTGAGGGCATGGATAGAGCAACCGCTGATTACATGGGCATGCTGGCGACCGTGATGAATGCCATGGCATTGCAAGATGCGATGAAACACGCCGGCTTGGCTGCGCGCGTACAAAGTGCCTTGAATATTGAAGCGGTGGCAGAGCCTTATATCCGTGGAAAAGCGATTCGTTACCTCGAAGAAGGTAAAGTGGTGATTTTTGGTGCAGGCACCGGTAACCCGTTTTTTACCACCGATACGGCAGCAGCATTGCGCGGCGTAGAGATTGACGCAGAGATTGTGTTGAAAGCCACCAAGGTAGACGGTATTTATACGGCAGACCCGAAAAAAGACCCGACAGCGACGCGCTATGATATGGTCTCTTATGATGAAGCGATCAACAAAAACTTAAAAGTGATGGATGCCACGGCATTTACCTTGTGCCGTGACCAGAAAATGCCGATTGCTGTTTTTAGTATTTTTAAAGAGGGCGCATTAAAACGCGTGATTCTGGGCGAAAATGAAGGAACGCGTGTGATGGCGTAAGCCTTGCACGGGACATTGGAGAACAACGATGGTTGAAGAAATTAAAAAATCTGCCGAGCAGAAAATGCACAAAACGCTGGAATCGTTAAAAACGGATCTGGCCAAAATCCGTACTGGCCGTGCGCATACCGGTTTACTGGACCATGTGATGGTCGAGTATTACGGCTCTATGGTGACTGTGAGTCAAGTGGCAAATATCAATTTGGGCGATGCGCGCACTTTGAATGTGCAGCCGTATGAAAAAAACATGATTGGCAAGGTAGAAAAAGCCATTCGCGATTGCGACTTGGGCTTGAACCCGGCCACCAATGGTGACCTGATCCGTGTGCCTATGCCAATGCTGACAGAAGAGCGCCGTCGTGACCTGACCAAAGTGGTTCGCACTGAAGGTGAAGGTGCCAAGGTAGCGATTCGTAACGTGCGTCGCGACGCTAACGATGCTTTGAAAAAACTCATCAAAGACAAAGCGATTTCTGAGGATGATGAGCGCCGTGCACAAGACGAAGTGCAAAAAATGACCGACAAAGCCGTGGTTGAAGTCGACAAAATTCTGCAGCAAAAAGAAACAGATTTGATGGCGGTTTAACCGCTAATCAGGGAATCGGGTATCGATTTGGGTTTATTTTCCAGTTCTACCAAGCAAGTGCCGCCCATTCAGGAGGTGCCGCAACATGTTGCGGTGATTATGGATGGCAACGGACGTTGGGCAAAAAAACGTTTTTTACCTCGCGTGGCTGGTCATCAGCGTGGGCTGGAATCTGTGCGTGCGCTGGTGAAAGCGTGTGTCCGGCTCGACATCAAGTACCTGACCTTGTTTGCGTTTAGCAGTGAAAACTGGCGACGCCCGCCAGATGAAGTGACTTTTTTAATGAGTCTGTTTCTGGAGGCACTAGATCGTGAAGTGAGAAAACTACACGAAGCCAATGTGATCTTGAAGCTGATTGGTGACCGTAGCCCGTTTAATCAGGCTTTGCAGCAGAAAATGCTGGAAGCTGAGCAACAAACGGCGGCAAATACCGGGCTCATGCTGACGATTGCCGTCAATTATGGTGGTCGTTGGGATGTGGTGCACGCCCTTAATCAGCTGTTATCTGACAAAGGCGCCATTACTGAGATTTGTGAGGCAGACTTGGCGCCTTATTTGTCTATGCCGTATGCACCAGAGCCGGATCTGTTTATCCGTACCGGTGGCGAAACCCGCATTAGTAATTTCTTGCTCTGGCAATTGGCCTATACTGAGCTTTATTTCACCCCCACCTTGTGGCCAGACTTTGACGATGCGGCTTTTACAACTGCATTGACCTCCTATCATCAACGCGAAAGACGTTTTGGTCGAACCAGCGAGCAGTTAAGCGTTGACAGTGACAGCGGTAGCGCTTAAATAAACTATGTTAAAAACCAGAATTATTACTGCAATTGTATTGCTAGGCTTGTTTTTGCCTGCGCTGTTTTGGCTGCCACTGATGGTTTGGGCCGCAGTCATGCTGGCACTGACGCTGGTTTGCTTGCGTGAGTGGGCTGGCTTTTTGCAGCTCAATGCGGCACAAACACGGTATTACCTGCTTGTCTCGACAATCAGTGGCCTCGGTTTGCTATGGTTGCTGCAACAATTAGGTTTTCACTGGTTTTTTTACGGCGCTTTGCAGGTCTTTGCTGCTGCTACTGTGTTTTGGTTGTGTCTGGTGCCTGTTGCGTTGTTTTTTAATGCCTTTTTCAAACAAAAAACGCTTAACCTTTTACTTGGTTGGGGCTTAATGATGTCGTTGTGGATGGCATTGGTGACGGCCAAGGAAGTCAACCCTTATGTGCTGTTGGTGATTATTTCGACCATCTGGCTGGCAGACAGCGCGGCTTATTTTGCTGGCAAGCAGTTTGGGCGCCACAAGCTGGCACCGTCTATTAGCCCTGGCAAAACCTGGGAGGGCGTTGCGGGCGCATTGCTGGCCGTTGCTGGCTATGCCGCTGCGTTGAAGCTCACCGGCGCAGTGGCCACCTGGTGGGTGTTGCCCGGGTTGTGGGTGGTGACCATTGCCGGTGTGTATGGCGACTTATTTGAATCTTTTTTTAAACGCCGCGCCAATCTGAAAGACAGTGGCCAGTTTTTACCTGGGCACGGTGGTTTGCTAGACCGCGTGGATGGCGTGATTCCGGCCTTGCCGATTGGCATGTGCCTGCTGTTCTGGTTTCATTACTGGCAACAGTCTTACTCGTTTTAAGAGGTTACTTTGCAATACGTCACCATACTCGGCAGTACCGGCACCATCGGTCAGCAGACACTGGATGTGATTTCGCAGCATCCTGGCCGTTATGGCGTGTTTGCACTGACGGCCCACAGCAATGTGGATGTCATGTTGCAGCAATGCGCGCAGTATCAGCCACGCTATGCAGTGATGCAAGATGCCGCGTCTGCGCAATTGTTGCAGCAACGAGTGCAAGCTGAGCAGCTTAAGGTCGAGGTGTTAGCCGGGGTTGAAGGGTTAACCGAAGTAGCCGCCCATGCAGAAGTCAGCATTGTGATGGCTGCCATTGTCGGTGCGGCAGGTTTGCTGCCTGCGCTGGCGGCGGCAAGCGCAGGCAAGAAAATCCTGCTGGCCAATAAAGAAACCCTGGTGATGGCAGGGCAATTGTTTATGGATGCCGTCAAGCAGGGGCAAGCGACTTTGTTGCCGATTGATAGCGAGCATAATGCCATTTTTCAGGTGATGCCCAGACAAGCCTACAGCGACTTACGCGATGTGGGCGTTAACCAGATTATTCTCACCGCGTCCGGCGGCCCGTTTCGTCGTTATACCCAGGCACAATTGCAAGAAGTCACGCCGGCGTTGGCACTCAAGCATCCTAATTGGGTGATGGGGGCAAAAATTACGGTTGATTCTTCTACGCTCATGAATAAGGGGCTAGAGGTGATTGAGGCACATTGGTTGTTTGATGCGCGCCCTGACCAGATTGAAGTGGTTGTGCATCCGCAAAGTGTGATTCACTCCATGGTGTCTTATGTCGATGGCAGTATTTTGGCGCAGTTGGGTAACCCTGATATGCGCACACCGATTGCCTATGGCCTGGCTTATCCAGAGCGCATTGCATCAGGCGTAAAGCCATTGAGCTTGATTGAGGTTGCCAAGCTGGAGTTTGAAGCACCTGATACCCAGCGTTTTCCATGTTTGAGATTGGCCTATGACGCATTAGCCGCAGGCGGTACAGCGTCAGCCATCCTCAATGCGGCGAATGAAGTCGCGGTTGCCGCCTTTTTACGCGAGCAGATTCAATATCTGGATATACCGCGTTTACTTGAAACCACTTTGCAGCAATTGCCCGCCGAGCCGGTGCAATCGATTGAGCAGTTACTGGCTGTCGATAAGCAAGCCAGAGCCTTGGCTACGCAGGCGATTGCTAACATGACAGCGTCATCTGTGCGCAAGGTGGTCAGCGTATGACCTCGGTCTGGGCGTTTATTGTCGCCATTGGCGTATTGGTCACGATTCATGAGTTTGGCCATTATCTGGCGGCGCGCAGTTGTGGCGTGCGTGTGCTCAAGTTTTCTATTGGCTTTGGTCAGCCAATATTCAAATATCAGGCTAATCCAAGTGCTACCGAATGGGTGTTGTCGTGGATTCCGCTGGGTGGTTACGTCAAGATGCTGGATAGCCGCGAGACTGACGCCGCACTGGCAAGTCACTCTGCCGCAGACTGGTCGCAAGCCTTTGACCATCAAGTGATCGCGGCAAAAATGTGGATTGTATTTGCCGGACCATTAGCCAACTTGTTGCTGGCGTTTGTCTGTTACTGGGGCTTGATTGCCCAAGGTGAGATTGGACTTAAACCCTATATTGGCCCGGTTGAACAAGGCTCACTGGCGGCGACTGCCAAGTTACGTCAAGGTGACCTGATCGTTGCGCTGGATGGCAAGGCCGTTGGCACCTGGCAAGAAGCGCAATGGCAATTGCTCGAAAGCTGGATGGTGCATAAACCGGTGGCTGTGGTCACCAAAACGCCGCAGGGTGAAGTGCATCAGCATGTTTTGCCGCTTAACCAATTGGCTGGCGACCCGGATGGCGAAGTCATGCAAAAAACGGGTCTGGCCGTGTTGATGCCGGTGGTGCCTGCTGTGATTGGTGACATTATGGCCGATTCAGTGGCGGAGCAAAGTGGTTTGCAAACTGGTGACCGTATTCTCAAGGTCAACCAGAAGCCGATTGCCGACTGGCAGCAGTTCGTCAAACAGGTGCGTGCTAGTCCGGCAAAGGCATTAAAAATAGACTATCAGCGTGGTGAGCAGCTGTTTCAGGTGAAGTTAGTGCCAGAAACGATACAGCAGGGCGGACAAAAAATCGGGCGGTTGGGTGCAGCCGTGAATATGGAAGCCGTTGATTTAACGCCTTATCAGGTGATACGCCATTACAGTGCCTCACAGGCGGCACTGCGTGCCTTGGATAAAATGCAGGAAACCATTGCATTTACCCTGAAAATGCTAGGAAAAATGATTACCGGCCAAGCTTCGCTCAAGGCCATTAGTGGGCCAGTTAGCATTGCAGATGCTGCGGGCGAATCTGCCGGGATGGGGCTCAAGCCTTACATCGGTTTTATTGCTTTGCTGAGTATCAGTATTGCCGTCATGAATCTGCTACCGATTCCAGTATTGGATGGCGGTCATTTGTTGTATCATATGGCGGAATTGATACGAGGAGAACCATTACCTGACAAGGTGTTGGCGATTGGGCAGCGTCTGGGTTTAGGTATTTTAGGGGCATTGATGGTGATTGCGTTTTTTAATGACATCAATCGTTACCTGATAGGTTGAAAGCATAGTTAATGAGAATAAAATCCAGTTCCAAATTGTGGTTGTGTTTGTTGGCGGGGGTCATGCACCTCAACGCTTATGCCGCAGAACCTTTTGTGATTACCGATATTCGTGTTGAAGGTTTGCAGCGCACCGAACCGGGAACCGTTTTTAACTACCTGCCGATGCAGGTAGGTGATGTGATGAGTGACGAAAAAGCAGCCCAGGCGATTAAATCCCTGTATGCGACTGGCTTTTTCAAAGATGTCCGCATTGAAAATGAAGGCGATGTACTGGTTGTGACGGTACAAGAGCGTCCTTCTGTCACGCAGATTGACTTTAGCGGTAACAAATCCTTTCAAACCGACAAAATCAAGGATGGTCTGAAACAGATCGGTATCGCCGAAGGCCAGATTTTTGATAAATCTCAACTGGATAGAGCTGAGCAGGAAATCAAGCGCCAATACCTGTCACAGGGCAAATACAGCGCCGAAGTGAAAGCGACCGCTAGCCCGCTGGAGCGTAACCGTGTGGCGATTCGGTTTGAAATTACAGAAGGCCCGGCGGCTAAAATCCGCGACATCAATATTGTTGGCAACCATTTGTTTAAAACAGAGGATTTGCGCGCCAACTTTTTGCTTACTACACCCAACTGGATGAGTTGGTGGAATAAAGATGACCAGTATTCCAAGCAAAAACTGACCGCTGATCTGGAAGCATTGCGTTCGTTTTACATGAACCAGGGCTATCTGGAGTTTTCAATTGATTCGACACAGGTGTCGATCTCGCCGGACAAGCGTGATGTGTATATCAACATCAACCTGACCGAAGGTGAAAAATACAATATTAGCAAGACCAAACTGGCTGGGGACATGCTGTTGCCAGAAGAAGACTTGCGTAAGCTGATCAATATCCAGGATGGCGAAGTGTTTAGCCGTCAAAAGGTGACGGATGCCAGCAAAAACATGAATGACAAGCTGGGTGAAGAGGGCTATGCGTTTGCCAACGTGAACGCGGTGCCTGAAATTAACAAGCTGGAGCATACGGTTGCGTTTACGTTCTTTGTTGACCCTGGCCGTAAAGTTTACGTCAGACGCATTAATATACAAGGCAATACCCGTACGCGTGACTCAGTGGTTAGACGTGAAATGCGTCAACTGGAATCAGCCTGGTATGCTGGCGACAAAATCAAGCGTTCTAAAGAGCGTATCCAGCGTTTAAACTTCTTTGATAGTGTTGAGCTTGAGACACCGTCTCTGCCAGGCATCAATGACCAGGTCGATATGAACGTGACGGTGGCAGAAAAAGCCACCGGCAGCGTGCAGTTTGGTGCCGGTTTATCCAGTAGTGACGGTGTGGTGCTTGGTTTTAATATTAACCAGCCTAACTTTTTAGGCACCGGTAACCGTGTGGCATTACAAGTGAATACCAGCAGCTACAACACTGTGTATTCATTGTCTTATACCGACCCTTATTTCACGCCGGATGGTATCAGCCGCGGTTTCGATGTTTATCGCCGAGATGTGGATACCAGCCGCAGAAACTCCAGTACATTAAACGTGGGTACTTATAACAGCCAGTCTTACGGTGTAGGGATGCGTTTTGGCATGCCGATGTCCGAAATGGACTTTATCAGTGCAGGCTTGACGCTGGACTTTACCGAGGTTGAGTTGTCTAGCAGCAGTCCGATTCAGTACCTGAATTTCTGCGGTAATAACAGTGGATGTAGTAGTAACTCCGTCGTATTTAACGCCGGTTGGACTTACGATTCACGTGACAATATCCTGTTCCCGCGTCGTGGTGTATTGCAGCGTTTGTCTGGGGATGTCTCCATTCCAGGGCTGGATTTGCAATATTATAAAGTCAGCTATCAACATAGTTGGTACAAAGATTTAGGTAAAGACTTTACCCTGATGCTGAACGGCGAAGCTGGTTATGCTGACAGTTATGGCGGTAAAAACTATCCGTTCTTCAAGAACTTTTATGCCGGTGGCGTGAACAGTGTACGTGGCTTCCTCAACTCATCCCTGGGGCCGCGCCAAATCAACCCAAGCACCGGGTCAGACTTTGCCATCGGTGGTACTAAACGATTTGTGGGTAACGTAGAGTTGTTTATGCCTGTACCTTTTGTCTCGCAGTCTAACCAGTTCCGCTTGAGTGCATTTGTCGATGGTGGTGGTGTGTATGGTAAGGATGACTCGATTAACTCCGAGTACTTAAGATTTTCTACTGGTGTTGGCGTGACCTGGGTATCACCATTTGGCCCATTGAAACTGGTACTCGCCAAGCCACTGAACGACAAGAGCGGTGATGACACGCAAATGTTGCAATTCCAGTTTGGACAACAATTTTAATGGTTGAACAACATCAATTTGTAACACTGCAGGCACAGAAGGGAGTCATGGCATGAGAAGTATTCTGGTAGGGTTGCTCGGCCTGTTGCTGTGCTGCGGCCAGGCGGCGGCGGTTGATTTCAAGGTTGGCTATGTGCAGGTAGATAAATTGTTGCAAGAGGCGCCGCAAACGGCTGAGACTGGCAAAAAACTTGAAAAAGAGTTTAGTCCGCGCTCACTAGAGCTGGAAAAATTGCAAAAACAGATTCGTGACCTGGAGTCGCAATTGGATCATGACCGCGCCAATATTGCGGAAGCAGACCGCCGTCAAAAAGAACGGCAGTTGAATAACCTGCGCCTTGAGTTTCAGAGCAAGCAACGCGAGTTGCGTGAAGATATTAACCTGCGTAAGAATGAAGAGCTTGCTTTGCTGCAGGAGCGCATTAACAAAGCCGTGCAAACGGTGTCTGAAGGTGAAGGCTACGATCTGGTGGTATACAGCGGTGTGGCGTTTGCCAGCAAGCGGATTGATATTACCGATAAAGTCCTTAAGTTGCTGGGTAAAAAATAGCCTGCAATCATCGTTCTCAAGTTATTCTCAAGGGTAGTACTTCTTATGGCGCAACACTTTACATTACAAGAGATTGTTGCGTCTCTGGGTGGGCAGGTAGACGTTGGTGCACATGCGGCACCGCTAAACGTGACTCGCATGGCCTCTTTGGCACAAGCACAATCTGATGCCATCGCTTTTTTTAATGACACCAAATACACCCAGTCATTGCAAGCCACTCAAGCAGCCGCGGTTATTTTAAGGGCAGAGCACCGTCATTTGACTGCCTTGCCTTGCATTGTGACAGACAACCCGTATGCCTATTTTGCCAAGCTGTCGGCCCTTATGAATCCGCCGCGGGTCTACCTTGACCAGATTCATCCTTCAGCCGTGATTGGTAATGATGGGCAGTTTGCCAATGCGATCACGATTGATGCACTGGCCCATGTGGGTCACCGTGTGACCTTGGGCGAGGGCGTGCGCATTGGTGCAGGCTGTGTGGTTGAGGATGATGTCACCCTGGGTGCGCATACCGTGCTGGAGCCACGCGTGGTGGTTAAGCATGGCAGTGTGATTGGCAGTCATTGCCATTTATTTTCGGGCTGCGTGATTGGTAACGATGGTTTTGGTTATGCAGAAGAGCAGGGGCAATGGGTTAAAATACCGCAAATCGGGCGGGTTGTGATTGGTGACCATGTCGATATCGGCGCCAATACCACGGTTGACCGTGGCGCGCTGGATGATACCGTGATTGCAGACGGTGTGAAGTTGGACAATTTGATACAGGTCGCCCATAATGTTCGTATTGGCGCGCATACTGTGATTGCGGGCTGCGTTGGCATTGCCGGCAGTGCTGTGATTGGTGCGCACTGCAAAATTGGCGGGGCAGCCATGATCTTGGGGCACTTACACATTGTCGATGGTGTGACCATCTCGCCTGGCTCCATGATTATGCGTTCGATACAGCAAGCAGGTACTTATACTGCGCTGATGCCGTTTCAAAAACACGAAGACTGGCTGCGGACGGCCGCAAATATCCGCCATTTAGAACAACACAACCTCAAGCTGAAGCAGCTTGAGCAAGCAATAAGCAACATACAAAAACATTCGGAAGATTGAGAGAATTTATGGCTGAAAACACAATGAATAGCATGGATATTCATGAGATTTTGGAACACCTGCCGCACCGCTATCCATTTGTACTGGTTGACCGTGTGTTATCCATGGAGCTGGGTAAAGAGATTACCGCTGTTAAAAACGTTTCGGTGAACGAGCCTTATTTTCCTGGCCACTTTCCATACCATCCAGTCATGCCAGGTGTATTGATTGTAGAAGCCATGGCGCAAGCCGCAGCTTTACTCTCATTTAAAACGATGGGCACCAAGCCAACCAATGACTCGGTGTACTACTTTGCCGGTATCGACAATGTGCGCTTTAAAAAACCGGTGTCACCTGGCGACCAGATTATTCTGCATGTGAAGATTGACCGCATTCTGAAAGGCATCTGGAAATACAACGCAGTTGCCAAAGTAGGCGACGAAGTTGTGGCAGAAGCCAATATGATGTGTATCTTAAAAGCCATTGAAAAATAACTACTGACTAGCGTGTCCTGAAAGACACCTGGGACACCCAAACATGCAAAGCCTGATTCATCCTACCGCAATCATAGACCCTAAAGCCGAGCTGGATAGCTCGGTAGAAGTAGGCCCTTATACCACTATTGGCGCTGGTGTGCGCATTGATGCAGGCACGACAATTGGCCCGCATGTGGTGATTGAAGGGCCGACGACCATCGGCAAGCACAACGAGATTTTTCAGTTTTCTTCGCTGGGTGCCAAGCCGCAGGACAAAAAATTTAAAGATGAACCAACGTTGCTGGAAATCGGCGACCACAATACCATCCGTGAGTTTTGTACCTTTAACCGTGGCACCGTGCAAGATAAAGGCACCACTAAAATTGGCAACCATAACTGGATCATGGCCTATGTGCATATCGCCCATGATTGCATTGTCGGTAATCACACCATCATGGCGAATAATTCATCGCTGGCTGGGCACGTGACTATTTACGATCATGCCATTTTGGGAGGCTTCACGCTGATTCACCAGTTTTGCCAGATTGGCGAACATATCATTACGGCGGTTGGTTCTGTGGTATTTAAAGACATTCCGCCTTATGTGACTGCTGCAGGCTACGACGCCGAGCCGCATGGCATCAATGCAGAAGGTCTCAAACGTCGTGGTTATAGTGCTGAGACCATACAGCAAATCAAACGCGCCTATAAGGTGCTGTACCGCCAGGGCCTGTCGTTTGAAGAAGCCAAACTTGCTTTGGCCGAAATGGAAAAATCTTGCCCGGAAATTGGCTTGATGACCCGTTTTCTCGCGCAAACCACGCGCGGCATTGTGCGTTAATTCAAAGATACTATGGCTAAGATTGCAATGGTGGCGGGAGAGGCCTCGGGAGACTTGCTGGGCTATCACCTCATTCAGGAGCTGAAGTCACTACAGCCTGAGGTTGAGATTTTTGGTATTGCTGGCCCTAAAATGATGGGCTTGGGTGCTCAGTCATTGTTCCCGATAGAGCGGCTGTCCGTGCGTGGTTATCTTGAGGTGCTCAGGCATTTGTGGGGCTTGTTAAAGCTGCGCAAGCAGCTTTATAAACACATCCTTAAAGAGCAACCTGACGTCTTTATAGGCATTGATGCGCCAGATTTTAATTTTTGGCTAGAACGTAAACTCAAAGCCAAAGGGATTCCGACGATTCATTACGTCAGCCCTTCCATCTGGGCCTGGCGTCCTAACCGAATTCATAAAATTAAACGCGCGGTGTCTCACATGCTGGCGCTGTTTCCATTTGAGCCTTCGCTTTATCAGCAAGTTGGCGTGCCTGTGACTTATATCGGTCATCCTTTGGCCGATGCGTTGCCGATGGAGCCCGATGTTGGCCTAGCCCGAGAAAAACTCAAATTGAAAAAAAATCAGGTGGTGATTGCCATGTTGCCTGGCAGTCGTCAGTCAGAAGTGGCGTTTCATGCAGAGCTACTGCTCGAAACTGCGATTGTATTTGACCGCCTGATGCGCGAAAACGGGCAACAAGTGCAGTTTCTGGTGCCGCTGGTCACGCGCGAAACACGTGATATTTTTACCAGTGCCTGGCATCAGCTCTTAACGCAAAAACCTGATACCACCATAGACCTGCAAATCATGTTTGGGCATGCCCATGATGCCATGACCGCGGCAGATGCCGTGTTAGTCGCATCTGGCACGGCAACGCTTGAGGCCGCCTTGCTTAAAAAACCGATGGTGATCACTTACAAAATGTCTAACATGAGCTGGCGCTTACTTAAACGCATGCGCTTGCAACCTTATGTTGGTTTGCCTAACATTTTGGCCGGCGAGTTTATTGTGCCCGAGCTACTGCAAAAAGAAGCGACGCCTGAGCAAGTGGCACAAACGCTATACAATTTGCTGGCAGATAAAACCGGCCTGGCCATCTTGCAAGAAAAATACCGCCACATTCATGCCCAGCTCAAACAAAACAGCGCGAAAAAAGCCGCCGCTGTGGTCAAGCAGTTTTTACAGGCCTAATGCATATGCAACGATTGTGCGGCATTGATGAAGCGGGCAGGGGGCCATTGGCTGGCGCAGTCTATGCCGGTGCAGTCATCCTGAATCCGGCGCGCCCTATTAGTGGCCTGGCCGACTCAAAAAAACTGTCCGAAGCCAAACGAGATGCGCTGGCAATTGAAATCAAGGCACACGCCTTGGCATGGGGCATTGCCAGCGTCAGCGCACAAGAAATCGACCAGATTAATATCTTGCAAGCCAGCTTGCTTGCCATGCAGCGTGCTTACCAAGCCATGCTTGAGCAGTTTGGTGTGCATGCAACCTTAATCCAGGTCGATGGTAACCGCACGCCAACCTTTGAGTTACCTTGTGAAGCCATTGTAAAAGGCGACAGCAAAGTGGCTGAAATCTCTGCAGCGTCCATCCTCGCTAAAACCGCCAGAGATGCCTCCTTGCTGGTATTAGATGCACAGTATCCGCAATATGGCTTTGCACAGCACAAAGGTTACCCCACCGCGCTACACCTGGCGCGCTTGGCAGAGCATGGCATCACGCCTGAGCATAGACGCAGCTATGGGCCAGTTAAAAAGCTGATTCTTTAAACTGCATACAACAGCAATAAGCAGACATTAAAAAGCCGCTCATTGAGCGGCTTTTTAATGTCTGCTTTAATTGGTGACTTATTCAACCAGCAACTCAGTTTTGCCTGTTTTGCCATTCATGGCATCTGCATCTGGCAGCGGGTCTTTACGTGCCGTGATGGTGGGCCATACGGTTGAAAGGCGGGCGTTGAGGGCGATAAAGTGCTGTTGATCAGCTGGTACGTCGTCTTCAGAGAAAATGGCTTCTGCAGGGCACTCAGCAACGCACAGGGTGCAGTCAATGCACTCGTCAGGGTTAATGGCCAGAAAGTTAGGGCCTTCAACAAAGCAATCTACCGGGCATACATCAACGCAGTCGGTGAATTTGCACTGAATACAATTTTCGGTTACTACATAAGTCATGTTTTAAATCCTTTGTGGGCTTTTTGAGCCAAAACGATATTTTATTGCAATTTAATCAAATTGACGATGCATGGCTTTGTGCCTGATCAAACAATCATGCCAGCGCCAACGGTGTTGTTGCTGCTTTCGTCAATGACGATAAAAGCCCCTGTGGCGCGGTTTTTGTCGTAGCTGTCAACCATCAGTGGTTGCGCCAGTTTAAAGGTGACGCGCGCGATATCATTCATTTTGAGGTCGGCTGTTGCTTGTTGCTCTAAGGTATTCACATCCACTTTGTATTGAATGCTGCCAATTTTGGCTTTAGATTCACGCGTGGTGTGGCGCACGATATAAGTACGGGCCGGGGAGAGCGGTGTCTCGGACAGCCAGCATACATGCGCTTCAATTTGCTTGACTGCTTCTGGCGCTTCACTGGTTTTAACGATCATGTCACCGCGTGAGGTGTCAATTTCGTCTTCTAGCAATAGCGTGATGCTTTGCTCTGTTTGCGCACTTTGCAGTTGCTCGCTGCCGAGTTGAATCGCTTTTACTTTTGACTGATAGCCATTTGGCAACACCGTGACGGCATCACCCACGGCAATTGAGCCAGACTCAACGCGGCCCATAAAGCCACGGAAGTCATGCAACTCTGGATTGGCAGAGTCATGTGGACGGCAGACAAATTGCACTGGGAAGCGGAAGGCCTCAGCCTGATCGCTGTGGGCAGCAGGCGCGGCTTCCAGAATATCGAGCAAGGTTTCGCCCTGATACCAGTTCATGTTGTCCAGGCGATCTACCAGCATGTCGCCATTGAGCGCAGACATGGGCATGAATTTGATGTCGCGCGCTTGCGCCAGGCCAATTTCGCTGGCAAAAGCGATGTAGTCTGCTTTAATTTTTTCATAAGTGGCCTGGTCATAGTTCACCAGATCCATCTTGTTCACGGCGACCACGATATGCGGAATCCCAACCAGATGCGCCAGATAGCTGTGGCGGCGTGTTTGCGTCAACACGCCTTTACGCGCATCAATCAGGATGATCGCCAGGTTAGCGGTTGAGGCCGCAGTCACCATATTGCGTGTGTATTGCTCATGGCCAGGCGCATCGGCAATGATGTATTTACGGGTGCCGGTGCTAAAGTAGCGGTAGGCCACGTCGATGGTAATGCCTTGTTCGCGTTCAGCTTGCAGGCCGTCGGTTAGCAGTGACAAGTCGACTGCTTCCATGCCGCGCTTTTGTGAGGTGCGCGCAATATTGTTCAGCGTATCGGCCAAAATGGTTTTGGTGTCATACAGCAAGCGGCCAATTAAGGTACTTTTGCCATCATCCACGCTGCCGCAGGTCATAAAGCGCAGCAAAGAGTCGTTATGTTGAGTTGTCATATTAAAAGTAACCTTCTTTCTTACGCTGCTCCATAGAAGCCTCGGAAGTTTGATCGTCCAGGCGGGTCGCGCCGCGCTCGGTAATGGTGGTGGTCGCGGTTTCTATCACGATTTTGCTCACATTGTCGGCGTCGGAAATCACCGGGGCCGTACACGTCACGTCACCCACCGTGCGAAAGCGCACTTGCATGTTAATGACTTCTTCGCCTGCTTTCGGCTGGTTGATCAGCTCGCCAGAGGCCAGGGGCACATTAACCGGGAAAATAGCGCCTTGGCGCATGACAATGTCGCGCTGGTGTGCAAAGTAAATGCTAGGCAGCTCGAGTTTTTCGCGCTCGATATATTGCCAAACGTCCATTTCAGTCCAGTTTGAGATCGGAAACGCACGGATGTTTTCGCCTTTGTGCACGCGGGCGTTATACAGGTTCCACAATTCCGGGCGCTGGTTTTTCGGGTCCCACTGGCCAAACTCATCACGGAAACTCATGATGCGCTCTTTGGCACGGGCTTTTTCTTCGTCACGACGCGCGCCGCCAATGCAGCAATCAAAACCAAACTCTTCAATCGCTTCTAGCAAGGTCACAGACTGGTGCTTGTTGCGTGGCTCATCCGGGGTTTTTAACACCACAGTGCCGCGTTTCATGGAGTCTTCTACCGAGCGCACAATCAGGCGTTCGCCCAGCTCGGCCGCACGCTGGTCACGAAAGTCGATAACTTGCTGATAGTTGTGACCAGTGTCGATATGCATGAGCGGGAAAGGGAAGCGGCCAGGGCGGAACGCTTTTTCTGCCAAACGCAAAATGCACAGTGAGTCTTTGCCGCCCGAAAACAATAATACCGGATTGGCGCACTGGCCTGCGACTTCGCGCAAAATATGAATGGCTTCAGCTTCTAGCCAGTCGAGATGAGATAAAGGTTGTTTTGTTGTCATAGCTTTCAAATCTAGCCGCGGATAAACGCGGATAAACGCAGATAAAATCCAAAATCAAAAATTTTTAAGCTTTAAATACATCGCGATTCGCTAGAAACATTTGCGTTTATCAGCGTGCATCTGCGGCCAGTTATTTCTTTACATGCAAACCGCACTCTTTGCTGTCCGGGTTTTCCCACCACCAGCGGCCAGCGCGAATATCTTCACCCATGGCGACTGAGCGCGTACAAGGTGCACAACCGATGCTGGGGTAAAACTGGTCATGCAGGCCGTTGTAAGGCACTTCAAACAGCCTGATATAAGCCCAGACTTCTTTTTCTGTCCAGTCACTCAGCGGGTTGAATTTTTCCAGCTTGTTGCCGGCGTCATATTCGCGTGTCGGCAACTGGCTGCGGGTAGCTGCCTGTTCGGCGCGCATGCCGGTAATCCAGGCTTGTTTGCCAGACAACGCGCGTTGCAATGGCTCAACTTTGCGCATATGGCAGCAGGCTTTACGCAGCTCTATGCTTTCGTAAAAAGCATTGATGCCTTGGGTGCGCACGTAGTTTTCCACGGCTTCGTGTTTTGGGAAAAACACCAGCGGTTTAATGACGTAAGTTTGCTCAACATCGGCCATCAGTGTGTAGGTTTCAACAGGCAGGCGGCCGGTATCCAGCGAGAAAATCTCAATCGCCAATTGTTCTTTGGCGATCAGGTCGGTGAGCACCATGTCTTCAGCACCATAGCTGTTGGCAAAGGTAATGGCCGGAAACTCAGCGGCAGCCGCTTGCAGCAACGCCAATGCTTGCGCACGTTTGGCGTGGACGCTGGCGATGAGCGCCTCTGTCAGCTCCGGGCGCGTGGCCGGATTGCTGGCAGCTGGTTTGAGCATGCTCACGCCGAAACTCATGCGCGGGTGATCCTGCGCCAGACCGGCACGTCTGCGACACCACCCTGGTAAGGCTGGCTAAAGTCATTGAGGCTAGCCAGTGCGTCTGCGGCAGAGCGGTCAGCACGGACCAAAAAGCTGGTAAAGCCGGCCCGTTTGTGAAAAAACAATTGGTCACGCAATACGTCACCAATGGCACGCAATTCGTTTTTAAAGCCAAAGCGAGTACGCAACCAGTTGCCCAGCGTGAAAATACGGCCGTCAGCAAAGCGCTCCACAAACACGGCAATCAGCGGCAAGGTGTTCAGGTCGCTAAACTCTGCCTGTAAGGCTTCGGCAGTTTCATTGGTGGCCAGGATGATGCCTAGCTCGCCAGCCACCAGGCGTGGTTGCAGCTCGTCTTTACGTGCTTGCCAGATTGTTAGTGGGACCAGAATTTTGCCTGTGGCAGGAATGTCGGTGCTGGCAATTTGTTCGGCAGTGTAGGTTTGTTCGCCCGTGAGTTTAAACAGCACCACTTTACCGGCTTGTTTACGCACAGACTCTTCACCGGCCGCTGGCGGCACAACGCGGGTCCATTCATCTGCCACAATGTTGGCTTGACCGTTGGCGGCCAATTGAATCAGTTGGCTCATTATGCAGTTTCCTTTTCGGCGTAAACATGGGCTTTAAATGGTGCCACGCCCAAGCGACGCACGGTATCAATAAAGCGCTCTTCATCCTGGCGCTCACGTACATACACCTCAATCAGGCGTTGTACCACGCCCGGCATTTCGTCTGCCGAGAATGAAGGCCCAATCACAGAGCCAATGCTGGCATCATTACCTTGTTTGCCACCCACTGACACCTGATACCATTCGGAGCCATCTTTATCGACGCCCAAAATACCAATGTGGCCGACGTGGTGGTGACCGCAGGCATTCATGCAGCCAGAAATATTAAGTTCGAGGTCGCCGATTTCATGCAAGTAATCGAGGTTGTCAAATTGCATTTGAATCGCTTCGGCAATTGGGATCGACTTGGCGTTGGCCAGGCTGCAGAAATCGCCGCCCGGGCAGCAGATAATGTCAGTCAGCAAGCCGATGTTCGGCGTCGCCAAACCAGCGGCGTGGGCTTGTTGCCAGACGGCAAACAGGTCAGACAGTTGCACGTCGGCCAAAATCAGGTTTTGCTCATGTGATGAGCGTAATTCACCAAAGCTGTAAGCGTCGGCCAGGTCTGCCACCACGTGCATTTGCTCACTGGTGATGTCACCTGGCGCTTTGCCGTGTGGCTTGAGTGACAGGGTGACTGCGCGATAACCAGCGACGCGGTGCGGTTGCACGCAGCGCTTTGCCCAGGCCGCAAAGGCCGGATTGCTGGCAACTGCAGCATCAAAGCTTGCATCGTGCGCTGGCAACGTTTTGTAAGGCATAGGTTCAAAATACTTGGCGACGCGATCCAGCTCGTTTTGCGTGATGGTTAATGGGCCATCTTTGAGGTGCGCCCATTCTTCTTCCACCTGGCGTTTAAATTCGTCAATGCCGAGTGCTTTAACCAAAATTTTGATGCGCGCTTTGTACGCGTTATCACGGCGACCATGAATGTTATAAACACGAATCACGGCTTCGCAGTATGACAACACATGTTGCCATTGCAGATGCTCGCGAATGACGGTGCCCAAAATAGGCGTACGGCCCAAGCCACCACCCACCCAGACTTTAATCGCCATCTGGTCTTGGTCATCTTTATAAAACTCGAGGCCAATGTCGTGCGCTTGCACAATGGCACGGTCTTTTTCTGTGCCTGACACCGCAATTTTAAATTTGCGTGGCAACAGTGCAAACTCAGGGTGGAACGTGCTCCACTGGCGCATGATTTCTGCAATCGCACGTGGATCAATCACCTCGTCCGGTGCAATGCCCGCAAACTGGTCAGTCGTAATGTTACGAATGCAGTTGCCTGAAGTTTGAATGGCGTGCATTTCAACAGTCGCCAAATCCGCCAGAATGTCCGGCGTGTCTTCCAGCTTAGGCCAGTTCAATTGCAAGTTCTGGCGGGTGCTGAAGTGGCCATAACCACGGTCGTATTGCTTGGCAATATCGCCGAGCTTGCGCAATTGCTTGCTTGATATCAGGCCGTAAGGCACGGCGATACGCAGCATGGGCGCATGGCGTTGAATATACAGGCCGTTTTGCAAGCGCAGCGGGCGATATTCTTCATCGGTTAACTCGCCAGCCAGATAGCGGCGTGTTTGGTCGCGATATTGGGCGACACGTTCGTTGACAATTTGTTGGTCTATAGGGTCGTATTTGTACATGCTTGAGTCACTTTGTTCGCAAAAAGCGAAGAGGCAATATTTTAATGGAAAACTAGCTTAAAGCCTACAAAAATCAATATCATAGCTAGCGCAATGCGCACCCAGTGCTCTGCCACGCGAGAACTCAGGTGGCTACCGAGATAAATGCCTGGAATGGAGCCTATCAGTAAGGTGCCCAATAATTGATAGTCTATGGTGCCTAGCGAGGCGTGGCCGAGGCCGGCGATCAGCGTTAGTGGCACGGCATGCGCAATATCACTGCCAACAATGGTGGTGATTTTTTCTTTTGGGTAGAGCAAAAGCAGCGCGGTGACCCCCAGTGCGCCTGCGCCAACCGAGGTGAGAGTGACCAATGCGCCCAGCACCACACCCAGTGCCACGGTTGAGCCTGGCACAAAGCGCGCCGGAATCCATGCTTCTTTTGCCACCAAAGACATCAGTTTATTACGCAATAGCACGGCGACTGAGGTCACAATCAGTGCAATGCCTAGCCAAAACTTGATGGCGGAGACGGTATTGCCGGACTGCAGGTCCATGCTGTGCAAGGCCCATAGCGTAAGCATAGAGGCGGGTAAGCTGCCTGTGGCCAGGCGTTTGACGATCACCCAGTCAATGTTGCCAAGTTTGCCATGGGCAAAAATGCCTACCGACTTGGTGATAGATGCGTAAAGTAAATCTGTGCCAACCGCCACGGCCGGTTTGATGTTATAGATTAATAATAGGATAGGCGTCATTAACGAGCCACCACCTACACCTGTTAAACCCACCAAAAAGCCAACCACAAACCCTGCCAGTATGTATCCGAATTCCATGAGGAGTATCTTAAAAACTATCAGCGCGGGATAGTAGCAGGCTTTTAATGATTGATTTAATAATCAGATGTTCTATGATATAGCATTTGGTTATATGGGGTAGGCGATGAAATTCCACCAGTTGCGCTATGTGCACGAGGTTGTGCGGCAGCAATTAAACATTTCTGCGGCATCTGAAGTATTGCATACATCGCAGCCGGGTGTCAGCAAGCAGATCCAGTTGCTTGAAGCCGAGTTGGGTTTGCAGATTTTTCAGCGCAACGGCAAACGCTTGATTGGCGTGACTGAGCCTGGTCGAAAAATCGTTGAGTTGTCGGCGCGCGTCATGCTAGATATGCAAAATATCAAACGTGTTGGCGATGAATATAGCCGCGAAGACACCGGCGAACTGACGATTGCGACTACGCATACGCAGGCACGTTATCGCTTGCCTTCTGCAGTGAAGCAGTTTATTGCGCAATATCCCAATGTTAAGTTGACCATCCATCAGGGTAACCCGGCGCAAGTGACCGAGTTGGTGGCCTCAGGTGAAGCGGATGTTGGTATCGCGACAGAAAGCATCAGCAATGATGAGCGTTTGTCATGCCTGGCTTGCTATGAGTGGAACCGCTGCCTGGTGGTGCCGCCTGAGCACGCGCTTTTAAACACTGATCAGGTGACTTTAAAAGACTTGGCCAGCTACCCCTTGATTACCTATGACTTTGCTTTTACTGGCGGCACGCTAGTGTCCAAGGTGTTTCACGATGCAGGCTTGCAGCCCAATGTGGTGTTTACCGCCATTGATGCCGATGTGATTAAGACTTATGTGAATTTGGGCTTGGGCATAGGCCTTATTGCTAATATGGCTTATGAACAAACACGCGACGCACCGCTCAAAAGCCTGGATTGCAGCCATTTGTTTCCTGATAGCACCACCTATCTCGGCGTACGGCGCGATGCTTTTCTGCGCGATTACATGCTGAACTTTATTACCATGCTGTCGCCGCAGTATGACAAACGCACCGTACAACGTGCGCTACATCAGGACTTGTGATCGTAGTCACAATCAAGCTGCCTGCGCCATGCTGTAATCAACCAGTTCATTATATAAAGGTACCATCATGCGTTTATTCATTTTGTGCATGCTGTGTTGGTTGAGTCTCAGCCTGGCATGGGCAGCACCCGCCCATGTGCGTGTGATTGGTAAAGGCATGCCGGATATTGACCTGGATAACGCGATTTATGAAGTCCCGGTTAAGCCTGGCGTCACTTATCAAGACCTGGTCGATAGTTTGAAGTCGATTTCAGAGGGCATGAACTTCGTCAATCCAGCCAATTTTCCGATTGGTGCACATATGAAGCTGCGTGGCCAGGATCCACAAGGCGTGAAAGAAGTGCGCACCTTTTGTAACTTAAGCATGGGCACCGAGATTATTCTCGACCACCCTGAGTTCTTGGTATTTGCACCTTGCCGCCTGGCGATTTATGAAAAACCTGATGCCAGCGGCAAGCGCCAACTCTATCTTGGCCTCGACCGGCCGACGCACGATTTAAAAAACATCAAGCAGCCCACCGCCAGGGCGCAAGTCTCTGCACAGCAGCTTGAGGATGCGTTGATCGAACTGATGGAAAAAGCACGCCGTGGTGACTTCTAATATTCATTACAAAGACATTTTTAAGCCACAGAGAGCACAGAGGCCACAGAGAAGATCCCTGCAACATGCGATTTAGTATGTTCTTATACGCTGTAGCTGGCATTCATTGGTTTTCTCTGTGCGCTCTGTGTCCTCTGTGGCTAATGTTTTTAAACAATTTCGCGCTTCCGGCAAAACAACAATCTTCCTCTTTTATCAGCCATCGCCTATACTCAACTTAACTTTAATTGTTTGAGTACACGCCATGGTTCAACCTATGCTTATCGCAAAAAATAATGATGTCGACAGCGTGATGCTGCCAAAAATGGCTAACCGTCATGGCCTGATTGCAGGCGCCACCGGCACAGGTAAAACAGTGACCTTGCAAAGTCTAGCTGAACAGTTTTCGCGTATTGGTGTGCCGGTGTTTATGGCGGATGTTAAAGGTGACTTATCCGGCATGAGCCAGGTGGGTGGCGGTAACGCCAAGGTCGAAGCGCGCGTGCAGCAATTGGGGCTGACTGATTATGCCAATAAAGCTTATCCGGTGATGCTGTGGGATATGTTTGGCGAAAAAGGCCATCCGGTACGTACCACGTTGAGTGAGATGGGGCCGTTGTTGCTGGCGCGCATGTTGAATTTAAATGACGTGCAAAGTGGTGTGTTAAATGCGATTTTTAAAATTGCTGATGACAATGGCATGCTGTTGCTGGATATGAAAGACCTGCGCGCTATGGCGCAGCATTGTGCTGAAAATTCAGCTACTTATCAAACCCAGTATGGCAATATTTCCACCGCCAGCGTGGGCGCGATTCAGCGCTCTTTGCTGCAACTGGAAACAGAAGGCGGCGACATCCTGTTCGGTGAGCCAGCCTTAAATCTCGAAGACATGATGCAAACCGATGCTAAAGGATTAGGTTTTATTAATATTCTGGCAGCTGACAAGTTGCTCAACTCGCCACGCGTGTATGCGACGCTGTTGCTGTGGATATTGTCCGAGTTATTTGAAAAATTGCCTGAAGTCGGCGACATGGAAAAACCCAAATTGGTGTTTTTCTTTGACGAGGCGCACTTGTTGTTTAACGATGCGCCTGCAATTCTGATGCAGAAAATTGAACAAGTGGTGCGCCTGGTGCGCTCCAAAGGTGTCGGTGTGTATTTTGTGTCACAAAACCCGCTGGATATTCCAGACGTGGTACTGGGACAATTGGGTAACCGCGTGCAGCATGCTTTGCGTGCATTCACGCCGCGTGACCAAAAAGCGGTGCAGGTGGCCGCGCAAACCTTCCGCGCGAATCCTAAGTTAAATGTGGCCACAGCCATCACTGAGTTGGGCGTGGGCGAGGCGCTGGTCTCATTTTTGGATGAAAAGGGCGCACCGACGCCAGTTGAGCGCGTGTTTGTTTGCCCGCCAGAAAGCCGGGTTGGCCCGGCGACCGATGCCGAGCGTAAACAGGTGATGGCGCAGTCACTGGTGGCAGGCGTCTATGACAAGCTGGTTGACCGTGAGTCTGCGTATGAGATTCTTAAGAAACGGGCAGAGCAGGCAGCCTCTGCCGATCAGGCAGACACGCAAAAGGAACAAGAGGGATCAGGCTTTGATCTCGGCGGCATATTGAGTGGCAAAACCAGTCGCTCAGATTCGGTGCTGGAGTCTGCCGCTAAATCTGCAGCGCGTGCGATTGGTTCGCAGCTTGGGCGTGCCATTATTCGCGGCGTGCTTGGCTCGATTCTTGGTGGCAGCAAGACCAAGCGATAATCGTTTACCTACGTCAGCCCAATCAGGACATCTGCATGTTAAGTGATATCGACATCGCCCAGGCCGCTGCGCTACAGCCCATTGTAGAGATTGCTGCCAAAGTCGGTTTGTCGTCACAAGATTTGCATGCGTATGGCCAGCATATGGCCAAATTGACGCAGGCGACTGTCAACCGTTTGCATGCGCAGCCTGCCAAAGCCAAGCTGGTTTTGGTCACGGCAATCAATCCGACGCCCGCCGGAGAGGGTAAAACCACGACGACGGTTGGTCTTACTGACGCCTTGAATCAGGCGGGCTATCACGCAATGGCTTGCTTGCGTGAGCCCTCCCTTGGGCCCGTGTTCGGTATGAAAGGTGGCGCGACTGGCGGAGGCCATGCGCAGGTGGTGCCGATGGAAAACATCAACCTGCATTTTACCGGCGACTTTCACGCGATTAGTGCTGCCAATAATCTGCTGGCAGCCCTCATCGATAACCATATTTACCATGGCAATGCCTTGCAGTTTGATACCGTGAGCTGGCGCCGCTGCATGGATATGAATGATCGGGCCTTGCGGCGCATCACATTAGAAAATGAGGTACACACTGGCTTTGATATTACGGTGGCCAGTGAAGTGATGGCGATTTTTTGCCTGGCGACCGATCTGGCGGATTTAACACGCAGATTGGGTCAGATTCAGGTGGGATTGAATCAGCAGGGAACCCCAATTTTGGCCAGTGACTTACAGGCCGAAGGCGCCATGACCGCCTTATTAAAGGATGCTTTTCAGCCTAACCTGGTGCAAACGCTGGAAGGTTCACCGGCGTTATTGCATGGCGGCCCCTTTGCCAATATCGCGCATGGCTGTAACTCATTGGTAGCGACGCAAACGGCGTTGCGCCTGGCTGATTATGTCGTGACTGAGGCAGGCTTTGGTGCTGATTTAGGCGCCGAAAAGTTTATGGATATCAAATGTCGCCAATCCGGCTTGCGGCCGGATGTGGCGGTGATTGTCGCCACCGTGCGTGCGTTGAAATACAACGGTGGCGTGGAAGTCGCCGATTTGAATACGGAGAACCTGGCGGCACTGGCGGTTGGTGTGGCCAATTTAAGAAAGCATATTGAAAATTTGCGCCAGCATTTTGGGTTGCCGGTGGTGGTAGCGCTCAATCATTTTACCGCTGACACAGAGGCGGAAGTTGCTCTGGTGCAAGCTGCCGTTGAGGCGCTGGGAGCCAGCCTGCATGTGTGTCGCCATTGGGCGCAAGGCGGAGCTGGAGCATTAAGTCTGGCGCATGCTGTGGCTGACCAAGCGCAACAAGGGGCTGCGCCACGCTTGCTGTATGCAGATGATTTATCGCTGTCAGAAAAACTGACGACCATCGCGCAGTCTATTTATGGCGCCAGTGGCGTGACTTACAGTGAACTGGCCCAACAGCAATTAACGCAGATGGCCGAGGCTAGCCTTGGCTTGCCGGTGTGTGTGGCTAAAACACAATATTCGCTCTCTTGTGATGCCAAGCTACGCAACGTGCCACAACAGCATGTCTTGCATGTGCGTGAGTTGCGGTTGTCACGCGGCGCCGGGTTTGTGGTGGCGATTTGCGGCGAGATTATGACCATGCCTGGCTTACCCAAGCAGCCTGCCAGTGCCCGCATTAGCGTCGATGCCAATGGTAGAATAGCTGGCCTTTCCTGACGTATTTGCCATGTTAACCTTTAGCCAACTCGGCCAGGCCGAGCAAACCATTCATAAATCCCGTTTTATTGCCCGCGCTAAGCGTTGTGAAGACGAGCGCGAGCTCGCCTTGTTTTTGCGCCAGTTTGCCAGTGAGCATCAGACGGCCGGGCATTTGGCGTATGCCTTTCGCATGAAAACGGCAGAAGGGATCGTGGCGCGATTTTCTGACGCCGGCGAGCCTGCGGGCACGGCGGGTAAGCCCATTATGCAGATGCTGGACGGGCAAAATTACGTCAACTGCTGTGTCGCGGTCGTGCGCTATTATGGCGGCATTAACCTTGGCACTGGCGGGTTAGTGCGTGCCTACGGTGGTACTGCCAAGCAGGCGATGGAGCAGGCGGGTAGCATGCCATTTGTAGAAATGGTGCATCTCAAAGTATCTACCAGTTATAAGCGTGTCGATGAGTTGACGCGTGAAGTGCAAAAATGTCATGGTGAAATTTTGGACAAGCAGTTCGATGAAGCTGTCCATTTTTTGCTCAAATTACCGCTAGACGCTGCCAAGCAAATACAAGCCAGGTTTTAACTGGCCACTTTTATCAGAACATCATCAACCGGAGCCCGTGGTGACCCAAACCCAACGATTTGAGACTGCAACCTACATTTTAATGGCGGTGTTGATGTGGCTGGTATTGCAAGTGCAATTGCTGCCAGCCTTGCTGGTTGGTTTGCTGGTGTTTGAGTTAATTCACGTGATTTCGCCGCTCATTGCACGTAAATTACCAGGAAAATACGCCAAATGGCTGGCAGTGGTGTTGATTGCCACGCTGGTGATCGGCTTGCTGGTAGCGCTGGGCATGGGTATCGTCACCTTGATTCGCAGTGATGCTGGTGGCCTGGCCGTGTTGTTCGACCAGTTGGCAAAAATTATTGAAGACTCGCGCAAGGTATTACCGCCATGGCTCAATGAACGTTTGCCAGACGATGCGATTACCTTACAACAAACGGTGATTGACTGGTTGCGTGCACATTCTGCTGATTGGCAGCTGCTGGGCAAAGAGGCCGGGCATCATCTGGCGCATATCCTGATCGGCATGGTGATTGGCGCCATGATCGCCTTGCATGACGTGCAAACCAAGGCCAACCATCAGCCATTTGCGCAAAGCTTGTTGCAGCGTATCACCTTGTTTTCACAGGCCTTTAAAAATATTGTGTTTGCACAGGTGAAAATTTCTGCCGTGAATGCCGCGCTCACCGGGGTTTACCTGGCGGTGATTTTGCCTTTATGTGGCGTGCATTTGCCATTTACCAAAACCATGATTGCCATTACCTTTTTGGTCGGCTTGCTGCCGGTGATTGGCAACCTGATTTCCAATACCGTGATTGTGATTGTCAGCACCAGTCATTCATTTATGGTGGCCATGGGCTCGCTGGCGTTTTTAATCGTCATACACAAGCTGGAATACTTTCTCAATGCCCGTATCGTCGGCGGACAGATTCGTGCCTATGCCTGGGAGTTATTGTTGGCGATGCTGCTGATGGAGGCGACGTTTGGGTTGCCGGGGATTGTTGCCGCGCCTGTATATTATGCCTATATTAAAAGCGAGTGCCGTGAACGTGGCTGGGTATAAAGGTCATTTTTTAAATAAATCAGGCTCGCCGTGGCGAGCCTGATTTATTTTGTGGCTTCAGTTTAGATATTGGTTTTGCTTATCTCTTGGTTTGGTTTATTTCAGTTTATATAAGCGGTTTTCCAGTGTTTTGCCACCGCTCATTTTGTCCATCTGGTCGCCACTGACCAGGCTGAGTTGCGCCAGCCTGTCGTCCGGGTGTGGATGGGTCTGGAACAGCAGTGCCACGCTGCCATCATTGTTATTAATGGTTTCCATGTCCTGCAGTACTTCGGCCAGGCCATAAGCTTCGTAACCTGCACGCGCTGCCAGCACCGTGCCCATGCTGTCGGCTTCAAACTCGGCGCTTTTATCTAAATTACGTGCGCTGATTTCTGCGCCCGTTGATACCGCACGTTGCGTCAGTTTGTTTTTGCTGATTTTATCTTTGAGAAAAGAAGTGCCCGCATCCAGCAATGCCTGTTTTTGCATTACTTTCAGGTGATGTTTTTGCACCACGTGCGCGATTTCATGCCCCAGTACACCTGCCAGTTGTGCTTCACTGGTCAGGCGCAGGTACAGACCTTTGGTGATCAGCACATAGCCGCCAGGCGCGGCAAAGGCGTTGACATCATTGCTATCAATCACGCCAAAATGCCAAGGTAAATCGGCACGCTCGGATTGGCTGGCGACCCAGCGGCCGACCTTGTTCACGTATTGCTGTAGTTGCGCGTCATTCACCAATGGCGCAGCACCGAGGATGGTGCCGGTGAAATTGCGGCCAACCGCAATTTCATCTTCGCGGCTAGGGTTTCTCCAGTTAATGTTAGCCAGCTTGTCTTGTGCCGAGGCGTTAATCTGCGTGTCATTATTTGCAGTGGTAGGCTGTGTCTTGCTGCCAGTACCCAGTTGTTCATTCACTGCATCTTTGAGCACACCTTTAAGGTCCAGCGCAGACGCGGTGCCCCATGCTAGGCTGCTGCACAACGCAAGCGCGATGGCCTGTTTTAAGGTCTTGTTCATTGTGCGCTCCCGGTAAAGTAAGGATAGCTGCGGCTGCTGAGTCCGCCGTTGCTGGCAAACTGTTTGGCTTCGTCTGCATTCACGGTATAGCTTTCCAGTTTTTTGGTTTCTGCTTCGTTAAATTGCGCTGTTTTTAGGTCTTCGGCACTTAGGCCGCGGATGCCCGTTGTCGACACGACTTTGCCTGTGCCGCTACGGCCAGTCGCTACGCCCACCACACCAGCGACATTGCTACCGCCAGTGCTGTTGCGTTTCACCGTGAGCAACCGCACCCAGCCAGTTTTGCCCGCTACCTTAATTTGTAGCCAGGCGCCTTTTTTCGTGAGAATGTCTACGGCATCGTTTTTATTGACGCTGCCCACCACTTTGGCATCACTAAACGTATCTGCGCGCAGTTGGTCGGCTTTGAGTGCCACCCCGGTTTCGGCGGCAACTGCCTGGCTGCACGCCAATGCTGTCACCAGCCAGATTAAGCTTTTTTTCATCATGCGTTGTTCTCCAGATTATTATTAGTCGTCGTTGTTTCTGTACTCGATAAATGCGTCATTTCCAGTTGTATCATGGCTTGCGCAAACAATATACGCCAATGTGCCGCCAGTTGTGACGCATGGTTGGCAATCTTGCCCTGATGTGTGCTGTAACGCACGACAGGCGCGCCAGGTAGACTCAGTTGATTGAGTAATGTTTGCAGTTGGGCAGACAATTGCTGGGCATCTTGTTGCGCCGCCTCACGGTAGGTGGTTTCGGGCGCATATTGCCAGCTGACCATGACCATATCGCCAAATAAGCCCCAGATGCCGCTTTGGGTGCCGGTTAAAATATCAATCTGCGTCGGCGCACGACAGGCTTGCTCGATTTCGCGACGAATGCGCTTCATCGCCGCATCGCCCAATGTTTCAGGGCTTTCAATCGCAATTGGCATTAGCAGGACTTCCAGTTCTGCGCTGTTTGAGGTGAGGCCGAATGCCAGCCAGCGTTGTAAAGCGCGGTCGGTGGCCAGTGCGTAGATTTTAGCCACCCCAAAATAAGCCACCGCCCAGAAAATAGGCGCGGCCAGGTCTAAATAGGTGTGAAACAGGTTAATCGCCAGGTAAGACAACACCAGCAAGCCAATCTGGCTGCCGGTAAACACGCCGTTAAAGCGGTCGCGGTCTACCTTAAAGTAAAACGCCAGCGTAGTGAGCCACACCAGTAAAAAGCTCAGCAGGATATAAGGCAGTTTGCCGCGCCACACTTTGAGGTAGTCCTGGTGCAGGCTGTTATCCAGCGCGGTGGCTAAAATCTCCACGCCGGGAAACTGTTTATCCATGGCGGTCGGTTTAATATCGAACAGGGCTGGGGCGGTAGAGCCGATGATGACAATTTTGCCCTTGAATTCATCTTTGACGCGCGTTGGTTTGGCGCTGGTGAGGTCACGATACACATCGCTAAAACTCACATAGTGGTAGGTAAACGGCTTGCCGCGCCAGTTGAGCAACATTTCATCGGGGGTGTTATGGCTGAGGTCACCCTCGGCATTGGCGACGACCAGCGGCAGGGCGGGGAGCGTCCAGCCACGGTCCTGATGGCGCATGCGATATTGCCTGACCACGCCATCGTTATCCGGGTAAACATTATGTGTGCCCAGGCGGCCAGCTTTCCAGGCGCCTTTAAAGTAAGGCGGAATCGCCGCAAACGTGGCTTGGCTATCTGCATCGGCGGCGGCAACCAAGCCGGGGATTTGCGCATATTTGAGCTGGCTTTGGTTATCCTGGCTAGTATCCAGGCGCAGCAATGGAAAAAAGCAATGCTGGCAATCGGTAATGACATCATTAAAGTAGCTGTCGCTATCGGGGTTATAAACATCCGCATCCGAAAACACAATATCAAACACAATCGCCGCTGGCTGTTGCTGTTGAATATTTTCGACCAGCTCACCAATGACCTGGCGCGGCCACGGCCAGCGGCCATACTCTTTGGCCATGGCATCCAGGCTGGCTTCATTGATGTCGACGATGACGATAGACGGGTCAACTGCCGGTTTGAGAATGCGGTTCTTGACCATCAGGTCAAAGGCTTTGTCGCGCATATTTTGCCCGACATGAAACACGGCGGCGTCGAGCAAGATCATGACGCTGAATAATAGGGCCAGATACAGGTAAAAGTTATTCTTTAGTTTTCGGGTCAGGCTGGCCAGCCAAAAGCCCAGCATCAATTTGAGTTTTAACATATCGCTCCTTTGTTATTGTTCGCCTGTTCCTGGCTTTGCTTATTCCTGATCTTGCTTGCGATTGACGCCGGATGACCCGAACGGGTCATTGTGACCACCTAGCATCGTCAGTATTCTAGCAACATCACAAGGACGCAGCGATGATCAGCTGCTTAAATCTGAACATTTTATTATTCGGGTTTTTGCTTTTGTTCATCATCGGCATCGTGGATGCTTTTGTGTGATTGTGGCGTGTTTTTCAAGTTTAAAGTCTCTTTATAGCCCCGCCAATGCGGGGTTTTTTCTTTTCTAATCCCCCTTATTATTTTATCTTTTTGTCAGCGGCGTAGTCAGGCCCGTCATATAAGCTTCACGCCAGTGAAAACTCTCTGACATACAGTTTTTCAAGAATGCTCATGGTGACACCGCGTCGATACGGCGAGGTGGCAAACGATATGTATATTAATCATCGCATTCAGAGAGGATGTTCATAAATGAAGCTAAAACCTTGGGTGATGGCTGGCGTGCTAGGGGCAGCAGCGCTGTCTCAGGCGCAGGCAGCAGAGTTGATTCAAAACGGTGGGTTTGAGGTGCAGGGCGTAGATAGCTACGATATTCCTGGCTGGCAAGTCGCCGAGCAAGGCTTTTTTGGCAGCGTATTGTCACAATCCGGTACGGTGACAGAAGTGACCGGCAATACAACGGTTGGTGCTTATCAAGGCAGCTACTATGGCTTGCTGGATAACTACGGTCTCGCGGCTAACGTGTTGTACCAGTCATTTACAACCGCGGCGGTGAGCCAGGCGACCTTGTCATTCCAGATGTTTGTGAATAACCAGAATGCGACGACCGAGATTGATGCCGCAGGCCTGGATTACAGCGTGGATGCGACTGACCATGCTAACCAGCACGTACGTGTGGATGTGCTCAAAGCAGGTAGCGATCTGTTTTCTACCAATAGTGCAGATATTTTGCAAACACTGTATGTCGGTGGCGCCAATGGCGGCCTGGCAGTCAATGACTACATTAACTACCAGTTTGATCTTTCATCCAGCCTGGCAGCGGGTGGCAGCTATGTGTTGCGTTTTGCCACGGTCGCTAACCAGAGCTCATTGCAGTTGGGCCTGGACAATGTCAGCTTGCAAACGGTGTCATCCGTACCAGAAGCAGATACCAATGCCTTGATGCTGGCTGGTTTGGGTTTGATGGCGGCAGTGATGCGTCGTCGCTATTCATAAATTACAATATTAAAACCTGATAAAGGAAATGATCATGCAATTGTTTAATGTAAAACGCACTGCCATGGTAGCCATGCTGCTGGGCTCACAACTTCTGTCTCACGTAGCGATGGCCGAAGATGCACAGTTCTGGCTCAATGATGGTGCCGCCAGCCTGAATGACAGCAAAAAACTGGTACCAAACGCTAAAAAAGCCAAAAACGTGATTTTGTTTGTGGGTGATGGCATGGGGATTTCTACCGTGACCGGCGCACGCATTTTTGAAGGTCAACTCAAAGGCATTGATGGCGAACGCCACAGACTGTCTTTTGAAGAGTTTCCTTATGTTGCGCTGTCTAAAACATACTCTACCAACCAGCAAACGGCTGACTCTGCCCCAACCATGACGGCCATGATTTCTGGTGTAAAAACCAATGATGGTATTTTGTCATTGAACCAGTCTGTGGCTCGCAATGAGCCTAGCCCAACCGTATTAAATGCTAACAAAGTGACTACCTTGCTGGAGCAGGCTGAGCAAGCAGGCAAATCCACTGGCGTAGTATCGACTGCACGTATCACCCACGCCACACCTGCCGCGACCTATGCGCATATCTCCAACCGTGACTGGGAAGCTAACGCGAACTTGTCGGCCGCCGCTGCCAGCAATGGTGTGAAAGATATTGCAGCACAACTGATTGATAACTTTGGCACTGGCAAAATCGGTGACGGTATTGACGTGGTGTTTGGTGGTGGCCGTAGCTACTTCCTGCCAAACAGCATTACCGATATCGAAGGCACCAAAGGTCGCCGTACTGACGGCCGTAACCTGACACAAGAATACGTCAGCAAGTTTGGTGGCGTGTATATTGAAAACCAGACCGCATTCAATGCGCTGAACCCGGCAACCACCACTAAAGTATTGGGCCTGTTCAATCCATCACATATGGAATACGAGCAAGATCGCCCAAATGACATTGCTGGCGAACCTTCACTGGCAGACATGACAGGTAAGGCGATTGATATCCTCAAGAAAAACCAGAACGGTTACTTTTTGATGGTAGAAGGTGGTCGTATTGATCATGCCTCTCACGCGGGTAACGCTTACCGTACCTTTAAAGATGCAGTGGCCTTGTCTGATGCAGTGCGCGAAGCGGCCTCTAAGGTGAATATGAATGAAACCTTGATCATTGTGACCGCTGACCACAGCCACACATTGACTATTGGCGGTTATCCAAAACGCGGCAACCCGATTTTGGGTAAAGTGGTTGAACCAGGCAAAACCACACCAACGCTGGCAGCAGATGGCAAGCCTTACACCACAGTGAGCTTTGCTAACGGCCCTGGCTACCATACCAACTCCCCAGGCGACGCTGTGTACAACGAGTCTATCGCTGCTGGCCGTGTGGTCGATATGTCTGGTGTAGATACTGAAGATCCTGACTTCCACCAGGAAGCACTGGTGCCACTGAGCTCAGAAACCCATGCCGGTGAAGAAGTCGCGATTTACGCGATTGGCCCTAAAGCCTACCTGGTGCATGGTGTACAAGAGCAAAGCTATATCTACCAGGTCATGAAAGATGCTTTTGGTTTTTAAGTTAAAGTACGCTGGTAAATAGTGAGTAATGGCAGGGCAGCTTAAAGCTGCCCTGATCCCTTTGAGTTGGAACGGACACAACATGATATTTAAAAAATCAGCTGGATGCCTGGCGCTGCTGTTAATAAGCGCTACCGCAATGGCAGATGACGTGGTGAATGCACGTTATGAAACCGTGCAATGCGCACAGCCATGCAACGCAGAAGAGGCCAAGCATGTACAGTGGTGGTTGATGCGTGACACCAACCAGGTCGAGATACGCAATCTGTATCAAAACGGTGAACCGGCGCATCACAGCAGTCTGTGGTTAAAAAAACCGGCCGGGCAAATGAATTATGTGTATTTGATGCATGATGAGCGTCGCGCCATTGATTATGCCGATGTTGATTTGAAGCTGCTGTCTATTAAAACGGATGAGCAGTTCTGGCAGTTAAAATCACAGCTGGTGAGTGATAGTGAACTGGCAAGCTTGCAAAAAGTGGCTGCCGAGTCTGGCACGCAATATGGTTATCCAGTAGAAAAATATGTAGGTACTTTGGGGAATGGTATCCATAGCGAAGTGTGGTGGATTCCGGCCTTGAAACTGCCTTATAAGGTGGCTTATAGCTATCCGCAGCACACGGTGAATATCCAGATGCAGTCGCTGCAACCAGCCGCCAAGGCTGATCAGTCGGTAGAAGTCGCACCAGCGACCTCATTGACCGCGCTGAGTAATTACCAGCATGTGGATTACACTGATCTGGGCGATATGGAACATAATCCTTCAGAAATGCAGTGGCTGGCTAAGGCGCACGGTGCACCTGGCTTGCAGGGGCACAGTCATTAAGCATCAGCTGGTTTGCGCGCACATGAGCACTAACTTGCTCGGTTAACACCCGTCTCAAACACGCCACATCGACGCAGCGAATTTGTGCTGCGTCGATGTGGCGTACACGGTCATCGGCTATAATGCCGCCATGACGCTACAAATTATTCAGTTATTGTTGTTGCTGTTGATTATTGCCATGCTAATCTGGCAATGGCGCACGCAGCAACAAGCCTCGCAGCAGGCACTCGCGCAATTACTTTCACAACAGCTTGAAGAAAAACATCGCATGATGATGAGCGAGATGCATCAATCGCTCAATCAATTGGCAGACCGTTTACAAAGCCTGAATACTGATCAACAAGACCGTTTGCGTGCGCAGTTATCGCAAGAGCTCACCGCCACCCGTGAAGCCATGCAAGCCTTGCAAGTGGCGCAGCGTGACCATTTAAGCCAGAGCAGCGAGCAGCTCAGCCTGAGTTTGCGTAACGGCCTGTCAGAGCAGGGCATGTTGCAACAAAACTTGCTTAAAACCGCGTTGCAAACCACCACGCAAAGCCTGACCCAAAGTATAGAAGCGTTAACCAAAATCGTTGATAACCGCCTGGAAGAAATGAGCGGCAAGGTGTCGATTCGTTTGGAAGAGGGCTTTAAAAAAACCAACGAGACTTTTGTCAGTGTGATGGAGCGCCTTGCCACCATTGATGAAGCCCAAAAGAAAATTGATGGCCTGAGCGTGAATGTCGTGAGTTTGCAAGAGTTGCTAGGGGACAAACGCAGCCGTGGCGCTTATGGTGAGGTGCAGTTAGAGGGCTTGGTGCGTAATGTATTGCCTGCCAGCAGTTTTGCTATGCAGCATACCTTAAGCAATGGTGCACGCGTTGATTGCGCGTTGTTTTTACCTGAGCCGACTGGCACCGTGGCGGTAGATAGTAAGTTCCCGCTGGAAAACTATCACCGCATGATTGATAGCAGCCTGGGTGAACTGGTGCAGGCGCAGGCTTCCAAGTTGTTTAAAGCGGATATTAAAAAACACATCGACGACATTAGCAGTAAATATATTATTGCCAATGAGACCTCGGATGGCGCGGTGATGTTTATCCCGGCCGAAGCGGTGTTTGCCGAAATTCACGCCTATCACGGCGATGTGGTTGATTACGCCATGCAAAAAAGGGTTTGGCTGGTGTCACCGACCACCTTGATGGCCGTGTTAAACACGGCACGCGCGGTGCTTAAAGATGTTGAGATGCGCAAACAAGTGCATATTATTAAAGACGAACTGGGCAAACTAAGTAAAGATTTTGACCGCTTTGATACCCGTATGAAGAAACTGGCCGATAATATCCGCCAGGCGCATGAAAACGCACAGGATGTGCATATCAGTAGCCAGAAGATTTCCAGGCGCTTTGCACAGATTGAAAAAGTTGAACTGGCGCAGACCGCAGGCCTGGAAGCACTGGATATGCTGGATGAATTAGATGAGGCTGGAAAGAGTACCCCCACATGAATATCACCATTTTATATTTCGCCCGCATCAAAGAGGTCGTTAACTATTCCTCTGAGGATGTCGTGTTGCCTGAGGGCGTAGAGACGATTGTGGCGCTCAAGTCCTGGTTATCCGGCCGCGGTGACACCTGGCAAAAGCTGTTTAGCGGCGGCACAGTGGTGCGTGCCGCGATTAACCATGAATTGGTTGATGACATGGCGACGTTTGATGATGGCGACGAGGTGGCGTTTTTTCCGCCAGTGACCGGAGGCTAGTTTGAGTGAATCCGTTTATCTCAAGGTTGCGGTACAGACTGAAGATTTTGATATTGGCGCAGAGTTGCAGCAACTGCGCGCCGCCACGCCGCAAGCAGGCGCACTGGTTAACTTTGTTGGCCTGGTGCGCGATGTGTCTGCCGCAGGCCAGTTAAACGAGATGGTGATTGAACATTATCCTGGCATGACAGAAAAAGCATTGCTAGACATTGCACAGCAAGCCGCACTGCGCTGGCCATTGCTTGGCGCACATATGATACACCGCGTTGGCGCATTGCCTGCGCAGGCGCAGATTGTGCTGGTGGCCGCCACCAGTTTGCATCGGCAAGCCGCGTTTGAGGCCTGCACTTTTATGATGGATTATTTAAAAACCGAGGCGCCTTTTTGGAAAAAAGAAGTCGGTGATTTTGGCCAGCACTGGGTAGAGGCCCGGGCGTCCGATGAACAACTAAAACAACAGTGGAAACTGCCTAAATGATGCAAGTACTCAGTCCTGATGAAATGACCGTTTCCTACAAACTGTCCCCAATGTCGTTTGACTCTACCGAGTCGCTGCTGGATGCCGCTGATCTGGGGCTAAACGATTACGGCTGGAAGTTGCAGCCCGAAGCACAAAAAACATTAATGATGGGGCTGTCACTGCCACAATCAGGGTGTAATGTGCTGGTGCTGGGTACCCCTGGCTCTGGTCGTGCCGGGCTCACCATGGCCGCGATGAAAGCATCCGCGGTGACTGGTATTGATAGCTCACTGACAGACCTGGTCGCACTCTATGATTTTAGTCAGCAATCCTGTGTTAACTACATCAAGCTGCCGGCTGGCTTAGGCGCGCAATTGCGCACCGTGATGGACTCGTTTATCAAGGCGCTAATTGCTGAAATGCAGCAGTGGCTCGATGCCAGCGGACAGGTGAATCTGTCACAGGCAGAAACCTGGCTGGAAGAGCGCGTGGATGGTTTACGCTCGCAATTGAGCAGTGCTAAGTTGTCGCCCTTTTTTAATATCATCAAACCGGAAGTGCTGGCTTATTTACAGGCCTGGCAGCAAGTAGGCAGCGATGGTGAAAATGGGGCTGACAGCATTGTTAATGATAGTTTCTTATCGCGCTTTCGCGTCAACTTGCTGGTCGATCAGCGTGCTAATCTCACGGCAGGCGTGAAGCAACCGGTGGTCGAAGAAAAAGACCCCGGTTTTGCGGCCTTGTTCGGCATGTTGGAGACGGCAGTTGGTGAGTCAGCACAATGGCCGGAGTTTCTGCGTTTGCGCGCCGGTAGCTTGCATCAGGCCGATGGCGGCATGCTGTTATTGCACCTGCGTGACTTGATGCAGGATGAAGGCAACGGCAGCGCCTTGCTGGAGAAACTATACCGCTTGATGCGCAATCGCGAAGTGCAAATTGAAGATTGGGCCAATCACGCGCAGCAAGGTGCGGGTGGCAACCGCCATAGCGCACTGCCGGTGCATGTGAAAATTATCATGATCGCCAGCCGCGAAGACTATTACGATTGCCTGGAAGCGCAGCCGGATTTCTTTGATTTTTTTCCGATTAAAGTCGAGTTTGAAGATCGCGTCAGCGCCACACTAGATAACTATGCCTGGATCGCCGGGTATATCGCACGCAAATGCCAGCAGCAGGCGCTGTCGCATTTTAGTGGTGCGGCAGTGAATGTGCTGTTGCAATTTATGCACCGGCTAGAAGAAGACCAAGGCCGTATCAGCACGCGTTTTGCACATTTGGACCAACTGATGCATGAAAGTGCCGCCGCTGCCGCAGATGCGCGTTTGATTACCGATGTACATGTCAAACAGGCACTCACGGCCCGTTTGCTGCGCCAGCAGTTTTTTGAAACCCAGATTCGTGACTCGATTATTGATAACGAATTGCTGATTCAAGTCCATGGCAATGTGGTGGGGCAGGTGAATGGCTTAACGCATATTGAATTGGGTGACGCTAGCTTTGGTTCACCGATCCGCATTACGGCGCGGTGTTATCCCGGCCGTAGCGGCGTCATTAATATTGACCGCGAGGTGAATATGAGTGGGCCGACCCATGATAAAGGGATTTATATTTTACAAAACTGGCTCAGTGCCAGTTTTTGGGCGCTGGCGCCGCTAAGCTTGAGTGCGTCGCTGGTGTTTGAGCAGGAGTATACCGGCGTAGAGGGCGACTCTGCCTCTTGTGCCGAGTTGTTCGCGCTGCTTTCTGCTTTAACCGGCTTGCCGATCAAGCAAGGCATGGCGGTGACTGGTGCGCTTAATCAGTTTGGTGAGGTGATGCCGATTGGCGGTATCAACGAAAAAATTGAAGGTTATTTCCGTGTCTGCGAGGCTCTGGGTTTGAATGGCGAGCAGGGCGTGATTATTCCTAAACGCAATCAGCGCCATCTGGTGCTAGATGACAGCGTAGTGAGGGCTGTGAATAATGGCATGTTCAAGATTATTGCTATTGACCATGTGCTGGAAGGGATTGCCCACCTCACCGAGTGTGAAGCTGGTGCGCAAGAGGCGGATGGCACTTATGCAGGTGATAGCCTGATGGCGAAAGCACAGGATGCACTCGCCAGTTACCGTCATACCCTGGAGCGTAACCAGGCGCGCATGGCTTATTTTCAGCAGCATCAAGATAACCTGAATCTCTAAGTTTATGCCACGCACACATCATCGCAAGCAAGAGACCCTGCCAGAAAAAGACGATGGTTGTCGTTTGGATAAATGGTTGTGGGCGGCGCGTTTTTTTAAAACACGCAGTTTGGCGGCCGCAGCGGTGGAGGGTGGCAAAGTACGGATTGATGGCGACCGCGCTAAAAATGCGCGCGAAATGAAGCCTGGCCTGCGCGTCACAATTAAAAACAAAGATATGCAGATTGAAGTTGAGGTGCTGGCTTTAAGCAATGTGCGGCGTGGTGCGCCTGAGGCGGCATTGCTCTACCGCGAAACCGATGAAAGCCAGCGCCTGCGCCAGCAAGCGCAAGAAACCGGCGCCGATCAGTTTGCTGAACGTGATCGTGGCCTGGGGCGCCCGACCAAACGGCAAATGCGCGATATTCAGCGCTTTACCGGGCGCGACTAGCTGCTTAATTAACTCGGGCGGCGTGTAGCAACAGGCATCCCTGTTTTTGCCACCGCTTGCGCGCGGCAGGACACATCCAGCTTTTGAAAAATACGTTTGAGGTGGTTTTTGACCGTGTTGGCGCTGATGTTCAAGATCATGCCAATTTCGAGATTGGTTTTGCCGCTGCGCACCCAATGCAAAATCTCCTGCTCACGGTCAGACAATCCGCCTTGCGCCATGCTATCAAGCAAGTCTTCATCTTTAACCACCGGCGCCAGATGGCCAACGCGGCGAATGGCAGCATCCAGGTGCGGCATGATCATGCCCAGCATCTGGTCTGGCACAGTGAATTCTTTGGTGCGGTCAAAAAAGACATAAATGCAATCGGCTTTACCGCGCGTATCGCGCACGCCATACACCATTAATGAATGCATTTTAAGTAGTTGCTGTGTAAACGGGTTAGGCGATTGGGCGTGAATGCCGCTGGCGTCAAAGCGGTTAATCACATACCACTTGTCATCGTTTTCTACCCAGCGCTTATAGAGGTTGCACATCAGGTAGTTCACAATGGCTGAATCTTCAAGCAAACGCTGTGTAGAGGCCTCAGGTAATGAGGACGATACGTCAAAATGCAGCTCGCCACTGCTAAAGTCGCCCCAGGCGGCTAACAGCACATCGTGCCGCATCAGCGGATGAATGTCTTGTTTTAGCCAGTTAAAGAACTCGATATGGCGTTTGATCGCATACGAGTTTTGTATGGCCTGCAAGATGCCTTCCCAATGGGTTTGTTTTTTTTGTACCAGCATGCAGTTACCTCAAGTTATTCTTACGCAGGGCAAACTTTGCCCACTGTGTCTTCATGGTCTCAAGGGTTTTACGGCGTAATTTTCCGCTTCTTTAATATGATCGCCTGTTTGCACGGCGTCAATAGTGCCTGATACAGGTCAATTGATGCTTAATCTGGATATTTTCCTTTTAAAACAGAGTCATACTTGCGTTAAAATGGATAAGTAAAGAATCGTATTGATTCGTGTGTATATATAGGAATCGCATGGGTAGATTAAATAAACTTCCGAATGGTGTACGCTATCCCAGCCATAAAGAATGGCAGTTGTTGAAAAAACTGCCCAAATGGTTGTTGTTGGGCACCCTGGTGTTTGCGACACCTTTGCTACATGCATGGTGGCAATATGGTGACTTACTCACGCGCGACATTGAGCGTACCGCGATGTTTTTGGGCCTGCTGTTTACTTTTTGGTTTTTTATTGGTGCCACGACAATAGGCCTGATTGTCATCATTATTATGAAAGGGCCAGGCTATGTGTCTGATCCTTATTACCTGCCAAAAGAAGACAAGGCACTTGAGAATCCACCCAAAAAGCAATAAGTCCTTGATTGCAGCATGAAATCTGGTTTATAATCGCGTGCTTTGCAACCTTGCCACACTTTGTTCGCAACCATTGAGCGCCTCAAGCGGCCAGTAGTTGGATCTGAAGGTGGCTAACAACCACAAGGAAATCTCATGCGACACTATGAAATCGTGTTTATTGTTCACCCTGACCAGAGTGAACAAGTGCCAGCAATGATCGAGCGTTACCGCGCTCAAATCACTGGCAATGGCGGCAACATCCACCGTCTGGAAGACTGGGGCCGTCGTCAACTTGCCTATCCAATTCAAAAAGTACACAAAGCGCACTATGTGTTGATGAACATCGAGTGCAGCCAGGAAGTGCTGGAAGAGATGGAGCATGGCTTCAAATTTAACGATGCTGTATTACGTCACCTGACAATCGCGACGAAAACAGCAGTCACAGCACCAAGCCCAATGATGAAAGAGGAAAAAGCCAAAACCATCGTTGGTGACGCACCTGCGGCGACCACTGAGGCGGCTGCTTAAGTGTTGTGAATACGCTGGTGATCGCGGCAATCGTTCAGTCTATCGAACCGTTACGTTACACACCGGCAGGCTTACCCTTGTTGCGATTGCAATTGCAACATGATTCAGAACAGCAAGAAGCCGGAATGAATCGTAAAGTGCAGTGCGTATTACCCGCAATGCTGATTGGTGAAAAAGCCAGTTTGCCATTGCAAAGCGGCGATCACATCAAAGTAAAAGGGTTTTTGGCGCAGCGCAGTGCAAAAAGCACACAAGTGGTACTGCATATACAAGAATTACAGCGAATACAGTATTAAAGAATTTAAGGAGTTTCAAATGGCAAGAGATATGTACAAACGTCGCCGTTACTGCCGTTTTAGCGCAGAAGGCATCAAAGAAGTTGATTACAAAGACGTAGATCTGTTGAAAGATTTCGTTTCTGAAAACTTCAAAATCATCCCAGCCCGTATGACTGGTACCAAGGCTAAATACCAACGTCAACTGACAACCGCGGTTAAGCGCGCACGTTTCCTGGCGCTGATGCCTTACACAGACAAACACCCAGGTTAATTGGCGGCTTAGGAGAACAACATGCAAGTGATTTTATTGGAAAAAGTAGCAAACCTGGGCTCATTGGGCGACGTGGTTAAAGTGAAAGACGGTTACGGCCGTAACTTTCTGATCCCACAAGGTAAAGCCAAGCGCGCAACTGAAGCAAACAAGGCGGTTTTCGCAGCACAACGTGCTGAGTTGGAAAAACAACAAGCTGATTTGTTGGCTGTTGCGCAAGCACGTGGCGAAAAATTGTCTGGTTTCAGCCTGACAGTTTCTCAAAAAGCCGGTGTTGATGGCCGTCTGTTCGGTTCCGTGACTAACATGGACATCGCTGAAGGCTTGCAAGCACAAGGTCACGAAGTGAAAAAAGCGGACGTACGCCTGCCAAACGGCCCACTGAAAAACGTTGGTGAGTTTGCTGTGAGCGTTGCACTGCACCACGACGTGGTTGTAGACATCACTGTCACAGTAACACCAGAAGCTTAATCAAGCCTCTGCTGCAGTATAAGAAAAGGCTACTTCGGTAGCCTTTTTGCTTTTTATGGTGATTGATTAGCCGCAGATAAACGCAGATGCACGCGGATATTTGCAATAGGCTGATCATCCATTTTTTAGAAGTTAGTTTTTCTCTGTGTGCTCTGTGCCCTCTGTGGCTAAAATATTTTTAATCTTTCATCTCGGCCAAAACCCCAAAATGCGTGACGGCTTTTCGGTATAATCGCCAGATGGCTGATGAACAACTCGAATTCTTAAAACTCCCTCCACATTCCATTGAAGCCGAGCAATCGGTGCTGGGCGGGCTGTTGCTCGACAACGAAGCGCTGGACAAAATTGCAGATATTCTGGCGCCGCAGGATTTTTATCAGCATGACCACAAGCTGATTTATGTGCACATTGCCAAACTGATTGAGCGCAATCAGCCGGCGGATATTGTGACCGTGGCCGAGTCGCTGGAAAACAGCAATGAGTTGACCACTGTCGGTGGTGTCGCTTATCTGGGCGCGCTGGCACAAAATACACCCACTGCGGCCAATATTCGCCGCTACGCGGAAATTGTGCATGAGCGTTTTGTCATGCGCCAATTGGTCACTGTCGGGACCGATATTGCCGAAAGCGCTTACCTGCCGAATGGGCGAGATGCACAGCAGTTGCTCGATGAAGCAGAAGCCAAGATTTTCCAGATTGCTGAAGGTGGCAATCGCAAGAGCCAGGGCTTTTTAGGGATGCAGGTACTATTGCCACAAGTGGCTGACCGCATTGACTATTTATATTCGCGTGAAAATCAGTCTGATGTGACTGGTATCCCGACCGGATTTAGCGACCTCGACGCGATGACCTCGGGTTTGCAAGGCGGCGATATGGTGATTATTGCCGGTCGTCCGTCCATGGGTAAAACCGCTTTTGCGATTAACATTGCTGAAAATGTGGCACTGGAGACGAATAAAGCAGTGGCCATTTTCTCGATGGAGATGGGCGCAACACAATTGACCACGCGTATGATCGGTTCGATTGGCCGCCTCGATCAGCATAAGATGCGTAATGGTAACCTAGAGGATGAAGACTGGGAAAAACTGACCACTGCGCTGGGCAAACTCAATGAAGCGCCCATTTTCATTGATGAAGGTGCGGGCCTGAGTAGCTTTGACGTGCGCGCACGTGCGCGTCGTTTGCATCGCCAGACGGGCGAGCTCGGATTGATTGTGATCGACTACATACAGTTAATGAGCTCACCGGCTGGTCGCCAGGGCGAGAACCGCGCGACCGAAATTTCTGAAATTTCACGTTCTCTCAAAGCCTTGGCCAAAGAATTAAACGTGCCTTTGATTGCGATTTCGCAGCTTAACCGTAGCGTGGACCAACGCCCTGACAAGCGCCCGGTGATGAGTGACTTGCGCGAATCGGGCGCGATTGAGCAGGATGCTGACTTGATTATGTTCGTTTACCGTGACGAGTATTACAACCCGGACAGCGCCGAAAAAGGCACCGCTGAAATTATTATCGCCAAACAGCGTAACGGCCCGATTGGCCGCGTGCGCCTGACCTTTATGGGCGCGCATACACGCTTTATGGATTACGCCAATGCGGCGTATATGCCAGACGAGTATTAATTTGGCACCTGTTGTCAGGGCATTCACTTGTGTGAGTCTCCTGGCCAGGTGAAAAGTTGTTCAAGCTTTAACCTCTGATTGACACCTATGCGACCGATTGTTGCCCATATTTCACTGCCTGCCTTAGCCCACAACCTGGCACAAGTCCGCCAGTACGCGCCGCACGCCAAAGTGATCTCAGTGGTGAAGGCCAATGGTTACGGCCATGGCCTGCTCAATGTGGCGCAGGGCTTAACTGACACCGACGCCTTTGCGGTGCTGAGTCCATCCGAAGCGATTGCCTTGCGTGACGCCGGCTATCAACAGCCTGTTTTGTTGCTGGAAGGCGTGTTTTCGGCTGAGCAATTGGTAGACGTGGACCGTTACCGCCTGGACATGGTAGTGCACCATGCGGCGCAAATTACCTGGCTGCAACAAGCAACATTGAGCGCACCTATTCGTGTTTTTCTCAAGCTCGATAGCGGCATGCACCGTTTGGGTTTTCAACCAGCGGATTACCAGCACGCACGCACTCAGTTGGCTAGTTGCGCCAATGTTAGTGACATCGTGCTCATGACCCATTTTGCCAATGCAGATGTGAGTAATGGCGTGACACAAGCCATGCAAACCGTGGCGCAGGTGATGGCAGATCAGCCTTACCAACGATCACTGGCCAACTCGGCCGCCGTGGTGCAGCAACCACACACACACGCAGACTGGGTGCGCCCTGGCATTATGTTGTATGGCGCAACACCCATTGCAGAAAAAACAGCAGCCTCGCTGGGCTTAAAACCGGTGATGACTTTGCAATCTGCACTCATCAGTGTGCAGGAAATTCAGGCCGGTGAAAGCGTAGGTTACGGTAGCTTATTTATCGCTGATAAACCGACCAAAGTAGGCATCGTTGCATGTGGTTATGCCGATGGCTATCCACGCCATGCAGGCACCGGGACGCCAATTGCCGTGAATGGCAAGCTGACACGTACACTGGGCCGAGTTTCTATGGATATGCTGGCGGTGGATGTGACTGACATCGCAGAGGCACAAATAGGTAGCCCGGTTGAGTTATGGGGCGCATTAGTGCCGGTGGATGCTGTGGCGCAAGCGGCAGGCACCATAGGTTATGAATTGTTGTGTGCTGTGGCGTCAAGGGTGCCGTTCAAAGTCTATGGCTAAAATAAAAACACAATATACCTGTACTGAATGTGGTGCGGCTGAGCCTAAATGGCAAGGCCAGTGCCCGAGTTGCCATGCTTGGAACACGCTGGTGGAAACCGTGCCGGAGGCGGTGACACAAAGCCGTTTTGCCAGCCTGGCGCCGACGGCGCAGTTGCAAAAATTAGCCGAAGTTGAGGCGCAGGACGTCTCGCGACAGGCGACAGGCATTGCCGAATTTGATCGTGTACTGGGCGGCGGCCTGGTTGCTGGTGGTGTAGTGCTGATTGGTGGTGATCCTGGCATTGGCAAATCTACCTTGCTGTTACAAACCGTGTGCAAGGTGTCGCAATCACTCAAGGCTTTTTATATCAGTGGCGAAGAGTCTGCGCAGCAGATTGCCATGCGCGCGCAGCGCTTGGGGCTGGATGCGAAGCGAGTGGATGTGCTGGCTGAAATTAACCTGGAAAAGATCAGCCAGGTGTTGCAACAGCATCAGCCTGATGTCGTGGTGATTGACTCGATTCAAACCGTATACTCTGAGGCCTTGCAATCAGCGCCGGGTTCAGTGGCACAAGTGCGTGAATGCAGTGCGCAACTCACGCGCATCGCCAAACAGCTGGGTATCAGCATGATATTGGTTGGGCATGTGACCAAAGAAGGTTCGCTAGCCGGGCCGCGCGTGCTCGAGCATATTGTGGATAGCGTGCTTTACTTTGAAGGCGACCAGAATTCGAGTTTCCGGCTGATCCGCGCTTTTAAAAATCGCTTTGGTGCCGTCAATGAGTTGGGCGTGTTTGCCATGACTGAGAAAGGCCTGCGCGAAGTCAGCAATCCTTCGGCGTTGTTTTTATCGCATCACGAGTCACCGGTGCCTGGTTCTTGCATTACCGTCACCCAAGAGGGCACGCGGCCGTTGCTGGTTGAAATTCAGGCGCTGGTAGATACGGCACATGCGCCTAACCCCAAGCGCTTGTGTGTTGGTTTGGAGCAAAACCGGCTGGCGATGTTGCTGGCGGTGTTGCATAGGCATGCAGGCGTGGCCTGTTATGACCAGGATGTTTTTATCAATGCGGTGGGCGGCGTCAAGATCAGCGAACCGGCGGTGGATTTGGCGGTATTGCTCGCCATTGTGTCGTCATTTAAAAATAAGCCCCTGGCGAATAAGCTGATTGTGTTTGGTGAGGTTGGGTTAGCGGGTGAGGTGCGGCCAGTGCAGCGTGGGCAAGAGCGCTTGAAAGAAGCGGCTAAACTGGGCTTTACGCATGCCATTATCCCTAAAGCCAATGCACCAAAAGGCGGTGTGGCTGGTTTGCATATCGATGCCATTGATCGGCTGGAGCAAGCGATAGACCTGCTGCGCGCATAAAAAAAATGGCAACGACTGCTGGGAGAGCAATCGTTGCCAGAGAGTGAGGCTGCCCAGAAGAGGGAGGACAGCCACAGGGAAGTGGTTTTTAGCCTGTTTTTAGGCTAAATCATTAAAAAAACTCGGTTTGTTTCGGATCATCAGCTTTCAATTTTTGGGCATTCTTCGCCCTTCTATCCGCCGAATTTACTTCAACACGTGTTAATTGCGCCTCGCAGGCGGCCAGTTGTTGCTCGTCGCTGGCCAGTCTGACACATTCCACCTGTTTACCTAGTTGCTTGATCATGCGTTGTTTGCTATCCATCAAGTCAGCATATTGTTCTGTAGATGGTATATCCGATGCAAACATCGACAGGTTGACTAACAGGGCGGTGGTCATCACGGTGGCATATTTCATGGCGACTGCCTTTGTGTGATTAACGATGCATGCAGTATAAAAAACGTGTCCGGCTTTGTCAGGTACAAACAGGTGGGGTTTTGTAGCGATTTGTAGCGACTTCGATACAGGGCGCTGACACGTGCATTGTGTGGCCGCCACCGTGGCATTTAGTCACAAAAACTTCATGCAACTATTCACAACAAGCACCTGCCCAAACTGAGTGTCACTTATCACATGGGTGTGACAATAAGATGACATTCAATAAAAAATACATCAGGAGCAAAAATAATGAAAAAAATCATATTTCTTTTACCACTGATCATGACTGCGTGTGCCAGCGTTACCCCGCATCAATACACGACGCAACAAGGCCGGGTAGGCTATACGCTGACGTGTAGTGAGTTTAATACGACGTGGGAGCAGTGTCAGTCCAAGGCGGGTGAGTTATGCGCCCAAGGCTATGACTTGGATAAAAAATTGTCTTTTAAAGAGACTTTTCCTGACAGCGGTGATGGCCTTTACAGGCCCGCCAATAATCACCTTGCCGTTGAGTGCAAGGGCGCAGCGGGCTAGGGCAGGCCCAGATTTCTCTACAGGCGATCTATGATGGCTTGTGCGGCTGCGTAGCCGCTGGTGATGGTACCTTCAATAGTCGCCGGGTAGGGGCCAGCAATATAGTCACCCGCCAGAAAAACATGTGGGTTAGATGTGCGGGTGCCAGGCCGCAGCACGTCGGGCGTGCAACTAAATGTGGCGCGTTTTTCGGTGATCACTTGCGTCCACTGTGGGGCGGTATTTAATGTGATGTGATACGCCGCCAAGGCCTGGTTAATTTCCGCGATGCATTGCGTCACCAACACTGCTTTATCTGAGTTTAAAGGCGGGTGTGCACTGATGACTACCGCTAGCAGCCCTGCTTGCCCGCAGCATCGCCCGCGATCAAAGACCCATTGCGCCAGGCCATGACATAAGCCCATGATGGGGTGAGGCAAGCGCGTCTCAGCGCTGTATTGCAGGTAGACCGTGGTAATGGGTTGATAGTCAAATGCCGGGATACTCAGCTCGCCAGCGATGGTTTTCAGTTGATGCGGGCCCACCGCGACAATCACATCCTCAAAAGTATCGTTACTTGTGGCGGTTGATATGACGCAAGCCGCATCTGATGCTTGCAGCGCAGTGACCGTGCTGTGTAGCCTGACTTCAGCGCCGAGTGTTTGTATATGCTGCAATAGCGGGTGTATCAGCGCGCTGCTTAAATCTGCTTTCACAATTAAAAAATCGCTATCGTGGCGACGATGCTGAAAGCTATCACGCAGCACATTGAGAAACACTTGTGCGCTGGCGAACGTGATTGGGGTGTTGAGTGCGGCCAAACATAATGGCTCCCACAAAGTGCGGATCGCCATTGGCGTTTGTTTGCCCTTAGCCAGCAAGGTGGCAACCGTGATATCTGCTGGCAGCGTAAACGCTTGATGTTTCAGCTGTTGCATCCAGCAGATCGCTCGCCATTTGCTGCGCCAGTCGAGGCCATGTGCGGTGAGTAACCCCCATAATAAATGCAGCGGGGCAGGCAACCATGTGGGCGTGACCAGTGACATGCGTTGAGCGCCATGGTGCATATGCAATGACAGCGGCAGGCGCATAAATACTTGCTCTGCCTCTATATTAGCTTGTTGCAGCAACGCCAGTGTGGTGCGGTAAGCGCCTATACACAGGTGCTGTCCGTTATCGAGCATGGTGGTGTTTGCATGTATGACACCACGTGCGCGGCCACCCGCTTGCGGGGCGGCTTCAAACAGGCAAACCTGATGGCCATGTTGCAGCAGTTTGAGTGCAGCAGCAATGCCGGCGAGTCCTGCACCAATGACCGCTACTTTTTTACCAACGGGTGTTTGGCCACGAAAAGGCGCGTGCGTGGTCATGGCTTGCGGTATTTAAACCATGCACCCAGCGCCAGTGTGAGCTTTCTAAAAGGTGGCAGCGCGACTTTATGCGTCAGCACCAGGTTGGGGTCTTGCCGGATTTCTTGCAGCAGCGCGCGGTAAATCGCGGCCATCATCAGGCCGGGCAACTGCTGTTTGGTATCTGCCTTTGGCAACTGGCTCAGCGCTTTGTCATAAAACAATTCGGCGCGCTCAATTTGTTTGAGTAATAGCGCGCGCGTTTGTGGTGAGGCTTGGCTATTGAGTAATGCCGCTTCCGTCACGCCCGCACGCTCCAATTCATCGAGTGGAATATACAGACGACCGCGTCTGGCATCTTCGCCTACATCACGAATGATGTTCGTCAACTGAAAGGCCATGCCCAGATCATGCGCGTATTCGAGTGTGGCACGGTCTTGATAGCCAAATATCTGTGCTGAGAGTAGCCCCACCACACTGGCAACCCGGTAACAATACAAGGCTAACTGCTCAAAGTCGGCGTAACGGTTGTATTGCGTATCCATTTGCATGCCGTCGATGATTTCAACAAAATGGGCCTCTTGCAAACCGAAGCTATTGACCACCGGTTGCAATGCTTGTGTGACCGGGTGCTGTGGTGTTTCGTGAAACAAGCGGTGAATTTCCTGTTTCCACCAGGCAAGTTTGGTCTGGGCGATCTGGTAGTCCGTACACTCGTCGACCACATCGTCCACTTCGCGGCAAAACGCATACAGTGCCGTCATGGCATCGCGTTTTTGTTTAGGTAAGAACATAAAACTCAGCGTGAAACTAGAGCCACTTTCACGGGTTTTTTGTTGGCAATATTGTTGCGGGGTCATTGTTTAAACAGGGCTTTCAACAAAATCAGCAGCCAGTCATAGGCTTTCAAGGTCGGGCGATGATGATAGATATCGCCACGGCAGGATTTTAATTTATGTAGGATACGTTCGCCACCTGCAATCATCATGCGCAATTCAAAACCGATACGGCCAGGCAGGGCGCGACCGAGTGGTTTGCCGGCCAGCAGCAACTCTTCTGCACGCATCACGTTGTGTAAAAAGAACATCTCCCAGGTGGCGTCCAGGCGCTGCTGACGCAAATCCCGCTCGCTAATCCCTGCGGACTGCATTTCGTCCTGACTTAGGTAAATACGGCCAATCTCACCATGTTTTTGCAGGTCAATCGCAATATCCTGATAAAAATTAATCAGTTGCAAGGCGGTGCAAATCTGGTCAGACCACAGTCGATGTTGCGGGGTATCGCTGCCATAGAGTTGCAGCATCAGGCGGCCAACCGGGTTGGCCGAGCGGCGGCAGTAGTCTAGCACTTCATTAAAAGTGGCATAGCGGGTTTTAACCACATCCTGCTTAAAGGCATTTATCAGGTCTAGCAGCGATTGCACGTCCAGCCGGTGTGTTTTGACCACTTGCTGCAGGGTAATCAACAATGGCTGCGATGGCTGAATATAGGCTTGAATCAGCAGTAGTTCGTCTTCATAGGTTTGCAAGGCTTGCAAGCGTGCCGCCTGAGTGGCATTGCCTTCATCGGCGATATCATCCGCTTCGCGCGCAAACTGGTAAATCACCGTCACCGCATGGCGCAAATGGGCGGGTAACAGCAGTGAGGCGACCGGAAAGTTTTCGTAGTGCGTGTGAGCCAGCGTCAGGCTGGGAGTTGGCTCGGCTGGCTTGGAAAAGGCTTGCATGGCTTAAGTATGCCATAAATCCGTGATACGCTTACGCCTTGCAGATGAACAAGTCGTAAAGAGAAATCAAAGTTGGGGATAACAGAATGTTAGGCATTATTGGCGGCACCGGGTTGACCGCGCTGGATAATTTAAATATTTCAAAACGCCTGATTGTGCGTACGCCGTATGGCGAACCTTCGCAACCGCTGGTGTTTGGTGAGATCAATGGCAAAGAAGTGGTGTTTCTGGCGCGTCACGGTGGCGGCCATACCATTCCGCCACATGCGGTGAATTATCGGGCCAATATATGGGCGCTGCATTCTGTCGGGGTGTGTGATTTGCTGGCGGTCGCGACCGTGGGTGGCATCGCCCGCAACCTGATTCCAGGCGATATTGTGCTGCCTAACCAGATTTTGGATTATACCTATGGCCGCAGCAATACTTACCATGATGGCATTGAGTTGCCGGTGCGCCATATCGACTTTACCCAACCCTATTCACAAGGCATGCGTGAACGCTGCCTGAAAGCGGCGGCCGATGTGGGCTACAGCCTAGTGGATGGCGGTGTCTATGCCTGTGTGCAAGGGCCGCGGCTAGAAACTGCCGCGGAGATTAATCGGTATGAACACGATGGCGCCACTCTCGTCGGCATGACCGGGATGCCTGAGGCCGTATTGGCGCGTGAGCTTGGTGTGGCTTATGCCGCGATTTGCCCGGTGGCTAATTTTGCCGCAGGGCGTGGTGACAGCGCACAGTCTATCCAGTTTGAGCAGGTGATGCCGTTGTTGCAGCAAACCATGGATAAAGTGCGCACGGTGATTGCGCAATATTTATCTGACAATGACTGCGCAGTTGTTTAAATCCAGTAATTAACCCTAAGGAAAACTTCTATGGCGGTGAAACCTGTGCTCAGAATGGGCGAGCCATTGTTGTATCGGGTGGCCGATAAAGTGACCCAGTTTGATACGCCCGAATTGCATGCCCTGATTCAGGATATGCATGACACCATGACGCAGATGAACGGCGCAGGTATTGCGGCGCCGCAAATTGGCGTCAGTTTGCAGGTAGTGATGTTTGGCGTGGGCGCCAACCCGCGTTACCCCGATGCTGAAGAAGTGCCGTTCACTATTTTGATTAATCCGGAACTGACCCCAATAGAGCAAACAGAAGGGGATGGATGGGAAGGTTGCTTGTCCGTGCCCGGCATGCGCGGCCTGGTGCCACGCTACCAACACTTGCATTATCGCGGCTTAGACCCGCAAGGGCGGGTCATTGATCGTACCGCGAGCGGCTTTCATGCCAGGGTGGTACAGCACGAATGTGACCACTTATTTGGTGTGCTTTACCCCATGCGTATCCGTGATCTAACAAAATTTGGCTTTAATGATGTACTTTTTCCTGGAATAACGCTTCCAGATGACTGATAGTTTGCTATAATGCGCCTCATTCCGGAAGAGTGGCAGAGCGGTTTAATGCTACAGTCTTGAAAACTGTCGAGGGTTCACGCCCTCCGTGAGTTCGAATCTCACCTCTTCCGCCAAACACGTCATGCCGCAGTTTTTGCGGCATTTCTATTTGCAGGTTTTAATTACACATTTAAGGAATCGTCATGACACAAATCATCATCGACCATAACCCGTCAGAAGAAAAGCTGAAAGAACTGGGCGTAAAAAGCTGGAACACATGGGATTGCGCACCTTCAAAATTCCCTTTGGACTTCACTGCAACTGAAAAAGCCTACGTATTAGAAGGCGAATTCAAAGTGACTCCACAAGGTGGCGACACAGTAACAATCAAGGCTGGTGACTATGTTGAGTTTCCAAAAGGCCTGAAATCCCAGTGGGAAGTGGTTAAACAATTGAAAAAACACTACAAACATTTCTAATTGATTTGTTTTAGCCAGTATTCAATAAAAAACCCTGCCTTGCAGGGTTTTTTGTTTTTGGCCCGCGGGATATTCTCAGCGGCCATCTGTTTACAGCCCTCATCATTAAACTTTGCAACATATGCACAGGCTGTAAAGCGAATTCTGAATTGTGCTCTAGCCAAGTGGTTGATATTAAAATACAATCTCACCCTGATTGAAAAATCAAACGCCTTGGGGTGGCTATAACGCCTGAGATCTCGCACACGCGGGAAACCCAATGAACCTGACCCAGATAATGCTGGCGTAGGGACAGGCAGAGCATCTACAACGCAAATGTTTCTGGTTTGTTGGGTCATCCACAAATCTACTCACGTCATTGTCACTCTCACCCTGTCCTTTTTATGTGTCTTAATAGAAAGGATTATCATGAAACCGATTACAAAACCGCTGTCCTTAATTGGACTTTTACTCACCACGCCTGTGTTAGCCGCAGAAGAGGAAGAGACACGCGAACTCTCTGAGGTGGTGGTGAGCGCGGATTTTCGCCCCAGCATCGCACAAAAAACAGCCGTCAGCCTGACTGAAGTGAATAAAGAAACCATAGAGGCACGTGGCGCGCAGCATCTGGAAGAAGTATTGAATCTGGCGCCCAATGTGAATATCTCAGCAGGGGCGTCCCGCGGGCGTTTTTTCCAGATTCGTGGCATGGGCATCCTCAGCCAATATGATAATCCGGTGAATCCATCCGTCGGCTTAATCATTGATGGCATTGATTTTAGCCGCTTGGGTGGCGCCGCGACCATGTTTGATATTGATGCGGTAGAAGTGTTGCAAGGCCCGCAAGGCACTAAGTTTGGCCCGAATGCCATCGCCGGCGCCATTACCATGCGCAGTACCGAGCCGACCAAACAATTTAAAATGCGTGCACAAGCTGGCGTGGGTGAATACAACACGCGTAATTTTGGGGCAGCGGTAGGCGGTACGATCGTTGAAGATCAGTTAATCGGTCGTGCCTCGATTTATACGCACAAATCTGATGGCTATATGCAAAATGACACCTTGGGTCGTGATGACACGCAAAAACAAGATGAATTGACCTTTCGCAGTAAATTTAAATTATTTGCGACCGAGGATTTAACCTTAGATTTCACCTTGATGCATGTGAATGTGAATAACGGTTATGACGGATTTACCTTAGACAACTCCAGGCACAGTAAAGCCAACCAGCCTGGCGTAGATACGCAAAACACCAACGCTTTTGCTGTGAAAGCCAATTGGCAAGCTTCCGATGCGGTCATTATTCAGTCAGAGGCCAGTTATTTAAATTCTTCATCGACCTATAGTTTTGATGGTGATTGGACAACATTAAATGATGGCGAAAAACATAACCGTGATCGCGACAATTACTCTTTTGAACTACGTGCTTTGTCTGATAAGGCGGGCCGTATTTTCAACGACTCAACCGATTGGACGGTTGGCATTTATCGTTTTGTGCAAGATGAGCGTTTTAATTCTCGTGTAGATTATAGAAGTTATGGACCTAGCTACTTAACGCAGATAGCAGGTAAGTACAATACAGAAAATACGGCGGTGTTTGGGCAATTAGATAGCCATTTAACTGACAAGTTGACGCTCGTTTCAGGACTGCGGATAGAGGATTTTAAGGCCCACTATGCCGATAGTGGCTTCGTTGAATCAGCCCCAAGTAGCGTGAAAAAAAACGTGAATGAAACCCTTTTGGGCGCTAAATTGGGCTTGAATTACCAAGCTGACGCGAATCAACTCATCTATACCTCGTTAACCCGTGGTTACAAGCCTGGTGGTATCAATAACAATGCCAGTTTGGCTCAAAATCAAAGGCAGTTTAATACCGAGTATATGTGGAACTTTGAAACAGGGCTGAAATCCAGCTGGCTGGACGGCACGTTGATCACCAATCTGGCGGCTTTTTATGCCAAGCGCCTAGATGCGCAAACACATAGTTCTGCGCAAGTACCGAGCACGGGGATTTTTACGGAGTTCTATGACAACGCTGCCCGTGCCACCCATCAAGGGGTAGAAGCCAGCATGGATTGGTTCTTGACCGATCAATTTCGGATGCTGGGTTCAATCGGGTTGCTGGATGCAAAATTTGATAGCTATAAAAATCCAGATCCGAGCGCATACAGTCCGCAAGGCCGGCAAGTCGCTCATGCGCCTAAATATACCTTTAACTTGGGTTCTGAGTTTTATGCCAATGCAGCCTGGGTAATACGTGCCAATGTCGAAGGTAAGGATGCCTTCTACTTTTCTGACAGCAACAATTCTAAATCCAATGGCTATGCTTTATTAAACGCCAGTGCTGATTATAAGTACGATAAACATTGGAAAGTCAGTGTATGGGCGAGAAACTTATTAGATAAAGATTATGCAACCCGTGGCTTTTACTTTGACAACGGATTCGGTGAACAACGTTACGTGCAATACGGTGAGCCTCGCGTTGGTGGTATCACCGTCACTTACGATTACTAAATCAAGGGGCGCTCATTGCCCGCTTTAATTTTATAAATGTTGGAGTTTATATGCGTATTTCAGTCGATATTAGTTTGTATCCTTTAACCGAAGGCTATGTGGAACCCATTTTGGCCTTTATCAACACACTCGAAGCCAATAAAAATTTGGTGGTGAAACGCAATAGCCTGGCCACGCAAGTGTTTGGCGAATACCGCGATGTGATGGATTGCCTGGATGCAGAAATGGAGGCAGTGTTTAATGCGTTGCCGCACAGTGTATTTGTGATGAAGTTTATTGGCACGGACAGGGCTGATGTTGTCGATGTATAAGCTGCACTCAGGCCATTAATAGTCACATACGCTTTGCGTACTTGTTAACTTATTTGCTGTTTTATCGCCATGAACCAAGATTATTATCAGTCCATCATTGCTGCATTCCATCAAATGTCCGGCTGGGAAATTGCCGCTGCTTTAATGGGCGTTGCCTATATTCTGTTGGCGGCCAAAGAGTCTCAATGGTGCTGGTTGTTTGCCTTTTTAAGCACGCTGGTTTACACCGCGCTGTTTTGGGAGGGGCAACTGCCTATGCAGGCGTTGTTGAATTTTTACTATATGGGCATGGCGATTTATGGTTTTTGGCTATGGCATAAACATGGCAAGCAAACTGACACCTTGCTGATTAGCCGTTGGCCCTGGAAAAACCATCTTGGTTTTATTGTGATTGGTTTGGTGGTGAGTGCGTTGCTGAGTGCCTATTTGCAAAAAACTGGACAATCGCAAAGCCCGGTATTAGATGCTTATACGACAGTTTTTTCTGTCATGAATACCTGGTTGATCGCCAGGAAGGTGTTAGAAAACTGGCTGTACTGGGCGGTGATTGATGGCGCTGCTACGCTGTTGTATGTACAAACAGGCTATTACGCAACGGCCGTTTTATTTGTGTTGAATACTATTTTGGCCATTGCAGGCTTTATTAGCTGGGTGAAGCTTTACCAGCAGCAAACGACTTAAACAGCGCATTTTGGTGACGAGCATTGCCTTTTTATATGCGCTGCATCCACTTCGCCAAATCCGTTTCACCCAGTACATTCATTAAAAACAACAGTAGCTGGTAGCAGGGCGTATTGGCTGTGTGGTCGGGCCAGGCATGCGTTTGAATATAGTGCTGTTTAAATAAAGCCAGTTGTGCGGGCGTGAGTATATATTCGAGCAACACCAGGTCCAGCGCACGTGGCGCAATCACAAATGCATCAAGATCAAGCAGCGCCAACTTATTTGCGTTGATACAACGGAATTGATCCCAGCGTAAATCCAGCATCATCGGGACAAATTCGGTTTCGTGGCAATTGTTTGCCTGTGCTAACACCTCGGCCAGTAACGGTTCAGCAATCAACGGATCGTGTTGCTTAGCCAAAAAAACAAGCGTGGCGTGCAAGCGACTGGCCCATTTGTTTGCAGAAAATTGTGGTGCGTGTAGCTTGCCCCAACTGGGGTAAGTTGATTGATGCAATCGTGCGATATGTTCAGCTAGCTGAATCACCCATTGGTCGGCTATGTGTTCTGTTCCTAAATCTTTACCCGCTAAAAACCGGCTGAGCACAAATCGGTTGGCACCCGCAGCGACAAAATTAGGCACTGTCAGCGCGCCGTTTTTCTCCAAAAAATGATGCGTTAAATGGATCTTGCCCAAGCTGTTTGGAAAGTCGGCTGCAAATAAATGGTTTGCGCCTAACCAAAAGTGAGACTTTGTAATGGTCGCTTCATTACACACTTTTAGTACCATGTCGCCGCTCGCCGTTTGGCAATAAAAAAGGCTATGCGTACTATCCTCAAATTTATTGGGCATAGCGCTTGGTTGGGCAATCAGTATGGGCAAACTGGCTTGCTCGGATGATGTGAGTTGTGGATAGGTAAACATAATCAGGCTGACATTTTAAGTCATCAGACGGTCAAAAAGCCTGCCTGTCGGCAGGTTTTTTTGTTGGCGTGTAACTAGCCCAAGTCAATCAGCAATTGTTCAAAATCAGCCGCAGGCATCGGTTTGGCGAATAAATAGCCCTGGCCAAAGTCGCAATGGATGTCTTCGAGCAAATGCAGTTGGGTTTCCGTTTCTATGCCTTCGGCAATCACTTTAATATTGAGGCGGTGGGCCATTTCAATAATGGCTTCACAAATCGCCACTTCGCTGGAGTTGGCCGCCAAGTTGCAGATGAATGAGCGGTCAATTTTTAAATAGTCGACGTTGAATTTTTTAAGATAGGACAACGAAGAGTAGCCAGTACCAAAGTCATCAATCGCGATATGCATGCCGGCATTGTGGAACCCCATCAGTTTTTCTTCAATGTTACCAACAAGATCCATCAGTACGCCCTCGGTAATTTCAATCACCACGCATTTGGTCGGAAAATGAATGTTTTCGAGCAACTGAATCCAGTTATGCATCATTTCTTCGTTGGCTTTAAATTGCACTGGCGATTTATTGACGGCAATTTCAATCTCGCGCCCCAGCAGCTGTTTCAATTTGGCGCCTTGCTTCACGGCTTCTATAAATACCCAGTTACCAATCTCGTGTATGGTGCCGTAGTGTTCGCAAATAGGGATGAAAATATCCGGGCTGATGTAGCCAAGCTCTGGGTGTTTCCAGCGTAGCAAGGCCTCTGCTTTATTGATGCGGCCAGTCGATAGCTCAATAATAGGTTGATAATGCACAGAAAACTGCTTGAGCTGTAACGCTTGCCGTAAATCGGTAGACAAGCGGATGCGAAAGTCAGACTCTTGTTGCATCAGCTTGGTGAAAAAACGATAGCAGCCGCGGCCTGCATTTTTGGCCACATACATGGCCTGATCAGCGACTTTAAGTAATTGCTGCGCATCGTTGGCATCTTCCGGGTAAATGGCAATGCCGACACTGGCCGAGATAAAGGCTTCTTTTTTTGCGGTAAGAAACGGCTCTGATAATTTGTCGATAATGTGTTGTGCAATATGCGCAATCATCATGTTGTCGTGAATGTCGTTCAAAATTACGGTGAATTCATCGCCGCCAAGGCGGGCGACCGTATCCGACTGACGCACGCATGCGGCAATGCGCGCTGAGGCCTCAATCAGCAGCGTATCGCCAACGTTATGGCCATGGGTATCATTCACTTCTTTAAAACGGTCAAGGTCAATAAAGAGGAGCGCGCATTTTTGATGCTCACGGTGTGAGAGTTTAATGGTTTGTTCGAGACGGTCCTGAAATAGTTGCCGATTAGGTAGCTTGGTCAGTTGGTCAAAGTTAGCCTGTTTGAGAATCAGCGCCTCAGCCTCTTTAATGGCAGAAATGTCTGAGAATAAGCCCACACGCCTGTGCACTATACCGTCGTTCAGGTAGGAGGTGTTGATGGTCAGCCAAGTGGGGAAGGTGCTGCCATTTTTGTGTTTAGTCCACACCTCTCCTTGCCATTGCCCATTGGCCTCAATCGTTTGTTTCTGTGAGCCATAAAAGTCAGCGTCATGCTGATTAGTGTGTAACAAGGTGATGGATTGCCCCTTGATTTCTTCCAGGGTATAGCCGGTCATTTTGCTAAATGCGGGGTTGATGGCTAACATGATGCCATGCGCATCGGTAATGGCCATCGCTTCACTGCTGTTGTTATAGACCAGCCCCGCAAGCTTGAGCTCTTCTTCTACCAGTTTTCTTTCGCTGATGTCTTGCACCGCGCTGATGTAATACAATGGCTGTTGTTGATCATCGCGCAACAAATGCACTGACAGATTCACCCAAACCACTTGACCCATTTTATGCAGGTAGCGTTTCTCTATGCTGAATTGGTCAATATTACCTTGTAATAAGCGGGTGACGGTTTCGGTTTCTTTGCCTACGTCGTCAGGCAGTGTAATTTGCTGGTAGGTCATATGCTGTGCCAGAATTTCTTCCTGGCTATAACCAATGATGCGGCAAAACTCAAGGTTGATTTGCAGAAAATGCCCCGTTAATGCCACTTGCGCAATACCGATCGCTGCATTTTCAAACACAGCATGAAACAAGGCTTCGTTATCTCGCAGGGCTTCTCTGGCTTGATCTCTTTGCTCGGTGGCGACGCTGGAGTGGTAAATATGGTAGAGACTGAGTTGAATACTGTCTCTGAACTGACTAATCAGGTCTGTCACCAGATGGTCGTAGTGATGCTCTTTGTTATCCAGAATGCAAATGGTGCCGAACACTTCGCCATTTGGCCAGTTGATCGGCAATCCATAATAAGAAATCATGCCAAGGGCGACATCCGGGTTGTTCTCCCAGCCTGGGTGGGTGAGTGCATTAGGGATAAGCAACGCTTGATGATTGCTGATCACGTTTTCGCAGTAGAGTCCGGTATTGAGCTTGGCATGTTCTCCCTGATGGTAAACATTACCTTCACTATGGCTAGCGACAAACACTTCGATCTCATGGGCGTGTACACGCATGATCAGTGCGGCAGGAATATGCGCAATACACGCCAGCAAATCTGTCGTAATCTGCCAGCTTTGAAGTACCGTTTCCGGCACGTCAATATCGTCTAGCACTAAATATGTGGGCACGTGCCCGGATCCCTGTTTGACCATAACTACCCCCAATACTGTTCGTAGTCATTTTTGTATGGCATGACACACGTCTTTCTTCTATTTCGGCAATAAATGCCAATTTCTTTACGTATGTTAAGGTAATTGTGCGCTTTTAAAACCGCATAATCAATGTGGTTTAATGCGGCTAAAGTGAAAAGATTTGATAAGAACTAACGGCGTTAGGGTGGTTTAGCAAAGTTAGAAAAACTGCATGATGATGGTAGCCTGGCTGCCACAGGCGAGCCATGTATTCGGCCATCACCAAGGCGTTAATCAAAGAGATAGCGTGATAGTGCGTGTGGTGTTTGGTTTGGAAAACGCCGGATTGAAGGCTGCGTCGCAATAAAAAGCGTGATGAGTACGGTTCGCTTAAAGCGCAGTCAGCGCTTGTTTGAGGGCGGCCGTTTGGATGTCATCTATGGCTTGGCCATGGTGGGCAGAAATCAGAAAACTGTCTTCTACACGGTTGCCCAGCGTGTTGATTTTTGCATTATGTAATTCAATGCCATGGTTAAGAAACACCAGTGCCATGCTGGCCAGCAAGCCTGGTCTGTCGTTCGCAATCACATCCAGTTGCTGAAACGCCGTTGCGGGCTCTTGCTGGTTGGCGACCGGGCGCAAGCTGACCTGAGTCGGAATCGGCATATGCTTGACCTGTCGACTAACACGCCCGCTGATTGGGCTAGGCATGGCCTGGTCGCTGAGCAGTTGGTCGTTCAGGCCTTGTTCAATATGTTTGAGTAAGCCGTTATAACTAATCTGGCGTGTGTCTGGCTCCAGCACAATAAAGTTATCCAGTGCGTAGCCATGCGTGGTGGTATAAATTTTGGCCTGCACAATGTTGTATTGCATGCTGTCAAAAAAGTGACAAATGCGGGCAAAAATTTCTTTTTGGTCGCGGCTGTAAATCATGACCTGAATGCCGTCGCCTTTAGGGCTAAGCCGCGCGCGTACAATCGGCTTTTCTGAGAGCTTGTGCGGAATCAGCAAGCGGCTCTGCCAGGCAATTTCGTCACTGTCAAAACGGCTGAAATAACCGCTGCCAAAGGCTTGCCATAAGGGTTGCACCGAGGACTCTTTAAGGTTAAAGCTACTGAGTTTATGTAGCACCTCCTGCTTGCGTAAACTGAGCTGGGCTTCGGTGTTGAGTGATTGTTGCAATACGCGGCGTGTTTGTAAAAACAGGCTTTCGAGCAGCTTGGCCTTCCAGGCGTTCCACACATTCGGGCTGGTGCCGCGAATGTCGGCCACGGTGAGTAAATACAAGGCGGTCAGGCGATATTCTGAACCCACCAATTGTGCAAAAGATTCAATCACATCCGGGTCTGATAAGTCACTTTTTTGCGCCGTGCTCGAGAGCTTTAAATGCGCTTCGACCAGCCAGGACACTAGCTCGGTATCAGCTTTGGGTAAGCCCAGTTTGTTGCAAAAGCGTCGCGCATCAATGGTGCCCAATTGTGAGTGGTCACCCCCACGGCCTTTGGCAATATCGTGAAAAATGGCGGCTAAATAGAGCAAGTGTGGCTGGCTAAACTCATTAAACAGCTGGCTGCAGAGCGGAAACTCATGGCGTAGGTCTGGCTTGGCAAAGCGGCGTAAATTACGCAGCACATTGAGCGTGTGTTCGTCGACGGTGTAAACATGAAACAGGTCGTGCTGCATTTGTGCAATCACGCGGCCAAATACAGGAATATAGCGCCCGAGGATGCCATAACGGTTCATGCGGCGCAGGCTGCGGTGCACGCCTTCACGGCTTTGCAAAATCTGCAGAAACAGTGCTTTGTGGGCGGCATTTTGCCTGAAATTGCGATCAATTAAGGGGTGCGCAGCTTGCAGTGCTCTGACCAGCGGTGCACTAAAACCGGTGATGGCAGGGTGCTGCTGTAGCAGCTGAAAGCAGCGCAAAATGGCCTCAGGCTTGCGCTCAAACAAGTCTGGGGTTTGGGCGTTTAACAGGCCTTGTGACAGCGTAAAATCCTGATCAATCACGCTGGTGGCTTCTGTCGCCGGGCTCACGCGTGCATGCATGCGCTTGAGCAAGACTTCGTTTTCAATAATCACAGCCCTGGCGCTGCGGTAAAAGCCTTGCATCAGTTGCTCGCTGGCGCGTTTTTGTGGCGTGTTTTGATAGCCCATTTGCTCGGCCAGGGTGTTTTGAAAGTCAAATACCAGGCGGTCCTCGCGTCGTTTGGCCAGCAAATGCAAGCGGATGCGCAGATTTTTTAGCAACCGCTCGTGCCGTTTGAGTTGGCTGGCCTGGCTGCGGTTGAGTAAGCCCGCACGCACCAGGTCGTTCCAGTCATGGCCCAGGCCCTGGCTTTGTGCGACCCATAAAATCATATGCAGGTCACGCAGGCCGCCTGGGCTTTCCTTGATATTAGGCTCCAGGTTGTAGGCCGTGTCGTGAAACTTGGCATGGCGAATTTGTTGCTCACGTAGTTTTTCGGCAAAAAAGCGCGCGCTGTCGAGTTCTGTGTGTAAAGTCTGGGTGAGGGTTTTAAAACTGGATTTATCACCGATGAGCCAGCGCGCCTCCAGCAGGTTGGTCATGATGGTCACGTCCAGCTTGGCTTCATCCAGGCACTCTTGCAAGGTGCGCACACTGTGGCCAATGTTTAAACCGATATCCCACAAAGTGCCAATCAGTGATTCGACACTTGTTTGCAACTGGCTGTCGCTGTTATCCGGCATCAGAATCAGCAGGTCAATGTCTGATTGGGGGAACATATCTCCACGGCCGTAGCCGCCGACGGCAATCAGGCTGGCCGTAAGCGGCAGGCCGTGACTACGCCAGAGTTCTTTGAGTAGTTGGTCAAGCAGGCGGGTATGTTGCAGCAGCAGCGTTTTGGCTTGTGGATTCGCCAGATAAGCGTCTGCAAGTTGCTGGCGTGCCAGTTGTAACGACTCCCGCCAGTGCTTGAGTTGTTCTTTGGCAATCACCGTCATGGTCAAGCGGCTTACAGTACGGGGCGCGGCGGCGTACCGGCAGAGGTGGTCATGATTTCAAAGCCCTCTTCGGTGACCAGCACGGTATGCTCCCATTGCGCTGACAGGCTGCGGTCTTTGGTGACGACTGTCCAGCCATCAGACATAAATTTAATATCGCGGCGACCGGCGTTAATCATCGGTTCTATAGTGAAAATCATGCCGGCTTTCAGTGTCATGCCAGCACCTGGTTTGCCATAGTGCAATACTTGCGGCTCGCAATGAAATTTTTTTCCTATGCCATGACCGCAAAATTCTCGCACGATGCTGTAGCCATTTTTTTCGGCAAAAGATTGAATGGCGTAGCCAATGTCACCCAAGGTATTGCCCGGTTTGACCTTTTCAATACCGCGCCACATGGCCTGGTAGGTGAGTTCGCACAAACGTTTGGCTTGTGGCGTCACATCGCCAACCATAAACATACGCGAAGTGTCACCGTGGTAGCCATTTTTGATCACGGTAATATCGAGGTTGACGACATCACCTTGTTTCAGCTCTTTTTCACTGGGCACGCCATGGCAGATTTGTTGGTTAATTGAGGTGCAGATGGATTTAGGATACGGCGTATGGCCATCCGGTGCATAGTTAAGCGGCGCTGGAATTGCCTGCTGCACATTGACGATGTAATCGTGACAGAGCTGGTCTAGCTTGTTAGTGGTGACGCCAGCCACAACAAACGGGCTGATGTAATCCAGCACTTCGGAGGCCAGGCGACCAGCGACGCGCATTTTTTCGATTTCTTCGGGGGTGTGCAGAATAATTGCCATATGCTTGACGACCTTTAAAGCCAGATCGTTGAGGATCCGATCTTGGGAATCAATAACTAAAATGGCATTCTAACATAGGCATTTATCAGTCATCACTAAAGAAGCACGCCTTTATTGGCGTTAAACCACCATAGGCGTTAAAACGGATATGCCATAAAAAGAAACAGGCGCTGATTTGTGCGATTGATTGCCGCATCGCGCAGGTTGGTGATGTTTTATACTCGGGCGCATAAATCAAGCTGGAGCGAACACATGGTGACACTCACCGAAGCAAGGGCAAACCGGACTGTAAATGACTGGGTCGCTTTTTTACAGCAGGCAGATATCCCGGTATTGCGACAAACCGCCAGGGAGTTGGCGCTACTCCGTGAGCATGAAGAAGAGACTGGCGCACGCGATATTACGCGCGTGGTGATCAATGACCCGCTGATGATGTTTAAAGTGCTGACGTTTGCCAATAATCATCGTAGCCGCCATCAGTTGCAAGACCTGGTGCAGGTAGAGCAGGCCATTATCATGATGGGCACCAGCACCTTTTTTGCCCAGATTCCCGCTGTGCCGCATGTTGAAGAAGTACTCAACCAGCATGTGCCGGCCTTGGTCGATTTACTTAAGCTGATGATACGTGCACACCGGGCTGGTTATTTTGCGGCTGAATTTGCGTCACACCTGATGGACTTGCATGCAGAAGAGTTGCGCGTGGCTGCCTCATTGTATGATTTTGCCGAAATGCTGATGTGGTGTTTTAATCCGGAAGCTATGGCTGAGATCAGCAAGCGTCAAGCTGCCGATAAAACCCTGCGTAGCCGCGTTGTGCAACAAGAGGTGCTTGGTTTTCGCGTGGTGGAGTTACAGGCCGAGCTGGTGCGCGTGTTTAACTTACCCTCATTGTTAACCGATTTAATGGATGAGCAGCGCGCGCATTTGCCCAGAGTGCGCAATGTGCAGTTAGCCGTGAATTTGGCTAGACATTCTGCCGACGGCTGGCAGAATGCGGCGTTGCCAGACGACTATAAGGATATTGCCCAGCTGCTGCATGTAGATGTGGAGCGGGTGATGCATATTGTAGGTGTTTCACACTAGCCGCTTACAGGCTTGCTTAGACCTCAGTGCCGCGGTTTGCCAATAAGTCGGTAATGGCCTGATGCACACGGTCAATCACGCTCTCCCACGGCTCTTCAGCGCCTTGCCTGAATAGCCGCATGCCCGGATACCACGGGCTGTCTTCACGTTGTTGCAACCAGCGAAAGTGCGCCTGATGCGGCAACAATAACCAGACCGGTTTACCAAGGGCCGCCGCCAGGTGCGCAACAGCAGTATCGACTGAAATTACCAAATCCATTTGCATCATCAGCCCGGCAGTTTGGGTGAAATCAGTCAATGCCGGATGATGGCATTCCAGCATCGGAAAGCGCTTGAGCATAATGTGGTCTTCGCGCCGAAACTCTTTTTGCAAGCTGTGCCATTCGACCTCCATTTGCAGTAAAGGCGCCATCTGGTAGAGCGGGATGCTGCGTAGTTTGTCATATTTATTATCAGCATCTCCACACCAGTTAAGGCCTATGCGCAGGCGCCTGGTGGGGCCTAGCAGTTCCTGCCAGGGCTGGCTGTGCCGTTCATTGATGGCAAGGTAGGGCAGGCTGGCCGGTATCGTGTCTGGCAGCGTGTTAAAAACGGCTGGCAGGCTCAGCATCGGGCAATACACATCAAAGTGCGGCAGCGGGCGGCCATCCTGGCGAATGACCTGAGTCGCAGCATCCTGGGCCCAAAACTCATTGAGCAAATCAAACAATGCCTCTGGTACGGCGACAATCATCTGGTTAGGTTTAAATGCCTTGATCAATGGCAGATAGCGGCAATACTGCAAGGTGTCGCTAAGTGTCATTTCAGACAGTATCAGGATACTTTTGCCAACCAGCGAACCGGTTTGGCGCCACAACAAGGTTTCATTGGGGCGCTGGTTGTCGGGCAAGACCTGAAAGCGCGCTGCATACATGGGCCAGCCGGCCTCATACTCGCCTCTGGCCAGTTTTAGCATGCTCAGGTAGTAGCGCGCCTGCGCATGGTGAGGCGCATGCTGTAAGGCTGCTTCCAGGCAAATATAGGCTTCGTCAGCATCACCGTTTTCATATAGTGCCAGGCCCAGGTTGCAGTAAGCCGAGGCATAGCCCGGGTTTAGGGCCAGTGCTTGCCTGAAGTCAGCAATGGCTGCCGGATATTGGCCAAGTTGGCACAGCACGACCCCACGATTGTTGTAAGGCACCGGCAAATTAGGCTGGTAGGCAATGGCCGCATTAAAACTATCGACCGCTGCTTGTGTTTGTCCCTGCAACTGTAAGATCAGCGCGCGCTGATGATAAGCCTCGGCAAAGTCCGGCTGGATATGAATCGCTTGCTGCATGCACTGCAGGGCTTCATCGGTCGCCTGTAACTGTTGGCATAGTATGCCGAGGCGGTAATGAAAGTGGGCGTGCTCAGGGTGTGCAGCCACCGCTTGCCTGAGCATATTTACTGCTTGCTCAGGTTGCTGTGCTTGTAGCATTAAATCCACACACTCACTAAACGCCTGCAATTGCTGTGGGTCGAACTTGGTCGCTGTGCGCAGGCGCAAAATCGCCTCTTGCGTGCGCCCCATATTTTTTAAGGCACGTGCATCCAGGTAATACAGGTGTGCTTGTTTAGCATCGAGTGCAATGGCGCGTTTATAACAATCGTGCGCCGCCTTAAATTGCTGCGTGCGCATATGCAGGTTAGCCAGTTGCACATGTAGCTCAAGTATTTTTGGCTGCAGGTTAATCGCTTGCAGCAAATACTGCTCAGCCGCATGAAACTCATGGTTTTTCAACATCAGTCCAGCCAGCTTCTGGTACGCGTCCCAGCGTTGCGGGTCGTCGGCAATCAGTTTGAGCAGTTTTGCAATGGCTTCGTTGTTCATGGGAGAGACTGCAACACTTCAAACGTTTGCGGATGACCTTAAAATGACAGATGGCGGATTAAGGTACAATAAGCGGCCTGAAGCGTCAACGACCAAACGGTCTTGCGGCCAAACTTTAAGTCACTTCACGTCTAAAAAAGGAATCAAACAATGCTCGTCAAACTGATTATGTACGGACTATTACTCTGGCTGGCCATCTGGGGTTATCGCCAGTATCAACAGCCGTCAAATCGTGTCAGTGTTGGCATGAAAGCTCCTAATTTCAAATTGCCGGATGCCCAAGGTCATGTGCGCAGCCTGGCTGACTGGCAAGGCAAATGGCTGGTTCTGTATTTTTACCCCAAAGATGACACGCCAGGCTGCACGCGCGAAGCCTGCCATTTTCGCGATGATATTCAACAAATCCATGCCCTCGGTGCAGAGGTGGTTGGCGTGAGTGTAGACACCGTTGCCAGCCATGCCAAGTTTGCGCAAAAGCATGGCTTGTCTTTCCCCTTGCTGGCGGATAGCAATGGCCAGGTCGCTGACGCCTATGGCGCTTTGTTTAACCTGGGCGTGATTCAGGCCGCCAAGCGCATGACCTTTATCGTTGACCCGCAAGGCACGATTGCGCAGACCTACAGCAATGTGAATCCAGATGGTCATAGCCAGGCCATTATTGATGACCTCAAACGGTTATCTGCTTTTTAAAGGGCGTTTTTTATGCAACAAGCACTTTCCCTTATCGTCGCCCATGCCGACAACCGTGTGATCGGCCACAACAACCAATTGCCGTGGCATTTGCCAGAAGACCTCAAACGCTTCAAGCAACTGACCATGGGTCACCATATCATCATGGGGCGTAAAACCTATGAGTCACTGGGGCGGTTGCTACCGGGGCGGACTACCGTGATTGTTACGCGCGATACTGAATACATGGTTGAAGGCGCCAAAGTCGCGCATTCATTGCCAGAGGCACTGGCCGCGTGTGCAGGCGATGATGAGCCATTTTTGATTGGTGGCGCCGAGATGTATGCGCAAGGTTTGGCTTACGTTACGCGGTTATATCTCACGCGGGTGTATGCGCAGGTGGGTGGGGATGCGTTTTTTCCAGAGATTGACATGCAGGATTGGGCGTTGGTGAGTGAAGATGCGCATACCTCGGTGAATGGCTTGCATTATAGTGATATGGTTTATCAGAGGCGTGCCTAAAGGATGAACCTGATTCACAGATTCCGATCACAACGTCACTCTGTCGTAGATTGGAATCTAGTTGGTTAGATGTTTATTCAAAGGTTGTTCTTTCATCTAGTGTTGGTGGGTTGATTAGATGTTTTATTTCGCCTGTTGGCGAGTCACTTTCTGGTGCTTGTCCTTAAGACAAGTAACCAAAGAGGACGACACCCAGCCATCACGGCCTGCGGCTCCCTTGCGTTGCTCAACCTAGGACTTTCATCCGTTAACGGACTTCACGTGGGCGTCCATCGAAACTCGCCCTAGTGGCTTGCAAAAGACGCAAGCCAAAGCGGAACTCGAACAGACGATGGCCGACTACTCCCACTTCGTCTCCGCTACTCAGCGTGATGGAATGGGATTTATCTCGCCAAACTCACATTGCATAAATGCGGACGGTTCAAAAAAGTAATTCTTTGTCTTATAACCATCGACGCTCGCAGTCGCATGGTGTTCGGGGTCCCCATCTGCCGCGCCGAGTAGCGCAGGCAAAATAAGGACAAAGGGAGCGACTGTTCGAATCCCGCGGTGGCCTGCGTTTTGTGCAGGCCGCTAGGTTGAGTTTCGTGACCGCTTATGCCTAAGTCCAGCAAAGCATCGGACGAAAGTCCTAAGCCGAGCAACGCAGGAAATAAGCGGAAGCTGGGGTGCATTTCTTTTGGTTACTTGTTCTTTGTGCAAGCAAAGAAAAGTAACTCGCTGAAAAAGCGAAAAGAAACATCACAAAAAAGAATAAGCTTTTATTGTCATCGCGCCCTGCCTGCATACCACCTTGAACGCAGAGCTGGCTTATGCAAAGCAAGCTCTGCGAAATCCCTGCTTTACCCTGCACTGAAATGACGATGTGTGTCGGCATATCTTAAATATCGATGGCCTTAAAACAAAAAAGGGAAACGCGTTGCTAACAGCCATGCGTTTCCCTCATACAAGCTAACAGAAGCTAGTCTTCCTGCTGCACACAATCCACGTAATACACAGCTTTACCATCTACGATTAGTTTGACTAAACCATGGTTATCGGTCTCAAAGCCCGGGAATTTCTCATTAAACTCACGCGCAAACTTGAGGTAGTTCACAATCACCTTGTTAAAGCGTTCGCCAGGAATCAGCAATGGAATGCCAGGCGGGTAGGGCGTTAACAGCACTGCCGTCACGCGACCTTCCAGCTCATCAATGGCGACACGCTCAATCTTGCGGTGCGCCATTTTTGAGAAGGCATCGGTTGGCTTCATAGCCGGCACCATATCAGACAGGTACATTTCTGTTGTCAGGCGCGCGACGTCATTGGCTTTATACACTTCATGGATTTGTGTAGACAAATCTTTGAGGCCTATGCGCTCATAACGTGGATGCTTTTGCACAAACTCCGGCAACACTTTCCATAATGGCTGGTTTTTGTCGTAGTCATCTTTAAATTGCTGTAAAGCGGCTACCATGGTGTTCCAGCGGCCTTTGGTAATGCCGATGGTGAACATGATAAAGAATGAGTAAAGGCCGGTTTTTTCGACGATGACGCCGTGCTCTGCCAGGTATTTGGTCACAATCGCGGCCGGAATACCAAACGCGTCAGAGAACTCGCCATCAACATCCAGGCCAGGCGTAATGATGGTGGCTTTAATCGGGTCCAGCATGTTAAAGCCTTCGGCCAGATTGCCAAAACCGTGCCAGCGTTCGTTGGCTTTCAGCATCCAGGCGTCACGCTCTTCCAGGCCGTCTTCAGACAAATCAGTCGGGCCCCAGACTTTAAACCACCAGTCGGTACCCCACTCTTCGTCAACCTTGCGCATGGCGCGGCGGAAGTCCAGCGCTTCTTTAAGGGACTCTTCTACCAATGCAGTGCCGCCTGGCGCTTCCATCATGGCTGCAGCGACATCGCAGCTGGCAATAATCGAGTATTGCGGGCTGGTAGAGGTGTGCATCAGATAGGCTTCGTTAAATAAGTCTCTATCCAAATGGTTGTTTTGCGCGTCTTGCACCAGAATCTGCGACGCCTGGCTCAAGCCAGCCAGCAATTTGTGGGTAGATTGGGTAGAAAACACCATGGACTCTTTACAACGTGGCCTATCCGCGCCAATGGCGTGGTAGTCGCCGTAAAAGTCATGGAACGTCGCATGCGGCAACCAGGCTTCGTCAAAGTGCAGGGTGTCAATTTTGCCATCCAGCATTTCTTTGATTTCTTCGACGTTATACAGTACGCCGTCATAGGTAGACTGCGTGATGGTTAATACACGCGGCTTGGCATTTTTGTCGCTGGCAAACGGGTTGCGTGCGATTTTCTTTTGAATATTTTCCCAGGCAAATTCACTTTTAGGAATAGGCCCGATAATGCCAAAGTGGTTGCGTGTCGGCATTAAAAACACCGGAATCGCGCCAGTCATAATGATCGAATGCAAGACCGATTTATGGCAGTTGCGATCAACGACCACGATGTCACCTGGTGCCACAGTTGAGTTCCAGACGATTTTGTTGGAGGTTGAGGTGCCGTTGGTCACAAAATATAAGTGGTCACAGTTGTAAATACGGGCGGCATTGCGCTCAGAGGCGGCAACCGGGCCGGTATGGTCGAGCAGTTGCCCTAATTCATCGACTGCATTACACACGTCTGCACGCAGCATGTTTTCACCAAAAAACTGGTGAAACATCTGGCCAACAGGCGATTTTAAAAACGCGACGCCGCCAGAGTGGCCTGGGCAGTGCCAGGAGTAAGAGCCGTCGGCTGCGTAGTGTGTCAGCGCTTTAAAGAATGGTGGCGGCAGGCTATCCAGGTAAGCTTTTGCTTCGCGGATAATCAGGCGTGCGACAAACTCAGGCGTGTCTTCATTCATGTGAATAAAGCCATGCAGCTCTCGCAGCACATCATTAGGGATATGGCGGCTGGTACGCGTTTCACCATGCAGGAAAATCGGGATTTCCTCATTGCGGTAGCGGATCTCGGCAACAAAGTTGCGCAATTGCTCAATGGCTTCCGGCTTTTCCTCGACGATTTCCTCATCATCAATAGACAAGATAAACGCGGATGCACGACTTTGCTGTTGAGCGAACGAGGTCAGGTCGCCATAGCTGGTGACACCCAGCACTTCGATGCCTTCTTCTTCGATGGCTTTAGCCAGTACGCGTATGCCTAAGCCGGAAGAGTTTTCGGAGCGGAAGTCTTCGTCAATAATGACGACGGGAAATCTAAATTTCATTCAATGAATCCTTAACTTGTCACTGAAACGTGTAACTTAAAGTGCAAAGGCACTGAGAAAGCCATGCTTTTACTCGGTGCCTTTGTGGAGAATATGGGTTGTTTTTCAATGTTGGGTGAGGCTATATTTTTGGCAACGTCACGCCAACCTGGCCCTGATATTTGCCACCGCGGTCTTTATAGCTGGTTTCGCAAATTTCATCAGACTCAAAAAACAGCACTTGGGCACAGCCTTCGCCAGCGTAAATTTTGGCAGGCAGGGGCGTGGTGTTGCTGAACTCCAGTGTGACATAACCTTCCCACTCTGGTTCAAACGGCGTGACATTGACAATGATGCCACAGCGCGCATAGGTTGATTTACCCAGACAGACGGTTAAGACCGAGCGCGGGATGCGGAAATATTCAACCGTGCGTGCCAACGCAAACGAGTTAGGCGGAATCACGCAATAACCTTTGCCCGAGACTTCAACAAATGACTGCGGGTCAAACTGTTTGGGGTCAACAATGGTGCTGTTGATATTGGTAAACACACGAAACTCGTCGGCACAGCGGATATCATAACCATAAGAAGAGGTGCCGTAAGAGACAATTTTCTGGCCATGCTCTTCACGCACCAGGCTGGGCGAAAACGGCTCAATCATGCCGTGTTGTTCAGCCATTCTGCGTATCCATTTATCCGACTTAATGCTCATTGCCTTGTCCAGTCTTAACGTTGCTTTTCTGTGCAAAAGTGCTTGCAATAAAGAGAAAAAAGCGGAGTTTAAACTCCGCTTTTAATGAGTGCAAATAATAACAACAAATGTTGATGCTTTTGCAAATTTTTTATGAATTTTTGGCGATTTATTCAGCCAGCGGCATTTGCAGCCGCCAGTGATTATTGGTCGCCGCCTAATTCAATGCTGTAGCGCCAGAACTGGTCTTCGGCTTCAAAAATGACTTTAGAAGCTTCAGGGTCACGGCTGCCAGCAGGGTACTGATGGACTGGCTGCTTGTCTTCTGCCCACGCTTTAACGACCGGGTCGACCAGGCGCCATTGTGCTTCGGCTTCAGAAATATGCAGATAGTTGGAGTTGTCACCTTGCATCAGGTTAAGTAGCAAGGCTTCGTATGCATCTACGGAGTCATCTGAGTCCCAACGGTTTGCTGCATCCAGTTGAATGGTACGCGTTTGGATGTCGAGGCCTGGAATCTTGGACTGTACTTCCAGTTTGATACACTCACGTGGCTGAATACCAATGATCAACCAGTTCTGGTCCTGGTCATTGATCTGCAGCGGTGCTTTTTTAAAGCGCACAGAAATGCGGGTATCGGCTTCGTGCAGGCGTTTAGCGGTGCGGATGTAGAACGGCACCCCTTCCCAGCGTGGATTGTCGATAAACAATTTGAGTGCAGCATAAGTTTCAACCACGCTGTCATTGTTGCCCAGCTCTTCCAGGTAGCCTGGAACGCTTTCGCCATTGATTTCGCCAGCAGCATACTGCGCGCGGAAAGCATGTTTTTCCAGCTCATTGACCGGAATAGGGCGGATTTGCTCCAGCAATGCGATTTTAGCGTCGCGTACACCTTCTGGTGACAAATCTTTCGGCTGCTCCATCGCAGTCAGTGCCAATGTTTGCAGAATATGGCTTTGCAACATGTCACGCAATGCGCCAGTGCTGTCATAAAACTGCGTGCGGTCGCCTACACCCAGCATTTCGGTGTTGGTGATTTGTACGTGGTCGATGTACTGGTTGTTCCAGATTGGCTCTAACACTGTGTTGGTAAAGCGTTGCAGCAAAATGTTTTGCAGTGCAGACTTGCCCAGGTAGTGGTCGATACGGTAGATCTGACTTTCTTTGAGGTGCTTGGTAATCGCAGCTTGCAGTTCTTTCGCGGATGGCAAGTCGGTGCCAAATGGCTTCTCGATCACTACACGGCGCCAGTATTTGTCTTCTTGCGTCAGGCCAACGTTAGCCAGCGACTCAACCACCGGGGCGAAATCAACCGGGCGCACAGACAGGAAGTAAGCCAGGTTTTGCGGGAAGATTGTTTCGTCGCTTAGCGTGGCTTTTAATTTGCCAAACGCATCTGGATCTGTCGGTGGATTGGCATGGTAAAAGTTACGCGCAATAAAGCGCTCAAACACGGCTTGGTCATAGCCTTTTTTAAATTTGGCATCCAGCATGCTTTTGATGTCTGCACGCCAGGCTTCCAGGTCAACCACTTGACGGCCAACGCCCACAATTTTGAGGTCTGCTGGCAAACGGCCCAGTGAGTCCAGTCTGAACAAACCAGGGTAGAGTTTTACGCGGGCCAGGTTGCCGCTAGCGCCAAACAGCACCAGTGTGCATGGATCAATTTTATTCGTCATTTCTAACCTTAAGATAAAAATGTAAACGGGAAAGGGCAAGCCTTTCCCATATATTTGTCACTATCAGTTCTAAAAAGTTTAGTTCTAACAGTCGGCTCTAAATAATAAGCAAAAAGCCTCTCATCAAGAGAGGCTATTTTATTACTTAGATGATTTTACTGCGTGACCGCCAAAGGCATTACGCATCAATGACAACAGCTTGTAGCTGTAACCATCAGCATCTTGGCTTCTGAAACGGGCTTGCAATGCAACGGTCAATACTGGTGCCGCAACGCCTTGCTCTACCGCTTCAACCACTGTCCAGCGACCTTCACCGGAGTCAGCAACATAAGGAGCGATGCCTTCCAGAGTCTGGTCACCTTTCAACGCTTCAGCTGTCAGGTCCAGCAACCAGCTACGTACCACAGAACCATGGCGCCACAATTCAGTGATTTGTGCCAGGTCAAGGTTGAAGTCTTCTTTACCTTTGATCAGGTCCAAGCCTTCAGCAAACGCTTGCATCATGCCGTATTCGATACCGTTATGGATCATTTTGGTGAAGTGACCGGAGCCGACTGGGCCTACGTGTGCCCAACCGCGATCAGCGTGAGTCAGTGCTTGTGCATAAGGTGCCAATACGTCTGCGTATTGTTTTTCGCCGCCGTACATCAGGCAGTAGCCGTTGTCCAAGCCCCAAACACCACCAGAAGTACCACAGTCAATAAAGCCGATACCTTGCTCTGCGAGCATGGCGCCACGACGTTGGCTGTGTTTGTAGTTTGAGTTGCCGCCGTCGACGATGATGTCGCCTTTGTTCAGCATCGGGATCAGTTCTTTGATTTGTTTTTCGGTGATTTCACCTGCTGGCAACATCAACCAGACGATTTTTTGGCCTTCCAGTTTGCCCACTGCATCAGCCACTGAGGTCGCTGCTTCCAGGCCTTCGTCTTTTACTAATTTGTTTACGAATTCGGTATTAAAGTCAAAGCCTACGACTTTGATTTTGTGACGAAGCAAACGTGCAGCCATGTTGCCGCCCATTTTGCCCAAGCCAATCATTGCTAATTTCATTCGGATTTTCCTATGGTGTGAGGACAGTTTAAGAAACACCCATCTTTTGGATGGCATGAACTCGATCAGTGTCATCGGATAATTTTGCAGAATTATCATGTCGAGTCAGCTATAATTATAGCAAATGCAGTCACGCACTAAAAGGCTGCGCACGCTTTTTTGTATTGTTTTTTACAGGTTTTCTATGTCTTTGAATGTTCAAACTCGTTGGCACTCGTTTCAATCCCAGGAAGAAATTAACCAGGCAGCGCTCTCTAGAGTGCTGGCAGCGGCCAATGAAGCCATTGCCAAGCATGGTAGTTTCTTAATTGTTTTAGCGGGTGGCAGCACCCCTAAAGCCGTGTATCAATTATTAGCCAAGGCCGATGCCGACTGGGCTAACTGGCATGTTTATCATAATGATGACCGCTGTTTGCCGGTGGATCATGCCGAGCGCAACAGCAAGATGGCGCGCGATGCCTGGTTAAGTCATGTCGCGATTCCCGCCAGCCAGATTCACGATATTCCGGCTGAATTGGGCAATGTGGAAGGCGCCAAAGCCTACGCTGAGACACTTAAAAGTGTGCGCACGTTTGACCTGGTGATTTTAGGCCTGGGTGAAGATGGGCATACCGCCAGCCTGTTCCCAGGCCAGGTAGTGAATAATACGGCAGATGCCGTGCCGGTGTTTAACTCGCCAAAACCACCGGCGGACCGCATTACTATTAGCCAGGACCGCTTGAATAATACGCATGAAGTCATGTTTTTAGTGACGGGTGCAGGCAAGCAAGAGGCTGTCGACAATTGGCGTAATGGCGTAGCCATTCCAGCGACTTTGATTCAATCGCCGAACGGTGTAGACGTGTATTGTTTTGGTGTTGCACTTAACTAAGCTTAAGTTAAAGCCACAGAGAACACAGAGGCCACGGAGAGAAATCTTTGTGGCTTTTTTTATAACCCTTGAACTTCAGTTAAGTATTTGTTTGAGCTACAGAGGACACGGAGGTCACAGAGAAAAGTCTCTCAGGTTTTTAACTCTGTGTTCTCTGTGCCCTCTGTGGCTAAAGTACTTGTTTTTAATTTTTTTCAGCCAGCAACTGCTCAAGTAACCCAATTTGCTTTTGCTGTAAAAGAATCAGCTCTTGCCACTGTTGCTCACGCAAACCATCCAGTTTTTCATGCAGCAACAAAATCTCTAATTCTGCTTTTAAATTCACTTCGTAGTCATGCTCGGCCTGGCGGCGATCAATTTCTGACTGCCGGTTTTGTGACATCAGGATAATGGGCGCCTGAATCGAGGCCAGCATGGATAAAAACAGGTTGAGCAGGATATAAGGATAAGGGTCAAACGCGCGATCGACACGCAATAGAATCACCGAATTCAGGATCACCCAACTCACCAGTATCAGCATAAAGATGAAAATAAAGGTCCAAGAGCCGCCAAAGCGAGCCATGGCATCGGCAGCGCGCTGGCCGCGGCTGGGCGTGTCGTCTGTGTGGGGTGTCGTCAGATTGCGTGAGACTGGGTGGCGCTCGGTCATGTGCCGGGCAACGCGTTGCATATGTTCGTCCATGGCCTCGTACTGCGCGCCCATCAGGCCTTCTGCAATATGGTGTTTGCGGAGTGACATAGGCAGCGTCCTTGCTGGAGATTAGGTTTTTTGAATCACAATATTAGGGAATTTTGCGCTGTGATCGAGGCTGGCAATGGCGATTTTGCTGGCTGCTTTGCGCGCGATCTCTTTATAGCTTTGTGCGATCGCACTGTCTGGCGAGGCGACGACAGTCGGTTGGCCGCTATCGGCCTGCATGCGGATATTGATATCCAGCGGCAAACTACCTAGTAAATCGACGTTGTAATCGCTGGCCATCACCGCGCCACCACCGGCACCAAAAATATGCTCTTCGTGGCCGCAGTTGGAGCAAATGTGTGTGCTCATGTTCTCGACGATGCCTAAAATAGGAATGCCGACTTTCTCAAACATTTTCAAGCCTTTGCGCGCATCGAGCAGGGCAATGTCTTGTGGCGTGGTCACGATAATTGCGCCGGTGACCGGGATTTTTTGCGCTAATGTCAGCTGAATGTCGCCAGTGCCCGGTGGCAGGTCAATCACTAAGTAGTCTAAGTCTTGCCAGCGCGTGTCGCGCAATAGCTGCTCTAAGGCGCCGGTGACCATAGGGCCGCGCCACACCATGGGGGTGTCGGTGTCGACCAGAAAGCCGATGCTCATGGCCTGGATGCCGTGCGCGCGCATGGGCTCTATGCTTTTGCCATCGGCGCTATCCGGGCGGCCGGAAATACCCAGCATCTGTGGCTGGCTAGGGCCGTAAATATCAGCGTCGAGCAAGCCCACGGTAGCGCCTTCGGCGGCCAGCGCCAGCGCCAGGTTGACGGAGGTTGTGGATTTGCCGACACCACCTTTGCCTGAAGCCACAGCAATCACATTCTTCACGTTTGGCAATAAGTTAACGCCACGTTGCACGCCATGCGCCACGATACGGCTGCCCACATTCACCGTTACTTTTGCGATGCCGTCTATGCCTTTTAGTGCGTCAGTCACTTGCTGGCGAATCGGCTCTAGCTGACTCTGTGCCGGGTAGCCAAGTACTACATCGAGGCTGACATCATTGCCATTGATCTGAATGTTTTTAATTGACTTTGCGCTAACAAAGTCTTTACCGGTATTGGGGTCTATGCAAAGTTTTAAGGTGCTTTGAATGATGAGTTCGCTAATCGCCATGCTGGAGGTTCCTGCGGAAATGCCTGACTAAATGAATCGGGTATTCTACCCCATCAGCAAATGTTCGTCATGATCATCTCCTGAGTCGGGCTGGTCAAATTGTTTGTAAGCCAGTTGCAAGGCCGGGTCAGCTAAACGTAAGGCTAGATAAGTAACTTAAGCACATCGGTTTAAAGCCGAACGTTTACTTGTTACCACCATCAGGAGAACTCACATGAAAAAAATCCTAGCACTCACTATTCTCGCCATCAGTTTTTCTAGTGTGGCCTTTGCCGATACCTTATTAGAGACGGCGCAGCAAGACGGCAGTTTTAAAACCTTTTTAAAAGCAGTCAAAGTGGCTGGCCTTGAAGGCGCGCTTAACGACAAAGGCCCGATTACCTTGTTTGCGCCTAATGATGCTGCATTTGCCAAGCTGCCCAAAGCCAAACTGAGTGCGCTGATGGCCAATAGCGATGAACTCAAAAAAGTACTCTCTTACCATGTTTACCCCGGCAAAATCACCCAGGCCGACGTGAGCGCGGGCAAAGTCAAGTCACTCGAAGGCGCTGATTTGCAACTATCTGTGACGGATGGCGTAAAAGTGAATAACGTGAAAGTCGTTGGCGATGAAATTAATGCGGATAACGGCGTGATTCATACGGTGAGTGCAGTATTGATGCCTAAAAGCTAACCTTATGGTGGCGGTTAGGTCTGGCGAAAGTTATACAGGTCTAACCGTGCGTTCACTAGCAAAGCGCGCTAGAGGCTCTCTCTGCACGCCTGCTCAAGCGCGTTGCCAATGATTTAAAGATAAAGATTCGTTGAAACCGCAAGGGGTTTGCTAAAATAGCGGTTTTCTCTTGGTCCTGTTTTCATGACACGCAAACTTCTGGTGACGTCCGCCTTGCCATATGCCAACGGCAGCATTCATTTAGGGCATCTGGTTGAGTACATTCAAACCGATATCTGGGTGCGTTTTCAAAAGATGCAGGGCCATACGGTGCATTATGTCTGTGCAGATGATACCCACGGTACGCCTATTATGTTGCGCGCTGAAAAAGAGGGCATCACGCCGGAAGCGTTGATTGAAAAAGTGCATGCTGAGCACAGCCAGGATTTTGCTGAATTTTTAGTGCAGTTTGATAATTACTATTCCACCAACTCCGAAGAAAACCGCCAGTTATCCGGCAACATTTACCGGGCGCTCAAGGCCAACGGCAAAATTGCTACCAAAACCATTGAGCAATATTTTGACCCGGTTAAAAACATGTTTTTGCCGGACCGCTTTATTAAAGGCGAGTGCCCTAAGTGTCATGCCAAAGACCAATATGGCGATAACTGCGAAGTGTGTGGCACGACTTATAGTCCGACGGAATTGATTAACCCGTTCTCGGCCGTGTCTGGCGCGACGCCGGTGCGCAAAGAGACCGAGCATTACTTTTTTAAATTAAGCGAGTGCGCGGACTTTTTACGTGACTGGACGCGTTCTGGCACCTTGCAGGCTGAGGCTGCCAACAAAATGTCAGAATGGGTGGGCGAAGCTGGCGAAAACAAATTGTCAGACTGGGATATTTCACGTGATGCGCCTTATTTTGGGTTTGAAATCCCGGATGCGCCAGGCAAGTATTTTTATGTCTGGCTGGACGCGCCGATTGGCTATATGGCTAGTTTTAAAAATTTGTGTGCAAAAGCCGACTTGGACTTTGACGAGTACTGGAAAAAGGATTCTTCGACCGAGTTGTACCATTTTATCGGCAAGGATATTCTGTATTTTCATGCCTTGTTCTGGCCTGCGACGTTGGAATATTCCGGTCACCGCACGCCAACACAGGTGTTTGCGCATGGCTTTTTGACCGTGAATGGCGAAAAGATGTCCAAGTCGCGTGGCACGTTTATCACTGCGCGCAGCTATTTAGAGCATGTGAAAAACCCTGAGTATTTACGTTATTACTATGCGGCTAAACTCAATGGCAGCATGGAAGACATCGACCTTAACCTGGAAGACTTTGTTGCCCGGGTGAACAGTGACCTGGTGGGTAAATACATCAATATTGCCAGCCGCACGGCCGGGTTTGTGGCCAAGAAATTTGATAATAAACTGATTGCTGCGCAGCATGCGGTGATTGATGACATGCGTGCTGCCGCACCGGCGATTGCCGAAGCGTATGCCGCGCGCGATTTTGCGCGTGCGTTGCGTGAAATCATGAAGCTGACCGATGCAGCCAACGCTTATGTGGCAGAAGCGGCACCTTGGGTGGTAGCAAAAGACGACAGTAAAGCGGCTGAATTGCATACCATTTGCAGCAACGCGCTGGAAATGTTCCGTTTGTTAACGATTTACTTAAAACCGGTATTGCCGAATATTGCTGCCGCAGTGGAAGCTTTCCTCAGCGTGCAACCGTTGCAATGGGCGGATGTTGGCCAAGGGTTGGGGGCGCAAACAATTCAGCCTTATAATCATATGGTGACGCGCCTGGAAGGCAAGCAAATTGAAGCCATGGTCGAAGCTAATAAAGATAATTTGCAGGCAGTGGTGCCAGTTAAGGCTGACGCCAATATTAAAGCCGATGCCAAGGGTGAAGTGAAGGCGCAAGATGAGTCAACCGAAGAGGGCGCTTATATTTCGATTGATGACTTTACCAAGGTGGATTTGCGCATTGCTAAAATCGTCAGCGCCGAGCATGTAGAGGGCGCTGAAAAGCTACTGAAGCTGTTGCTGGATATTGGCGAAGAAAAACCACGCCAGGTATTTGCCGGCATTAAATCGGCTTATGATCCAGCGACGCTGGTTGGCCGTTTAACGGTGATGGTGGCTAACCTTGCGCCGCGTAAGATGAAGTTTGGCATGAGCGAGGGCATGGTGCTCGCCGCCAGTGATGAGCGTGGCGGCCCTTATATCCTGTCGCCCGACAGTGGGGCGCAAGCGGGTATGCGCGTAAAATAATTCGGGTGCCAGTATGGGCGATGTTGGTGCATGGTTGTGCCGACATCGCTTGTATTGAGGCCGTGCGCATGACGATTTAGTTGTGTTATATCAAAGCATCTACGACAGTTGGCTGGTTTAATCATCGTGAGATAAAGCAGCTAACACATTGATTTATATTATATTCAATCATATAATATAAAGTTGTATATTGTTACATGGATGGTCCATCGCCCAATGGCAAAACCTTTAGCAGTGAGCAGTGCAAACCCCTGGCAAGGACTGGATATCCAGTCTGAATGGGAGCGATTTAGTCAGCGCGATGCAGCTTCTGCCGAGGTGTGGACCTCTCATGTGTGGGTTGATAATATGCACTGCGCCGCTTGTAGCGGGCGTATTGAACAAGCCATCAAACAACAGCCCGGCGTGCTTGCCGTGCATGCCAGTTCTGCCTCCAAACGCGTGCGTGTGGTGTGGAACGCACAACAGATTTCTCCATCCAGCTGGTTTGCCAATTTAAATGAGATTGGCTATCCGGCACTCCCCGTCAACGAATACAGCGCAATTACAGACCGCACCGTGCAGCAACGAAAAATGCTGTGGCGTTTGGTGGTGGCCGTGTTCTGCATGATGCAAGTCATGATGTACGCGTATCCTACTTATTGGTCTCATAGCAATGATATGGCGCCGGATATGGTGCAATTAATGAAATGGGCGTCATGGGTGCTCACCCTGCCGGTGATGCTGTTTTCAGCCACGCCATTTTTGTCGCAAGCCTGGGCCAGTATCAAACAACGCCAGTTGGGCATGGATGTGCCGGTGTCGCTGGGTATTATTGCCGCCTTTGTCATGAGCACCCTGGCCACCTTTGCGCCAGGCGGTTGGTGGGGTGATGTGGTTTATTATGATTCACTCACCATGTTCGTCAGCTTTCTGCTGATTGGTCGCTGGCTGGATGTCAAATTGCGCAACCGCACGGCTGGTGCCTTGGAAAATATGATGCGCCGCTTGCCTAATGCGGTGCTTAAAAAAAGTGCTCCTGGTGAATGGGTGCAAATTGCAGCCAGCAATGTTAATGTGGGCGATGTGCTGTATGTGCGTCCGGGTGAGGTATTCGCGGCGGATGGTTTAGTGCTTTCTGGCAGCACCAGCGCCGATGAATCAATGTTAACCGGTGAGTCTGAGCCGGTAATGAAACCTGCGGGCGCCAAAGTGATTGCCGGTTCTGGCAATTTGACCTCTGCGATTGAAATGCAGGTGGAGCAAGTCGGCGAGGGCACGCAATACCATGCGCTGGTTAACCTGATGGCGTCTGCCTCGACTGAAAAGCCGGGGATTGCCTTGCTGGCAGATAAAGTGGCGCAACCCTTTTTGTGGGTAGTGCTGTTGGCAGCCATTTATGCGGTGTTTTTCTGGTGGACGACTGACCCTGCCAAAGCCATTATGTCAGCTGTGGCAGTGCTGGTAGTGACTTGCCCGTGTGCATTGTCGCTGGCGACGCCGGCGGCGATGCTGGCCAGTGCGGGCACCTTTGCCAAAGGTGGCGTGTTGATTCGTCGCTTGCAGGCGATTCAAGCCATCAGTGAGGTTGATACCATCGTGTTTGATAAAACCGGCACCTTGACTGAGAATTTGCAGCAAATTACTTTGGTAGAGAGCCGTGACGCATGGGATCGCCAGTGGATACTCGATGTGATTGCCAGCATGAGTCGTGATTCTTTGCATCCGGTGGCGCAAGCACTGCATGGGTTTGCTTTGCAACAGGCTGCGCAAGATCAACGCGTGATGCAGGATTGGCAGGAGACGGTAGGCGGCGGCATGTCTGCTAGCTTTAATGCCCCCAATGGTACGTTACTGCCGGTCAAGCTAGGCAATGCAGAATTTTGTGGCGTGACCAATGAAGTTGAGGGTGACGCACTGCGCCAGGTCTATGTCACCACGGGTGAAATGATGCTGGCGCGACTGACCTTGTCGGAGCAGGTCAAACCGCATGCCAAAGCGGCGATTTCACAATTAATTGCACATGGGCTTGATATTCAACTGTTATCTGGTGATAGAATAGCGCCCGTTAAAAACCTTGCAGCGCAACTAGGTATTGAGCGCGCATTCGGGTTACAAAAAGCAGCAGATAAGCTGCAGCACGTAAAGTTGTTGCAACAACAGGGGCGGAAAGTATTAATGGTTGGTGATGGTTTGAATGACGGCCCTGTCATTGCAGCAGCGCATACTTCTATTGCAATGGGTTCCGGCGTCCCTTTGACGCAGGCACAGGCCGATATGGTGGTGTTGGGTAATGATATCGGTGTGCTGGTTTCGCTCATTTCGCATTGTCAAAAAACCATTCTCATCGTAAAACAGAATTTGTTGTGGGCCGCGTTGTATAACGCGGCTGGTGTGCCATTGGCGATTATGGGCCTGTTGCCCGCCTGGCTCGCGGGGCTCGGCATGGCGGCCAGTTCGCTATTGGTATTGCTCAATGCATTACGTTTGACCGACTGGGATAAGTCGGGCTGGCAGAAAGGTCAGGCATAGCGTTATGGAAATTGCATTTTTATTGATCCCGCTGGCAGTGTTGCTGGTGTTTGTGATTTTGGGTGGCCTCTGGTGGGCGATTCAAACCGGTCAGTTTGAAGACCTGGAAGAAGAAGGTTCACGAATTCTTGAACAGGATTGATATGTGTCAAATCAGATTTGTGACAAGTCTGAGATGATCCAAGTTGAACAACTAGAAGTTTTTTAGTGTTGGGTGTTTGTTTTAATCATTGGGAGAAATCCATGCAAAATGCAAGTGTGAAGGCTGCGACCTATAACGATACGGTGGTCCGCCAATTCGCAATCATGGCAGTGGTTTGGGGTGTTGTGGGTACATTGATGGGCGTGATTATTGCGTCTCAGCTGGTGTGGCCAGAGCTTAACCTGGGCTTGCCGTTTACCTCTTTTGGCCGTTTGCGACCACTGCATACCAATGCAGTGATTTTCGCATTTGGTGGCTGTGCTTTATTTGCCACCTCATACTACGTGGTACAACGTACCTGCCAAACCCGTTTGTTTAGCGACAAACTGGCCAGTTTTACTTTCTGGGGCTGGCAAGCGGTGATTGTTGCTGCTGCCATCTCTCTGCCATTGGGTTACACCCAGGGTAAAGAGTACGGTGAACTGGAGTGGCCAATTGATATCCTGATTGCGATTGTATGGATTTCTTATGCAGTTGTGTTCTTCGGTACCATCGGTATCCGCAAGGTTAAACACATCTACGTGGCTAACTGGTTCTACGGTGCATTTATTCTGGCGGTGGCTTTATTGCACATTGTTGAGAGTGCGGCGATTCCGGCTGGCTGGTTCAAGTCTTACTCTGCCTATGCAGGTGTGCAAGATGCGATGGTGCAGTGGTGGTATGGTCACAACGCGGTAGGTTTCTTCCTGACAGCGGGTTTCTTAGGCATGATGTACTACTTTGTGCCTAAACAAGCTGAGCGTCCTGTGTATTCTTACAGTCTGTCTATCGTGCACTTCTGGGCACTGATTTTCACGTACATGTGGGCGGGTCCGCACCACTTGCATTACACCGCTTTGCCTGACTGGACCCAGTCTCTGGGTATGGTGTTATCTCTGATTCTGTTTGCACCAAGCTGGGGCGGTATGATCAACGGTATCATGACCTTGTCCGGCGCATGGCACAAACTGCGCACTGACCCTATCTTGCGCTTCCTGATCGTTTCATTGTCTTTCTACGGTATGAGTACCTTTGAAGGCCCAATGATGGCGATCAAAACCGTGAACGCTTTGTCTCACTACACTGACTGGACGGTTGGTCACGTGCACTCTGGTGCGTTGGGCTGGGTTGGTTTCATTTCTATCGGTTCCCTGTACTTCCTGATCCCACGTTTGTTTGGTCAGAAAACCATGTACAGCGTCAAAGCAATTGAAGTGCACTTCTGGATGGCGACGATTGGCGTAGTGTTGTACATCGCTGCCTTGTGGATTTCTGGTGTGATGGAAGGCCTGATGTGGCGTGCCATGAACGCTGACGGTACATTGGCTTATACCTTCGTTGAGAGTGTGAAAGCCAAGTTCCCTTACTACTTCACACGTGCATTGGGTGGTTTCCTGTATATGAGCGGTTTGGTCATCATGTTGTGGAACACCTATAAAACAGCCACTAATGGCAAACCAGCAACGGTAGAAATACCAGCTGTTGTTGCACACGCTTAAGGAGCTCATTATGGCAACGCATCAAAACAATAGTGGCAATCTGCACGAAAAGATTGAAACCAATAACTTCCTGCTGATCGTGCTGACGTTTATCACGATCTCCTTTGGCGGCCTGGTTGAAATCTTGCCTTTGTTTTTCCAAAAATCGCTGACTGAGCCTATTCGTGGCTTGGAGCCATACACTGCATTGCAGTTGGCTGGACGTGATATTTATCTGCGTGAAGGCTGCTACAACTGCCACTCACAGATGATTCGTCCTTTCCACGCAGAAACACTGCGTTATGGCCACTACTCTGTGGCGGGTGAGTACGTGTATGACCACCCGTTTCAGTGGGGTAGTAAGCGTACCGGCCCTGACTTGCACCGTGTAGGCGGCAAATACAGTGACGACTGGCATCGTGTGCACTTGAACCAGCCACGTGACGTTGTGCCGGAATCCATCATGCCAGCTTATCCATGGTTGAATGAAAACCTGGTAGATGATGCAACGATTGGTGACCATATGACTGCACTGCGTAAAGTGGGCGTGCCTTACACCGATGAGCAGATTAAAACGGCTGGTGCAGACATTAAGGGTAAAACCGAGATGGATGCCTTGGTTTCATACCTGCAAATTCTGGGTACACACCTGAAATAAGGAGACGCGCCATGGATATGATCAATGTATTACGCATATTATTTACGGTATTGAGTTTTGCCCTGTTCATCACAATCCTCGTTTGGGCATGGCGCAATCGCAACTCCGCGCAATTCAAGGACGCGCAAAACCTGCCGTTCGACCAAGACTAATAGCTGCGCGGAAAGGTTAAGGAAAACATCATGAATGATTTTGTAAGCGGATTTTGGCCGATTTGGATTTCGACCATTACCTTGGGTGGGATCGCTTTTTGTGTGGGTTTGCTGATTTTTGCAAGCCGCGTCAAAGTAACCCTGGACAGTGACAACACTAATGGTCACGAGTGGGATGGCATTAAAGAAATGAACAATCCACTGCCAATGTGGTGGGTGGGTTTGTTTATCATCACGGTTATTTTTGGCTTGGCTTACTTGTACCTGTTCCCAGGCCTGGGGACTTACGACGGTAAGTTTGGCTGGACTGGCGTGAAGCAATACGAAGTTGAAGTTGCTAAAAACAATGAAAAAATCGCACCGCTGTATGCCAAATATGCGGCGATGCCAGTGGAAGATGTGGCCAAGATCCCGGAAGCACGTGATATTGGTAAGCGTATTTTCTTGAACAACTGTGCGGCTTGCCATGGTTCAGATGCCAAAGGTAGCCGCGGGTTTCCTAACTTGAGCGACACTGACTGGTTGTATGGTGGTAGCCCGGAGCGTATCAAGGAAACCATTACTGGTGGCCGTATGGGCATGATGCCGCCGATGGCAGCCGCAGTGGGTAACGAAGAAGACGTGAAAAATGTCGCCAACTATGTGTTAAGTTTGTCTGGCAGTATTCATGACTCTGGTCGTGCTAATGCCGGTAAAGACAAATTCGTGGTGTGTGCTGCTTGTCATGGCCCAGAAGGCAAAGGTAACCAGATGATTGGTGCGCCTAACCTGACAGACAATATCTGGTTGCATGGTCAAGGTGAGGCCGCCATTATCAAGCGTATTCACGAAGGCAAAACCAACCAGATGCCAGCCTGGCAAGAGAAATTCAGTCCTGAGCAAATTCATTTGCTGACCGCTTATGTTTGGGGTCTCTCCAACAAGTAAGCGAATGCAGATATAAACATGAGCGATACTAAACAAAACGCTGTGAATAAAACCACCATCCCTGAACAGGAGGTGGTTTTATCACTTTATAGGTCCGAAGATAAGATTTATGCCCGTCACGTCTCCGGTTTTTTCACTAACTGGCGTTGGGTGATGGTGTGGGCGACGCAACTGTTCTTCTACGGTGTGCCGTGGTTGCAATGGGATGGTCGCCAGGCCATGCTGTTTGATCTGGAAGGCATGCGCTTTTATGTGTTTGGCCTGATTTTCCATCCGCAGGATTTGATTTATCTGGCATTTCTGCTGATTGTTTCTGCACTTTCCCTGTTTCTGTTTACTGCGATTGCAGGGCGTTTGTGGTGCGGTTATACCTGTCCGCAAACGGTCTATACCGAAATCTATATGTGGATGGAGCAAAAAATAGAGGGTGACCGTATCGCTCGCATGCGTCTTGATGACAGCAAGTGGAACCTGAATAAAATCACGCGTAAATCCCTAAAACAGTTTGCCTGGATCGGTTTTGGTTTATGGACCGGTGTGACGTTTGTCGGCTACTTTACGCCCATGCGTGAACTGGTGCCTAGCTTGCTCCAATTTCAGGCCGGTGGCTGGGAAACATTCTGGGTGTGTTTTTATGGGTTTGCCACCTATGGCAACGCCGGTTACATGCGTGAGCAGGTGTGTAAATACATGTGCCCATATGCACGCTTTCAGAGTGCCATGTTTGATGGCGACACCATGACGGTGACTTACGATGAGACACGTGGTGAGCCACGTGGCTCACGCTCCAAAAAAGCGGGTGAGAACGCCAATGGGCTGGGTAGTTGCATTGATTGCAGTATTTGCGTGCAGGTATGCCCGACCGGCATCGACATCCGTAACGGCTTGCAATATGAGTGTATCGGCTGTGGCGCCTGTATTGATGCCTGCGATGACGTGATGGATAAGATGGGCTACGCCAAAGGCCTGATTAAATATACGACGCAAAATGGCATGGAAAGTCGTTGGAGCCGCCAGCAGATGTTTGCGCGTTTGTTAAGACCGCGCGTGCTGATTTATACGACGATTTTGTTGATCATGATTGTCGGCATGGGGGTGGGTATCTACTACAAACCCGATTTCAGGCTCGACGTGTTGCGTGATCGCTCGGTGATGGCGCGTTACACCAACGATGGCAACATCGAGAATGTATACAACCTCAAGCTTGAAAATGAGACCGAAGTTGCGCGGGATTATGAATTGAAAGTCACGGGTTTACCTACGCTTGCCGTTCATTTTTCAGACAATAACAGTCAGCAGCTCAAAGCGCTTAAACCTTTTGAAAAGCGTAATGTCATTGTAGAGATACAGGTGCCAGAAGCCGAGACCCGTGCCGGGTCGCACAAGATTTTCTTTGAGTTAACCGAGATTGAAACCAAAGAAACGATTAAGGAAAAATCTGTTTTTATTGTCCCCAGTAATTAGTGGCGAGCGTATGGCGACACCAAGCAATATAAATAAAGGAACACAGATGGTTAATTCACAAAAATGGTACCAGAATGCGTATGTCTGGCTGATTATAGGCGGCCCGTCTTTGGTGATTGTGGCGTCTTTTATTACCTTATACCTGGCGATTACACACCCGGATCCGGCGATTGATGACTATTACCGCAAGGGGATAGAAATCAATAAAACGCTGGATGCACAAGGCCAGGATATGCAGGACGAGTCTATGGCGCCTGCCATTCAAGCACGTAATCATGCGCAAACCGGTCTTAAACCGGCCGAAGAGTAATTTTTAACCTCAGTTAAACGAACATGCGCACGCAGAAACCTTGTGTGCGCAATGCTTCGGCATAGGTTTCCAATATCGCTGCGGCCGTGGCTTGAATACTGCCTTGTGCATCTTGCTGGCTGGCTCTGGCAACGCCATAGAGCAAAATGCCGGCGATCTGCTGTTTAAATGGCAACAGCGCCTGCACGTAGCTATCAAGTGTCGGCGTGGTGATTGTGCCGCCAGCGTGTTTTCTGCTAACAACTGCTGTTTGTACCCACGTTGGGCACAGTGCGCAACAGTGTTGCAAGCGCTGCAGATGTAACGCCAATGCCAAGTGCGCATCGTTAATAGCCAGCATCTCTGCATCATTGCCTGCATCCACTTTAAACCAGACTTCACCCTCCATACTATTCAGCAGTTTAAGTGCTTGTTGCACCTGCGCCTGTTGTAGCTGACTGCCATTGGTGATGAGTCTTATGGTCGCAGGGCGGTCATCCAGGCTGCGCTGTTGCAGCAGATTGGCTACCATCTGTAATATTTCAAAAAATTGTGGCGAGGTGGTTGGTTCACCGTCGCCTGCAAAGGCAATGTCTCGCACGCAGGTGCGCATGCTAAGGGGTGTGTGTTGGCTGAGCCAGTTCAGGCAGTCGCTAAGCTCTTGTTGCAAGCTGGGCGTGTTGATGGCAGGCGAGGGGCCGCGTTGCAAACCTGACACCTGGCAGTAAATACAATGCCAGTTACAACAGTGGTTAGGGTGCAGGTTAACACCGATAGAAATACCTTGTGCGCGGCGTGACCATACCGGGTAAATATAGCGCCATTTGCGTGCGCTGACATAGGCGCTTAAAGCCTCAAACAGCGTGGAGGTCGCCATGTGCGTAAGTAGCCAGCGACTGTGTGTTTAATTAGCAGGTGCTGGCGTTGAAAATAGTTTGCAGTTTTTCGTGGTCAAGAATGCGAATATTTTTCTGTTTCACTTCAATAATGCCGTCTTCGCTAAATTTGGAGAAGGTGCGGCTGACTGTTTCCAGTTTCATGCCCAAATAACTACCGATTTCTTCGCGCGTCATGCGCAAAATGAGCTCGCTTTTTGAGTAGCCACGCGCATGCAAACGCTGCAGTAAATTGAGCAAGAATGCCGCCAGGCGCTCTTCTGCACGCATGTTGGCGAGCAGCATCATGACGCCATTTTCGCGCACAATTTCGCGGCTCATGATTTTGTGTACATGGCGTTGCAGCATCGGGATTTGACGCGACAGGTCTTCAACGTGATTAAACGGCATCACGCAAACCTCGGCGTCTTCAAGCGCAATCGCATGGCAATTATGTTTGTCGCTGACTATGCCATCCAGGCCCATGATCTCACCCGCCATTTGAAAGCCGGTAACTTGCTCACGGCCATCTTCAGACACGACGCAGGTTTTGAAAAAGCCGGTTCTAATCGCATACAAGGTGGTAAACGGGTCGCCACTGCTAAACAGATGGCCACCTTGTTTGACTTTTTTTCTGGTGGCAACCATGCCATCGAGCTGATTCATTTCATCAGTACTTAAGCCTATCGGCAGGCACAGCTCGCGCAGGTTGCAATTAGAGCAGGCGACCTTGAAGCTGGGTTCGGCTTGCATGGGGGATGTCCTTGGCGATCGTTGAGCTTGCGACTGATTATACGCTTCTTGTGTGTCCGATTCCTGGCTCACTATTTCATGAGCAACAATTGTATTGAGCATGATGGCTTAATCTCTTCCCTATTATAGTGCGTCACATTATGCCCCGACCGCTATGTGCGCTGTTTGATGTGCATCAATAAGTCATGGTTTGCTTTGTGGCAAAGTGCCGTCAATGACCCCGGGGACGCGATGTCTCACTTGTGCCGACAGGAAAGAATTTGCTAGAGACCATGAAACAACCGTTGATAATTACGCAGGCGCATATTGAACGCTATGATGTGTCTGGGCCGCGTTATACGTCTTATCCCACTGCCGACCGCTTTGTTGAAGCGTTTGATGCAGCGGCTTATAGCAAAGCGGCAGAGCAACGTAATATCAGCCATTGGGCGCAGCCGCTGTCAGTCTATGTGCATATCCCGTTTTGTGCCTCACTGTGTTTTTATTGTGCCTGCAATAAAATCGTCACCAAGCGCTACGAACAAAGTGCGATTTATCTTAATTATCTGCAACGTGAACTTAACTTGCATCTGGACAAGTTTTCGCAAGCACAAACGGTAAACCAACTGCATTTGGGCGGCGGCACGCCGACTTTTCTCAGCGATGAAGAGCTCACCAGTGTGATTGCTATGCTGAAAAAAGCCTTTACATGGAGCGAAGAGGGCGAGTACTCGATTGAAATTGATCCGCGCACCGTTGATCAGCAACGGTTGCAGCATTTGCGCAATCTGGGCTTTAACCGCCTGAGTTTTGGCGTGCAAGACTTTGACACCGACGTGCAGCAGGCCGTGCATAGGGTGCAGTCTTATGAACAAGTCGATAGCCTGATGCAGCAGGCGCGGCAGATGGGCTATCAGTCGATCAATGCCGACTTGATTTATGGCTTGCCCAAGCAGACCCCGGCGACCTTTCGCGAGACGATTGCCAAAATCACCACCTTGCGTCCGGATCGTATTGCCTTGTATGGCTATGCGCATTTGCCGTCACGGTTCAAACCGCAGCGTCGTATTTTGCAAACAGAGTTGCCGCATGCGGTCGACAAGATTCAAATGCTGTCAGAGGCCATGCAGCAATTGATGCAGGCAGGCTATGTGTATATCGGCATGGACCACTTTGCCTTGCCCAGTGATGCACTCGCCATTGCCAAGCAACAGGGCAGATTGCACCGCAACTTTCAGGGCTACAGCACCATGGCCGACCAGGATATTCTGGCGTTGGGCGTGTCTGCCATTGGCAAAATGGGGCCCACTTATAGTCAAAATGCCAAAACGCTGGAAGAGTATTACGACTTTCTCGATCAAGGCCAGCTGCCAATTGTACGTGGCCTGGCATTGAGCCGCGACGACCTGATTCGGCGCGCGGTGATTATGGCCATTATGTGTCATGGCGAACTCAGCTATGAGTCTATAGATCTTTCCTACATGGTTAGTTTTAGAGATTACTTTAAGTTGGAGATGCAGCAACTGGTAGAAAAAGAAAACCAAGGCCTGGTTGTGCTGGAGGAGGACGGCCTCAAAGTGACTGACATGGGCTGGTATTTTGTGCGTGCCATTGCCATGGTGTTTGACCGTTATTTGCAGCACGATGTCAATCGTGCAAGGTTTTCCAAAATCCTTTAAACTCTCGGCATGTTAGCCAGCTTACTCCTGACCGCCTTTGTCATGGGGCTGGCAGGCGGCCCGCATTGCATTGCCATGTGCGGTGCAGCTTGCGGCGCCATGCAGTCTTCACAGCACACCACCAGCCAGTTTCGTTCGATTCCATTGCGCGTGATTAAAACGGTTCCGTGGAGTTTTTACCTCGGCCGCATGCTCGGTTACGGCATGCTCGGTGCCGTTGCCGCAGAAACTCTGCGTGGCCTGGCCTGGCTATCTAACCAGAGCCATGTGTTTCAACCCTTGTGGACATTTTCACACACCTTGATTTTTGCCTGGGGCGTGTTGTTGTTAGTCACCGGCCAGCAGCCACATTGGGCGGTGCGGCGTGCGCAACAAGTCTGGGCCTGGATCAAACAGCGCACCGAGCATGCCAAACTAGGGTTTTTATTCACAGGCATGATCTGGGCTTTGCTGCCATGCGGCTTACTCTACTCGGCCGTCATGCTCGCCTCACTACAATCACAATGGCTGCAAGGCGCCTTGGTCATGATGGCGTTTGCCTGTGGATCAGCCACTGTGCTGGCGCTTGCCCCCTTGATATGGCGCGCCAGCCAGCAATCCATGCCAGGCTGGTTTAAAGAATCTACCGGCATGCGTTTGAGCGGTGTACTGCTCATCGCCCTTAGCGTGGTTGCTTTATGGATGGACGTCATGCATCACGACAAACTGTGGTGCCAATTACTTTAAAACCGTTCTCCGCGTTTTCACAATCATTGCTTTTATCGCCAGCATTCTGTAACTTTCAATTGTTAACTTAAATTAACTTTTGGGGTTGTGATGCTGAAGTTTGTGCGATATTTGCTGTGTGTGCTGTTGTCGTTATTATGGGTAGGTCAATCCTGTGCGCAGCCACCAGCCATCTTGCTGGCTCAGATTTACCACGAAAATATTCATGTGCAGGATTACCTGGTGAGCGAAAAGCTGGATGGTATCCGCGCGCTCTGGGATGGCCAGCAATTTGTGAGTCGCCAGGGCCACCCCATTCATGCCCCGGCCTGGTTTAGCAAAGATTTCCCTAAGCAGCCATTAGATGGCGAGTTGTGGATAGGCCGCGGCCAATTTGAACGGCTATCATCCACGGTCAGGCAATCCAGCCCCAATGACGCCGCCTGGTCACAAGTCGCTTACTATGTGTTTGAGCTGCCAGAAGCCGCAGGTGACTTTTCTCAACGTGCACAGCAGATTGCTCAAATTGTTAAACAAGCGCATAGCCCTTATTTAAAACGCCTGCCACAGTTTAGAGTGCAAAATACGCAAGCACTTAAACGTACATTAGCGCGTGTTGTCGCGCAACACGGAGAAGGCTTGATGCTGCATCAAGCCGATGCGCCATACCTCACCGGTCGCAGCCAGGTGCTGCTAAAACTCAAACCACAATTAGACGCGGAAGCCAAAGTCATTGCCCATGTGCCTGGCAAAGGCAAATATCTGGGTAAAATGGGCGCGCTATTGCTTGAAACACCGGCAGGCATACAATTTAAACTCGGCACCGGATTCAGCGACGCAGAGCGCGCGCATCCACCACCGATAGGCAGCCAGGTCACTTATACTTACCGTGACGTGACCAATAAAGGCAAACCTAAATTTGCCAGTTTTCTACGTGTACGTCCGCCTGAATAAATGTTGAGATAAGGAAATAATATGAAATGGGTAGCAGCATTATTAAGCGGCTGGATGGCAGCAAACGCATATGCGCTCGATTTAAGCGGTGTTTACGCCTGCACCGGTGATGATGCACACGAAGGCAAGTATAGCGGCACGGTGACCATGAAGCTGCGCCCAGAACATAGCAAAGGCGCAGATGCTAGCTACGACTTTCAACTCGAGGTGCCAGATTACGGCGTGTATAAAGGTCACGCCGCCGTACACGGCATGCATGCCGCCATGCATTTTGCCCTACCTTCAGAAAATGGGGAGTACGGCGGCAAGACGCATGACTATGGCACCGGGATTGCCGAGTTTAAGAAAAATGCCAAAGGGCAATTGAGCTTCAGGAAGTTTTATTTTGAACCGGGGTTTAAGGGTGGGAATACCGGGGTGGAAGAGTGTGTTAGAAAGTAATTCCTTCATTTTTCTAGTTAGATATTGACACGCTATTTACGCCATTTAGGCGTATGCCTGGAGTCCAGGCAGAGTTGTTGTCTTGGCTAATGGTTATTTTGGATTGATCGGTTCCTTTTCGCCTTTTCGGCGAGTTACTTTTCTTTGCTTGCCCAAAGAATAAGTAACCAAAAGAAATGCACCCCAGCTTCCGCTTATTTCCTGCGTTGCTCGTCAAAATAAGCGGTCACGAAACTCAACCTGGTAGCTCACACAGAACGTGAGCTACTGCGGGATTCGAACAGTCGCTCCCTTCCTCCTTATTTTGCCTGCGCTACTCGGCGCGTCAGATGGGGACCCCGAACACCTACTGGGCGCAACGGTTAGTGATTTTAATAAATGAATTTAGTTTTTGAGCCGTCCAAACTTCTACACTGCTACTTAAATGAGATAAATCCCATTCCATCACGCTGAGTAGCGGAGACAAAATAAGGAGGAAGGGAGCGACTGTCTGAGCTCCGCAACAAGCCACGTTTTGTGTGGCTTGTCAGGTTGAGTTTCGTGACCGCTTATTTTGTTGAGCAACGCAAGGGAGCCGCAGGCCGTGATGGCTGGGTGTCGTCCTCTTTGGTTACTTTCTGGTGGACAAGCACCAGAAAGTGACTCGCCGAGAGGCGAAAAACAATGCATGAAACAGAGCAAATTCAGCCACTCGTAAGCTACCATGCTGCATCCCTGTTGGTATGCCATGTTAAAATCTCCACCCTATGACCGCCGTCTCCCCAATCCAACTCATCACCCAACTCGAAAAACAACTTTCCCAGTGCATGCTGGCCGACCGTTTTCCGCTTAAACGTCGCTTGCAGCAGCTTAAAGATGCCTTAAAGCAGAACAAGCCGGTGGATAAAGCATTGGTGGATATTGCGCATAAAGTGCAGGCGTCACAGCAGCGTTTGCAAGCCAGGTTAGCGGCGTTGCCTAAGCCTGAGTATCCGCCAGAGTTGCCGGTGAGCGGCAAAAAAGACGAGATTGCAGCGGCAATTGCAAAGCACCAAGTGGTGATTGTGTGCGGTGAAACCGGGTCAGGTAAAACCACGCAGTTACCCAAGATTTGCCTGGAGCTGGGGCGGGGTGTGGCTGGTTTGATCGGCCATACGCAGCCGCGCCGGATCGCCGCGCGCTCGGTGGCGTCGCGTATTGCACAGGAGCTCAAAAGCCCGCTCGGTGAAGCGGTGGGTTACAAGGTGCGGTTTAACGATAAGTTGTCCGAGAGCAGTTATGTCAAGCTGATGACGGACGGCATTTTGCTGGCTGAGACGCAGAGCGATAAGTTTTTAAATGGCTATGACACCATCATTATTGACGAGGCGCACGAACGCAGCCTGAATATTGATTTCCTGCTCGGCTATCTCAAACAGTTATTACCCAAGCGGCCAGATTTAAAAATCATCGTCACCTCGGCGACGATTGATGCTGACCGGTTTTCTAATCACTTTAATGGGGCGCCGGTGATTGAGGTCAGTGGCCGTACCTATCCGGTTGAAATCCGTTACCGTCCGCTGGGCAACAAAACCAGCATGGTGGCGGTAGAGGTGCCGGTGGATGATGGGCTGGATGACATAGACCGTTTTGCGCAAGACTTGATGGGCATTAAGCGCAAGCCACCTCGCACCGAAACGCGCTGGCTGGAGGAAGACGACGAAGAAGAGGTGATGGAAGACGCCATTCTGGATGCGGCGGATGATTTATTGCGCTTGGGCGATGGCGATATTCTGGTGTTTTTACCTGGTGAGCGTGAAATTCGCGACACCGCCGACCATTTGCGTAAATATCAGGGCCGCTCGCTCAAACTGAAGTCGATTGAGGTATTGCCGCTGTTTGCGCGGTTAAGCATTGAGGATCAGCAAAAGATTTTTCGCCCTAGTGGCCAGCGCCGCATTGTGCTGGCGACCAACGTGGCAGAAACTTCACTGACAGTGCCGGGCATTAAGTATGTGATCGACGCCGGTTTGGCGCGTGTGAATCGTTACAGCACGCGTGCCAAGGTCGAGCAATTACAGATTGAAAAAATCAGCCAGGCAGCCGCCAAGCAGCGGGCAGGGCGTTGCGGCCGTGTGTCTAACGGTATCTGTGTGCGCTTGTATTCTGAAGAAGACTTTAACCAGCGCCCGGCGTTTACCGACCCCGAAATTTTACGTAGTTCGCTGGCCAGCGTGATTTTACGTATGGCCGATTTACGCTTGGGCGATGTGGCTGAGTTTCCGTTTATTGAAGCGCCTTCGTCGCGCTTGGTGAGTGATGGTTACCAACTGCTGCAAGAGTTAGGTGCGGTCACCGAGCGGCGCGAGATTACCGAGCTGGGTCGGCAAATGGCGCGTTTGCCATTAGACCCACGCGTGGCGCGCATGATTATTGCGGCGAAAAAAGAAGGCTGTTTGCGCGAGATATTGATTATTGCCAGCGTACTCAGCATGCAGGACCCGCGCGAGCGGCCCATGGATAAACGCGAGGCAGCTGATAGCGCTCACGCCAAGTTTAAGGCCGATGACTCTGATTTTATGAGTTATTTAAAATTGTGGGAGTGGTACGAGCAAACACTTAAAACCAAAAAGTCTAATCGTGATTTACTGAATCAATGCCATCAAAATTTCTTGTCCTTTTTGCGGCTGAAAGAGTGGCGCGAGTTGCATCAACAACTGCTATCTATGGTCGAAGAGATGGATTTTAAGCGTAGCGATAAAGAAGCCAGCTACGAGCAGGTGCACCGCGCTTTGTTGTCTGGGCTGCTGGGTAATATTGGCTTTAAGGATGGCGAGAGCGAGACCTATGCTGGCGCGCGCGGCATTCGTTTTACCATTGCGCCTGGCTCTGCGCTCAAGAAAAACCGTCCTAAATGGGTGATGGCGGCTGAGTTGGTGGATACCACCAAACTGTATGCGCGCGGGGTGGCCAAGATAGACCCGGACTGGATAGAGCCGATTGCCAATGAGGGCGGTAGCCGCGACCTGACGCAAAGTGACTATACCGACCCGCGTTGGGATAGAAAAACGTCGCAAGTGGTGGCCTGGGAACGTGTGAGTTTGTACGGCCTGACCATCGTGCCTAAGCGGCGGGTGCATTACGGGCCGATTAACCCGACCGAGTCACGCGAGATTTTTATCCGTGAAGCACTGGCCAATATGGCATTTGATACACGGGCACCATTTTTTGAAGCTAACCGTAGGTTGATTGCAGAAGTCGAAGCGCTGGAGCATAAGGCACGTCGCCAGGATGTATTGGTGGATGAGTATCAATTGTTTGTGTTTTACGACAAAGTGGTGCCGCAGATTGCGGGGCCTGGTCAACAAGAGCCTTATCGCGTGTATAACGGTGCCGCGTTTGAAAAATGGCGGCAAGATGCAGAGAAAATTAATCCGACCGTGTTATACCTGACGCGTGAGTCATTAATGCGGCATGGTGCCAGTGCGATTACCGAGGTGCAGTTTCCGGAGCAAATGGTGATAGACGGTGAAACGGTGCCGCTTAAATACCGCTTTGAGCCTGGCCATGTGCTCGATGGCGTGACGGCGACGATTCCATTGGCGTTGCTTAACCAGTTAGATGCCACCGCCACTGAATGGCTGGTGCCCGGCATGGTGCGCGATAAGGTGACGGCGCTGATTAAAGCCTTGCCCAAAACGTTGCGCCGCGTGTGCGTGCCGGTGCCTGAGTTTGTGACCGGCTTTTTAGAGGCAAAAAATGCGCAGCATGCTTTGTTGCCTGCGCTTGCTGAGTTTATCCAGCACAAGGTTGGGCTTAAATTAAAGCCAGAAGAATTTGACCTGGCGGGACTGGACCAGCATCACCTGATGAACTTTAGTGTGGTGGATGAAAAGGGCCGCGAGCTGGGCATGGGCCGCGACTGGGCTCAACTCAAAAAACAACTGGGTTCGGCGGCACAACTGACGTTTAGAACCGGTTCGCCCGGCATTGAAAAGTCTGGCCTCAAGCAATGGGATTTTGGCGACTTGCCGCAAACACTGACCTTTAGCAAAGATGGCCGCCAACTCACCGGCTACCCAGGGCTGGAAGACAACAGTGACAGCGTAGCGGTGAAACTGTTTGATACCGCAGAAGAAGCGGCTGCCTCGCATCGCAAAGGTGTGTGCCGGTTAATGCGGTTTGAGCTTAAAGAGCAAATCAAGCAGCTCGAGAAAGGTTTGCCGGGCTTTAACCAGTATGCTTTGTTGTTGCGTGCCGTCATGAACCCCGACCAATTGCGTGAAGACATGCTGCAGGCCATTGCCGACCGTGCGTTTATTGCCGAGGATGAGCTGCCGCGCACCAATGCAGCGTTTATGCAGCTCAAAGCGCGTGCGCGCACGCGGTTGCCCGCCGTGACCGAGGCACTCACCCGGCAGGCACAACTGATTGCCAACGAATATCAAATACTGGTTGCCGCGTTGCAAAAAATGACGCCAGTGACACAGAAAATTAAACGCGAGAGTGAGCAGCAGTTGCAAGGCATGCTCTACCATGGTTTTTTTAGCCAGACGCCGTGGGAGCATCTGCCGCATCTGCCGCGGTATCTCAAAGCGATTAAAATGCGCATAGATAAATATCCAACCAGCATAGAGCGCGATGGCCGTCACGCACAGGCGTTAGCGCAGCTAGAGCAGCGCTGGCAGCAAAAAATTGATCAATTGCGCAAAGCGCATTTGCCTGTAACAAGCCGGTTACAAGACTTTACGTGGCAGTTGCAAGAGTTGCGTGTATCATTATTTGCGCAGGAATTAAGAACCCCTTATCCTGTCTCAATCAAACGTCTTGAAAAACTCTGGCTAGAAATGCAATCGTGATGCGTGACATCCGCTATTTTGATTAATTCAGTTGATGCAGCCTTCTCCTTTTGAACCCTTTAGTACGCCAAACTGGCTAAAGCCCAAGCAACGCGACCGCGTGTTGCATATCCCGGCGCGCCTGATGTGGGCGTTTTTTCTGTCGCTGCTGTTTCATGCGGTATTGTTCTGGGGGTTTTTACTGGACTTGCTCAAGCCACTTGAAGAACCGGCCCAAGAGCCGCTCAATATCGTGCTGGATGTTGGCGTGCCCGCGCCTAAAACACCCAAGGTGTCACCGCCGCCACAAATGCCGTCTGAGCCTCCACCTGAACCACAACCCAGACCCAAGCCACAGCCTAAGTCTGAGCCAAAATTACCTAAAAAAATCATTCAATCACAACGGCCGGATAGCCCGTTTAAGTTGCCTGAGCCCAAGCCGCAGAATAGGCCAGAGCAAACACCGCCTATGCCGTCACCGCCGGTGGAAGATTTTTCTAACTTTATCAAGCGTAGGCAGTCAGATCGTAACTCTGACGAAATGGCCGCCAAGCAGGTGAATGACGCCGCTGCGGCTGCCGAGCGTGGGCCATCTGAGGATGAACGCCGTAATAAAAACATTATGAACAACCTGAAGTTTGGCACCAATGGTTTGTTCCAGATCCGGCGCATGGATCCATACAATGCAACGTTCAGCTTTAAGGGCTGGGTCAATGATTACACTTCGGCCAATACGCAGTATTACGAGGTGGAGGCGCGCAATGGTGAAGATATTCGGCTGATGATGATGCGCCGTATGATCGCGATTATCCGTGAGCATTACAACGGCGATTTTGACTGGATATCCAACCGTCTGGGCCGCACCATCTCGCTATCTGCCCGCCCGGCAGACAATGCCTTCCTTGAAGACTTTATGATGAAAGAGTTTTTTGGGCCCAACTATAAAAACCTGGATGTTTACGGGCGGTAGTCACGGCCATTGATGATGCCAGGCAACGTTGATTATCCTGCTTTGTCAAAACCGCTAGCCTGGCAACCCTATAGCGTTTTAATAGCCGGCCTGGCATTGGTGACCAGCCTGGGCTTGTTTTATTTTACCCTGCTTGGGGTAACGGTCATCGCGCTGTTATATATGTTGTGTGTGTTGTGGGCAGCGTATTTTTTGCGTTTTTCGCATGCCTTGCTCACGGCCGTCATCGCTGTGTTGCTGATCAATTATTGTTTTATTGAGCCCCGCTATAGCTTGGGCATCGCCAGCCTGCAATCCTGGGTCATGCTCAGTGTATTTGCCACACTCGCACTGATTGTGAGTCGCGCCATGCAGCAATTAAAGCAGCAAAGGCAACAGGCGCAACACGCCGCACAACAATCACGCTTTTTTCAATCGTTGGCGGAGCTGCTGGCGATTCAACCCAGCGTTGAACATTTGTTGCACGCGGCCTGCCAGCATCTGCACGAGGTATTCGGCTGGCAAGTGAGTGTGGTGCAATTATCCGATGCTGGCGCATTAACGACTCTGGCCGGAACGCCACCCATCGAGCTGCAGGCCTCCAGCGTGCAATGGGCACTGGATTACCAGCGCGCGATTGGGGCAGGCACTGCAGATTGGCCCGAGTTGGGCGCCTGCCTGTTGCCGTTTGGCTTGTCGCAGCCTGAGGTATTGGTGTTTAGCGCCCATGAGGCTACGCCAGACCTGCATTTTTTGCGCTTGCTCACCCATCAATGTGCGCAAGCAACCATCAAATTACGCCAGCAAATTGCGCTAGCACAAGCCGCGCGTGATGCCAGTGAGGCGCATTTTAAAAAGACCCTGTTAACGGCGCTGTCGCACGATATGCGTACGCCGCTCACTGCCATTATAGGGGCGGTGAATGTGCTGGCAGACGCGCAGATTGCGCTGGCGCCCACGCAGTCTGCACAGTTATTACAAAGTATTCAGGCCGAAGCCAGCTATTTGACCCAGGCCACCGAGAATATTCTGACACTGGTCAAACTGGATGCGGGTAGCAGTAGTTTGCATCTGGATTGGCAGTCGCCGCCAGACATTATTCAACACGTTGTGCAGCGTTATTTGCAACGAACACCTGCGGTGGCGGTGCAAGTGACTTTGCCCAAGCTAGACCCGCAGCAAGACGTGCTATTTAAGGTAGATGCGGTGCTGGTGGCGCATGCGCTGGCAAATCTGATTGATAATGCTTTGCAGTGGCGCGAGGCTGGCAGTGTGGTTGAGGTGGCGATGACTATAGAGGCGCCATGGCTGGTGTTGTCGGTGTTGAATCAGGGGCCGGGGTTTGCGCCTGGCTTTGCCATCGCTGCATTTGAAACGCACAAGCAGGCTGTGGCGGGCATGCGCGGCTTTGGGTTGGGTCTCTCAATTGTGCACAGTATGATGCAATTGCATTTAGGCCAGGTACACATTGCCCCCGGTGCAGACCAGCGCACCTGTGTGCGGCTGCTGTTTCCTTATGCGCGGGCGGCAGATTTACTACAGGGGCCTGAGTCATGAGCCACGTAGCGCAACCAACCGTGCTGTTGGTAGAAGACGACCCCGGCGTTTACACCTTTTTGTTGCCTGCATTGTCGGCGCATGGCTATCGCGTGCAACATGCGCGTGACCTCGCGCAAGCCCGCGCGGCGAGTGGTTTTGCCATGGTGATTCTCGATTTAGGCTTGCCAGATGGTGAAGGTGAGCAGTTTATCCCGCATCTGCGCGGCTATTCTGACGTGCCTATTTTGGTGCTCTCTGCCCGGCAGGACGAGCAGGATAAAGTGCATTGCCTAAACCTGGGCGCCGATGATTATCTGATGAAACCGTTTGGTTTGCCGGAGCTCTTGGCCAGAATACAAGTCGCGTTGCGGCGCACTGCAATCATGCAGATGCGCGACCATGTGTATCAACATCAATCGTTAAGCATCAACCGCGCCAGTGGCATGGTCACCAAACATGGCGAGCCGCTGCATTTAAGCCCGATTGAGCATGCGTTGCTGATGTTACTGGCCAGCAAACCCGGCACCATTTTTACCCACAGCCAGCTCTTGGCGCAGGTATGGGGGGCAGATTACATTAACGACACGCATTACCTGCGTATTCATATTGGCCGCTTGCGTGCCAAGCTTGAAGACCATCCATCCAGCCCACAAACCTTACTCACTGAGCTCGGCATCGGTTATCGCCTCGCCTGAGGTATTTATCCCGTTTGTTTATGCGATTGATATACCGTTAGTCGCACACTGCCTCCATCAATCAACCATAAGGGGATGTGATGGACAATCTTTCCATACGAAAAAGTAGTTTGGCGGCACTGGCGCTGGGCGCCATCGGCGTGGTGTACGGCGACATCGGCACCAGCCCGCTCTACACCATACAAGTCATTTTTAGCGAGAGCACCGGCGTGCCGCTTAATCAGGCCAATATTCTGGGGGCGATTTCGTCTATTTTTTGGCTGCTGATGTTTGTGGTGACCTTTAAATATGTGTTGCTGGTGTTGCGCGCGCACAACAAGGGCGAGGGTGGTGTCATGGCCTTGCTGTCACTGGCAGTGTCCAGTTTGCGCCCGCAAGATAAGCGTACCGGCTGGTTGTTGCTGTTGGGCGTGCTCGGTGCAGCTTTGTTTTACGGTGACAGCGTGCTTACGCCCGCCATTTCGGTGCTCTCAGCCGTTGAGGGCTTGCAAGTGGCTGCGCCCGCGCTCGCCGCACAAGTATTACCCATTACCATTGGTATTCTCATTGGCCTGTTCTGGTTTCAGCGGCATGGCACGCATGCAGTGGGCCGTTTTTTCGGGCCAATTGTCATCGTCTGGTTTGTTGCATTGGCGACCATAGGCCTGTGGCAAATTGCCCAAGCGCCAGACATATTGCAAGCGCTGCATCCGCAACATGCCTGGCAGTTTTTGCAAGCGCGTGGCGCCGGGGTGTTTATCGCCATTGGAGCCATCTTGCTGGCAGTCACCGGTGCCGAGGCTTTGTATGCTGACATGGGTCACTTTGGCCGCCCAGCCATACAATTGGCTTGGCTGGGGCTTGTGTTTCCCTGTTTGGCTTTAAATTACCTGGGGCAGGGCGCGTTGCTGTTGCAGCATCCCGAGACTGTTAGCAATCCGTTCTATTTATCGTTTCCGCAGCCATTGTTAATCCCCGCAGTGATTCTAGCCACGCTGGCGACGATTATTGCCTCGCAGGCGGTGATTTCCGGCGCGTTTTCCATGACGCGGCAGGCGATTCAATTAGGCTTTTTGCCGCGTATGCGCATTATTCATACCTCGGCCAGTGAGTCGGGGCAGATCTATATTCCTGCAGTTAACTGGGCGTTGTTACTGGCAGTGATTGTGGTCTGTCTGGCCTTTCAAAGTTCATCGGCATTGGCCTCTGCTTATGGCATCGCCGTCACAGGCACCATGTTCATCACCACCATTCTGCTGTTTGTGGTCATGCGCCAGCGCTGGCAGTTTCCGGCCTGGTTGGCGTGGGTGATCACAGGCGCATTGGGCGCGGTAGATGCGATTTTGTTTAGCTCAGCCTCGATGAAGTTTTTGCAAGGCGGCTGGTTTCCAATAGCGTTGAGTGTGGTGCTGATTGTGCTAATGACCACCTGGAAAAAAGGGCGCTTTACCTTGCTGCATAGCATTGCCGATACCGACCCAAAACTAGCGCCCTTGCTCGCCACACTGGCTAGCAGCAAGTTGCCGCAGGTGGCAAGAACCGCTGTTTATATGGTGTCTAACCTCGAGACCGTGCCGCAGGCCTTGATGCATAACCTCAAGCATAATCAGGTGCTGCATCAGCGCAACCTGTTGGTAAATGTGTCATTTGAAGACGTGCCGTTTATGAATACCGCTGAGCGCGTAACCGCTACGCGCCTGGCCGATGGCTTTTGGCAAGTGCAACTGCGCTACGGCTTTATGCAACATGCTGATATTCCGCAAGCCTTGCTGCAACTCACGCTAGATGGCGAGCGCCTGGACCCGTTTACCAACTCCTACTTTTTAAGCCGCGATATTATTGTGCCAGACGTCGGTGGTGCCATGCCACGCTGGCGCGACCAATTATTTTCGGTCATGTCACGCAATGCCAGCAGTGCGGTAGAGTACTTTAATATCCCGGCCAATAGCGTGATTGAGTTGGGGAGCCGGGTGCAGATATAAACACGCATATAACGGCAAAAATAAAACCCGCCAGCTGGCGGGTTTTAAGTCAAACATTATTGCTATTAGTAATTATCGGTGCCGGTTCTAGGCAAATATGCCCGGCTGCCAGCGCTGTATGATGCAGTTTCCTCATCAGGCAACTGGTATTGATTCACTGTTTCTTGCAGTTTCTCTGCCTGGGTCACCAGCGACATGGCTGCTGCCGCAGCTTCTTCTACCAGCGCGGCATTTTGCTGGGTCACTTCATCCATTTGGGAGACGGCCAGGTTGATTTGCTCAATGCCGGTGCTTTGCTCAACAGAAGCAACAGTAATTTCGCCTATCAACTGCGAAAACTTGCTGATTACGCTCACAAGTTCTTCCATTGTGCCGCTCGCTTGCTCAACAAATTGTGAGCCATTAGCGACTTTTTCGGCCGAGTCATTAATCAGCACCTTGATTTCTTTGGCGGCACTGGCAGAGCGTTGTGCCAGGTTGCGCACCTCACTGGCCACCACGGCAAAGCCACGGCCTTGCTCGCCTGCACGCGCGGCTTCTACCGCCGCATTGAGCGCCAGAATATTGGTTTGAAACGCAATGCCATCAATCACCGAAATAATCTCTTCAATACGCGAGGAGCTCTCTGTGATTTCGGACATGGTCGTCACCACTTTGCCAAACACTTCGCCGCCTTTGGTGGCAATATCATTAGCCTGGTCTGTCATGCCATGCGCCAGTTTGGCGTTTTCAGCATTATTTTTCACATTGGTGGCAATTTGTTCCATGCTGGTGGCGGTTTCCTCCAGCGAGCTGGCTTGCTCTTCGGTGCGTTGCGACAAATCATTATTGCCCAGTGAAATCTCTGAGGCCGCCGAGTTAATGGTTTCGCCCGCGACTTTAATCGCCGACAAAATATTGCTCATGGTGTCTACAATCTCATTCACGCCCTCACACAACTGCTTGATTTCGCCTTGTTTATTGGCCGTTTCAATGCGTTGGGTCAGGTCGTGCGCTTTGGTGGCGGCAACCACATCTGCCGTTTCATGCACCGCTTGCTTCATCGCCAGTGCTTCAGCCACTTTGGCGCTAATGTCAGTGGCATATTTCACCACTTTAAATGGTTTGCCCTCGGCATCCATAATCGGGTTGTAGCTCGCTTGCAGCCAGATTTCTTTAGTGCCTTTGCCAACGCGGTTATATTGGCCTTCGTCGGGTTCACCGCGGCCTAATTTGTCCCAAAAGTGTTTATATTCCGGGCTGTTTTTATAAGCAGCTTCCACAAACATCTGGTGGTGCTGGCCAATGATTTCTTGCTTGCTATAACCGGTGACGGCGGCAAAATTATCGTTCACGGCGGTCACTTTACCGCTGAGGTCAAACTCAATCACGCCCATCACTTTGCTAATGGCACTAATTTGCCCGGCAAAGTCAGCGTTTTTAAGTGTGTCGGCGGTGATGTCAGTGGCATATTTCACCACTTTAAATGGCTTGCCCTCGGCATCAAAAATCGGGTTGTAGCTCGCTTGCAGCCAGATTTCTTTGCCGCCTTTGCCTATGCGTTTGTATTGGCCTTCGTCTGGTTCACCACGGCCTAATTTGTCCCAAAACTGTCTATATTGCGGGCTGTTTTTATAGTTGGTTTCGACAAACATTTGGTGGTGTTGGCCAATGATTTCTTGTTTGCTATAGCCAGTCACGGCGGCAAAATTATCGTTCACAGCAGTCACCTTGCCGCTGAGGTCAAATTCAATCACGCCCATCACTTTGCTAATGGCGCTAATTTGCCCGGCAAAGTCAGCATTGCTGCGTTTTTCTGCGGTGATGTCAGTGGCGTATTTCACCACTTTAAATGGCTTGCCTTCGGCATCAAAAATCGGGTTGTAGCTGGCTTGCAGCCAGATTTCTTTACCGCCTTTGCCTATGCGCTTGTATTGGCCTTCGTCTGGCTCGCCACGGCCGAGTTGTTCCCAAAACTGTTTGTATGCCGCACTGTTTTTATAAGCCGTTTCAACGAACATGCTATGCGGCTGGCCGATGATCTCTTGTTTGCTATAACCGGTGACGGCAGCAAAGTTATCGTTCACCGCAGTGATATTGCCCTTGAGATCAAACTCAATCACGCCCATTACTTTGCTAATGGCCTCTATTTGGCCGGCAAAGTCAGCGTTTCTACGTTTATCTGCCGTAATGTCTGTCGCATATTTAACGATTTTAAACGGCTTGCCATCCGCCCCAAAAATCGGGTTGTAGCTGGCTTGCAGCCAAATTTCTTTCCCGGCTTTACCAATACGCTTGTATTGACCTTCGTCTGGCTCGCCACGGCTTAATTTATCCCAAAATTGTTTATATTCAGGGGTGGCTTTCTCATCGGCGGCAACAAACATCTGATGGTGCTGGCCGACGATTTCCTGTTTGCTGTAACCGGTGACCGCCGCAAACTTATCGTTCACGGCAATGATGTTACCTTTGAGATCAAACTCAATCACGCCCATGACCTTGCTAATGGCGTCCATTTGCCCTCGCTGGTCACTCTGTGGTTGCCGTTGTTCCGGCGAGGATGTTTTTTTAAATTTATTCAGTATAGCCAGGCGCATGGTTTTTCTCCGGGTACTGCAACAAGTAAAATAAGTATCGCGACAATTATCTACCTGCATTAAACCAACATTGTTGACAATATAATTGATGGAAGAAAATAGCCTTTTGCTGCCATTTCTCAAATAAGCAGCCATGATTTGCCTTTTATTGCAAACTTGGTTGTTTATAGCCAGTGCATCAGGCAATAAAAAACCCGCCAGCGGCGGGTTGCTTAAAAGTGGTGCATCTATTTATGGCCGCCGCCATGACCAGCGATTCTATCCATCCAGGCAAATAATACGCCAGTGATGATAAAGGTCAGGTGTATGCCCACCAGCCAGGCCATTTGCTCGGTGCTAAAACTCGCCGTGCCCGAGCTTTGGTGCACAAACGCTTTGAGCAGGTCGATGGCAGAAATCGCCACAATCGAGCCGATGAGTTTGAGCTTGAGGCCTGAGTAATCCACTTTACCCATCCACTCCGGGCGGTCTTCACTGTTTGCCGTGTCTATGCGCGACACAAAGTTTTCATAACCGCTAAAAATCACCATAATCAGCAAGTTGCCGACTAAAGTAATATCGACCAGCGCCAGCAATGAGAGCACGGTTTCCTGCTCTGAGAACGAGGCTAAATGCACCGCAATATGAAAGAACTCCTGGCCAAATTTAACCAGCAAAATAAACAAGCCACCCACCAGGCCGAGATACATCGGCGCCATTAACCAACGGCTCTGAAAAATCCAGCCTTCTAATAATCTTTCTAAATAACGTCCCATATCAACTCCAAAATAACTACTTTTAATCACTAGCACGGCGCAACAAAGCATTCACCCGCGCAGAGGCTTATTTCTAAAACTGCGTCAGCATTGTGCGCACAGCTTCCTCATCAATCCCCTTGCCGATAATCACAATGCGGCTAATCGGTTCTTCTTCATCCCAGCCTTCAAGCAAGGTCGGCGGGTAGGGCGTAAAGTGCACCGCGTGAATCGCCAGCGGCGCAGGCGCATCTTCCACATGCAAAATGCCTTTTAAACGCAGCAGCTTTTCACCATGTGTTTGGCACAGCTTAAGGATCACGCCTTTAAAGTCAGCCCACGCCATTGGTTTAGGCAAATACACCGTAAACGTATTCACATCATCATGCGCAGGTGCTTTAGGCAGCGTGCCTTTTTTAGCTGCGCTAAACCCACTGGCAGGCGCACGTAACCAGCGCTGCGGGTTGGCCTGCTTGTTCGCAAAATCAAACAAGCCTACATCAATAATCTGCATCGGGTCTATCTCGCCATGCGACACAAACTGCTGCGTCGCATTCGGGTTGATTTCGTTCAGCTTCGCCTGCAAGGCCTCAATCTGTTCAGGTGTCGCCGTGTCGCGCTTGGTGATCAGCAACACATCCGCCACTGCGGCTTGTTTTAAGGCTTCTTTTTGCTCGGCAATCTGCTGCAAGCCATACGCCGCATCAATCGTCACCACCACCGCGTCTAGGCGGTAAACCGATTCAATCACCGGCTCATTCATCAAGTTAGCCAAAATCGGGCCAGGGTCCGCCATGCCAGTGGTTTCAATCACCAAGCGGTTAAACTGCGGCACTGCCTGCAAACTGCGCTTAAAAAACAAATCCCGCATCGTGTCCGCCAGCTCGTTTTTGAGTGAGCAGCACAAACAGCCGGAACTCAACAACACCGTGTTATCGGCAATATGCTCGCTCTCAATCGTTTGCGAAATCTGGCTATTAGCAAAAATCTGGTCCAGGCCTGCCTCACCGAGCTCATTGATGATCACGGCAGTGTCTTTCATCGCAGGGTTATGCAGCAGTTTGTTGAGCAGGGTGGTTTTGCCGCTGCCCAAAAAACCAGTGAGCAGCGTGACGGGAATGCGGTTATCCATAGTATTTCTGACTAAACGAGAGTGGAGGGTATTTTAACGGATGATTGTTTGTGGTTCTAAGTGTTTCGACTTATATCGTGTGGATATTAATAGTTCACAAGGGATTTAGGGATAGAAATCTTAAATGTGAATAAGGCACTTTTACCTATTTATTTTCTTCCAGAATGCTAGGTCATTATTCTAAACCAGTCACGCAAAGCTAGTTCAAGCCTAAGAACCTCATCATCAGCCAATGGTGAGCAATGAGCAATAGGATTTCTTAAAGAGTTTAAATTGGCCATGACTTTTTCAACTGCTTTTAAGTCTTTGAATACAGCACCGCCAAAAAGGCTCCAATTAGATTTGATAATTTCGCTTAACTCACCGAATGTAGTGTAATCAATTGGTTCTGTAGACCTTTGAGTAACTGCGGCTTCCTTTTCTTTTTGTATGCTTTTTTGCACATTAAGTCTTATTGCCTCTGGAACGGACTTTTTCCACCAATCGGGATTGTCAGAAGCTTCGAATACATCAATAATTAACTCACGGATAGATTTTTCTAGGCAGTAAAAAACTTCGTAATGCTGAGCCATTTTTCTAGCTTCAGCACGTAAGGAAGATGAAAACTGAGGGAAATAATCATCTTCGATTTTACTGGCCTTATTCTTATTTCTGCCTAGATCGATTTGATACTTTTCTTCAACTTTATCTAACTCAGCCTCTAATAGCATATTGGTCATAGCAAAAGATTTAACTGCTGCTGATCTGCTCATTTCTACTCCTGCAGTAAATGTTGTTTTAAGCTTTGGAATATCGCGTTAAAAACCTCAATGTCTGTAGTAGCTGGTAAATTTAAATTGATTGTATAAGATAAATTTATTCCTTCTTGCTGAGACTTAGCCGTATTGGGAGCTGCCTGAATAAAGTTAGGAATTGTAATTGATGGAGTACTGTCAATTTTTTTACTATTTAAATCATCGGAATTTCGACTAACTTCTGAATCAAAATTGGCTAGTTTCTTCAAGGAGGTGAAAGTGGTCAAAGTCTTTGTTACAGCCGATGAGCTAGCTACGTCTCCAGTTGCTTCAACTATTAATCCTTTCAGCTTGTTATTATCCAGCTCGTAAACATATTCATTCATTGCGAATAGTTCTTCGTATAGTTCTCTTATTGCAGCTGCGATAGCGAATCCTGATTTTTCTGGATTTCTAAACTCTCTATATCTATCAGTTGGCGTTCCATCTGATGTTACCAATCCCATTTTCTTGATAAATGGAATTAGTGATCTAGCTGTACCGCCTTTTAGGGATAGTTTTGTTGAGACAAAATCTTGAGAGAACTTCTCAGGTACAGATGCTGTTTTAATTTTCTCCAGCATCTTTTCAAGAGTGCTACCTGCTACGACATAGGGTAAATTCGCCATTAACCTCTCCATTATTTTTGTTAAAAATTACAGGAATCTAATATGCAAAATTAAAAGATATTTTACAGCTGAGTTTTTAATTCTTAGTTTGCAATATGTATATGCTTAAATCAACAAACCATTAACGTTACCATAGATGTTCATAAAGAATGTACGAGCCCATCGCAATCAATACCCACCCACCAACAATCTCTGAACGTTTCGCAAACATTGCGATAATTAGGGTCAGAGTAAAACTAAATCCTTCTAAGCTGCCCTCTGCTCTAACGGTTTTATTTTAGTCAGTGTCTCTGCCATCTGTTCCTTTTGTGTGGCTGTTTCATAATCCATTTGTAAGCCAGTCCAAAATGCATCATTTAATCCAAAGTACTTAGATAAACGTAAGCCTGTATCAACGGTAATCGCTCGTTTACCGGCAATAATTTCGGCGATGCGCGCTTGCGAAACGCCAATCTCTTTTGCAAGGCGATATTGGGTAATGCCGTAAGGTTTTAAAAACTCTTCAAGCAATATTTCACCGGCGGTGGGGTATGCAACTTCACGCATAGCTTTGCTCCTTGTTTGGGTGGTTAGTGGTAATCCACAATTTCAACATCAAACGCTTGCCCGTTTGCAAATCTGAAACAGATGCGCCACTGGTCATTCACTCTGATGCTAAACTGGCCTTTACGGTCACCTTTTAAAGCTTCGAGACGATTGTTGGGCGGTATTCGCAACTCTTCAACCCGTAGAACCCGATTGAGCATGGCCAGTTTACGCATTGCAATGGTTTCGATATTGGCGAATCGAGCAACACGAGTGCCATTAAATAATAGGGCTACATCGTTATCTTTAAAGGATTCGATCATGACTAAATGCTATCGCACGGCGATAGTAAAGTAAAGTGATCGAAAAAAGATGTCTCAATCAAAGGCGCTGGCGTAGACGGTTATCCTCAATCTTGGAGGGGTTCAATCGGTGTTTCCAGGACGGATAAAAGCGCGGCCAGATGCTCGTCTAATTGCTTACGTGCTACAACTGGTAGCCAGTCGAGGATAGCTTGCTCATTGGCAATATGTGCTTCTACTGCGTTATTAATCAGGTTCAATCCTGCTTCAGTCAACTGCACAGGCATGCTGCGCATATCCG